>JBFJOD010000011.1:0-39538 GCA_041617795.1 Gemmatimonadota bacterium | reverse complement strand
GCAATCCCGAGAATCCACAGGACCGTCAGCGGTTGATGGCCCAGTCGCCGCTCAACTCGGCCGCAGATATCAAAGCGCCGCTGCTCGTCATCCAGGGCGCCAATGACCCGCGGGTGAAGAAGGCGGAGTCGGACCAGATCGTTCTCGCCATGCGCCGGCTCGGCCGGACCGTCGATTATCTGGTCGCGCCTGACGAGGGGCATGGCTTTGCCGGCGAGGTCAACAATCTGGCTATGTATGCGAAGATCGAGCAGTTTCTCGCAGGGCACCTCGGCGGCCGCTACCAGGAAACCATGACGCCTGAAGTGCGAAAGCGGTTGGAAGAGTTGACGGTCAACATCGAGACGCTGACGCTCCGCGAGTAACCGAAGTCCCCAGCTTGTTGGGTGCGCCCCGCGATCCGCCGTCGGTCGCGGGGCGCTTTGCTGTGAGTCCGGCACAGGCCTGCCCGGTTCACTGACCGAGCGGATCGCTGCCCCGTCCCAAGGCTGGGTTTGCCGTGCTCTCGGAGATTTCCGCCAGACGATCGGCCAGCTTCTCCAGCTGAGGTTCACGCATCAACGCATCGTACCAGTTGACCCACTTCGCGGCGAAGAAAAGGCCTGCGCCAGCGGCTGCGAGGGCGAACAGCACGGCCACGGGCTCGGCCGGGTCGAGCAGCCGGACAAACGGAAGTGCGAGAATGCCCGCGGTCAATGCACCAACAGGCAAGAGCGCTTTTCGGTACCCACTCAGCGTCAGATGCTCTTCGACGTGAATCTGGGTCTGCCCATCCTGCGGCGTGACGGTGATGACGATGTTGCGGCTCGTTTCGCCATGCACGGCCGGGCTCCAGGTGAGCGTTCGACCCAGCACCGAGGCGTGGCCTGCCAATCCGAGCTGTGTCTGGATCTCGTCGACGAGAATGGCGTAAGCGTGGTTCGCGACTTCGCCGTCAACGGTTCGATCGAGTGTGATCTTGCTCGTGCGTGGCTCGTAAGCGCTCGGCGTGTACTTGGGTGATGTCACCGCTCCAACCGCCCGCGGCTCGGACCGCTGCAGCTCCTTTGCCGCCCGCCGCACGTGTTCGGGCGGGATGCCCACCTCGGCGGCGACTTGCTCCACAGCGCCGATCGAGAGGACGCCATCTTGGGTCGGCTGCTCGGCCTGCAGTTCAGCGGCGCGCTGGAGTAGGCGGCGAACCTCATCCGAACTGAGCCGTGGAGTATGTCGGGAGGTGGCGATCAGGGCGTCCGCCAGCTCGCCGGCCGTTGCGAAACGATCGCTGGAACGCAGCGCCAACGCCTTGGTCAGCGCCTGCTCCATTCGCCCCGGTAGTGTGTCGAGCCGCAGGCGGTGCTCCGGGGGCGCGTCGCACAGGCGGCCCAGTCGCACATCCTCGGTCCCAGGCCAGGAGGCGGGCGTCGCGCCGACCAGCATCTCATAGACCACGCAGCCCAAGCTGTAGACATCCGTCCTCGCATCCAGCTCACCAGTCGCTAGCGCCTGCTCGGGGCTCATGTAGCCGGGGGTCCCGATCGTCACGCCGGTGCGGGTCAGGCCGGCGCGCTCGGCTCCGCTCACCGCCCGGGCGATGCCGAAATCGGCCACCACCGCCAGCCCCTCGCTGAACAGGATATTCTCCGGCTTGATGTCGCGATGGATGACGCCGAGCCCGTGGGCGTAGTCCAGCGCTGAGGCGACCTCGCGAGTGATGCGCAACACGGTCTCGAGGGGCAACCGATCGTCACGGCTTAGGTAGCGGCGCAACGAGCCGCCGGACACGTACGGCATCACATAGTACAGAAAGTTGTCGGCTGCGCCGGAATCGAGGAGCGGAAGGATGTGCGGGTGGTTGAGCCGGGCGGTGATCTCGATTTCGCGCAGGAAGCGCTCCGCACCGACGGCGGCGGCCAGGTCGGGGAGCAGCACTTTGACCGCAACCTTCCTCCTGTGTTTGACGTCTAGGGCGAGGTATACGGTCGCCATTCCACCTTGTCCCAGCTCACGCTCGATGGTGTAGCGATCCGAAGGGAGGGCGGTCAGCGATTCGGGGATATCGGTCATCGCCGGGTAAGATGCCGGCTACTTGGTGAAGTCGCCAGACGCTCACCTGATCTTGACGGGCCGCGTACACGAGGTCAGTCTTGATGCTCGCCACGTGAAAAGGGGGGAGTGTGTTCGATTCAATGGCTCGGAGCTTTCAGCCCATCGCGCTCAACGCGCTGCGCATCATGGCTGCGTTCCTGTTCATGCCCCACGGCGCGCAGAAGCTATTGGGGTGGTTTACGGAGAATCCTCAGACGGTAGAGTTGCTTTCGATCCGGGGGCTGGCCGGCGTAATCGAGCTGTTCGGCGGCCTGCTCATCATGGTTGGGCTGTTCACCCGTCCCGTTGCCTTCATCGCCGCCGGCGAGATGGCGGTCGCTTACTTCTGGCGCCACCATCCGAACGGCTTCTGGCCCATCGAGAATCGTGGCGAGCTGGCGGCGCTCTATTGTTTCGCCTTTCTGCTGATCTGGGCCTATGGGCCGGGTCGCTTTAGTCTGGACGCCTGGCTCGAGCGCCGGCGGGCGGGACCGGCAACGCAGAAACCGGGCGGCGCCTGACGTCGCGTCCGCGTCACCGTATCATCGCCTTTCCCAGGTGGCCTGGAACTCACGCGTCACCCGCTCGACCAGCGTCTCGACCAGCGGACCGTAGGCGCGCTCCGGGTCTTCCGCATCGAACACCACATCCCGGCCACCTAACATGCTGACCTCGCCCACCCGCATCGTTACGCTGGCTGAGCGGCTCCAGATTGATGCCCCGCTAGCTGTCTCGATCATCTGCGCGGTCAAGGTAGCGTCGATGTCCGCGGACACTCCCGCATTACGGAGGTCGGGTGTGACGCGGACGCTGGGCCGGATATCCGACACGACCAGTTCGCCCGTGAAGATCGTGCTCAGACCCTGCTTCTGACCGAGTGCTTGATAGGCGACGCGATCCAGCTTTCGGCTGCCGGCTTCCCGCAGGGCTTCTGCTTCAGTGCCGAGAGCGACGATCCGCACCAGTCCCTGATCGCGGCGAACGGCCTCGGTGAACTTCTGCGTTGCTAGCGGTCCCAGCTTACCCTCGTTGGAAGAACGGAATTCGATGATTCCAAGGATCTCGTGCTGGCGCAGATCGATCCGGGGCGGAACCATGACCTTGGGGCCGCCGCAGGCTAAGAGCGTGGCGGTGGGCAGCAGGGCGATGACGGTCCAGGCGAATCGTCTCATCTTACTAAGCTCCTCAGACTGCGCGGTCGGTGTAGGGTTGGGGTGAGGCTTGCGTCAGCGGGCAGAATACGAAGCTTACCCCTGCATGACAATCGGAGGCATATGAATAAGCTCAGATTACTAATGGTTTGTGTTCCGCTGCTGGTTCAACCGGCTTGGGCGCAGGTATCCGGGGATGCCGCGACAGGTGGGCGCTTCTCGTTCGAAGTCGAGGCCGGCGCCGTCTGGCAGGCGCGAAACGATGTCCAAATCCCGAACGAAACCGGCACACGCCTATCACTGGCCGACCTCGCCGGCGCCGGCCCCTATTTCGCCTATCGCTTCACGGGAATTTGGGACATTAACCGCCGGCACGGATTGCGCTTGCTGGTCGCGCCGCTGACGATCACGGGGGAGGGGATTCCGGGCGCGCCGCTCGAGTTTGCGGGAAGAGACTTCCAGCCGGGTGTCGCGACCGATGCTGCGTATCGCTTCAACTCCTACCGGCTGACCTACCGCTATCGCTTACACGATGGGGTTCGCTGGAACTGGCAACTCGGCTTCACCGCCAAGATCCGTGACGCTAAGGTCGAGCTTCGCCAGGCTGACGTCTCAGCTCGCGACTTCAACATTGGGTTCGTCCCGCTGCTTCACCTTTCCGGAGAGCTGCATTTGGCATCTGACTGGCGTTTGCAGGCCGAAATTGATGCCTTGGCGGCGCCTCAGGGGCGAGCGGAGGATGTAGCGATAAGGCTCAACTACTCGCCGACCGCAGCATGGAGTGTGGCGATCGGGTATCGAACGCTGGAGGGTGGAGCGGATGTGGATGAGGTGTTCACCTTCGCCTGGTTGCACTATGCCGTCCTGGCCATTGGCTACCGAATCTGATTTGCCGGGCATCATCGACGGCAAGGTTTTTAATCGCGCCGTCCAGCCCAGCCCCTTGCCGCTAGCTGAATCAGGCTGACCGGACTTAGATTGTCGGTCCGGGTCGGTATCCTCAGGCCCGATACGAACGTCCCCAACTTGAGGCACCTCGATGAGATTCGGCAGTTCGACGACGGGTCGTTCAGTCGCGTTTCTCCTGTTCGTTTCCATCCTTACAACAGCCTGCGCCTCTAAGCTCACGCGCCAACTGGTCGAGCCTGAATCTGCTGCGACCCTGGACAGGAAAGCCGCCATACTCAAAGCCCATATGCTGGACGGACGAGTCTATGTGCTCAGAGACTGGAACGTTGCCGGGGCGCGGGTATCGGGAGATGGCGAGCTGTTGGGTGTCAACCGCGCGGTCGAGAATACGGGCACCTTCGGATTCTCCATCGATTCGGTCGCCATCTTCGAGACGAACAGTCTGAGTACTTATCCGCCAGCTGTGGCTGCATTATCGATTCTGACCGTCGCATCCGTGGGGCTGGCCATCTACTGCGCCACAGCTGAAAAAGTCTGTTTTGGATCGTGTCCGACCTTCTACGTCGAGGGCGACGCGCCGGCGGATTTACAGGCGGAGGGTTTCTCCGCAAGTGTCAGTCCGGCACTCGAGGCGACGGACCTCGACGCGCTGTACCGGGTCGAGCTACCGGGTGATGAGTTGCGCTTGCGCATGACCAACGAGGCGTTGGAAACCCATGTCGTACGCTACGTGGACGTGCTGGCGGCTTCACGAGCTGAGGGCGGCCGCACGTTCGCCACGCGCTCCGGCGAGTTGTGGCAGGCGACGCAGCTGATCGAAGCTTCGTCATGCATGGCAGAGCAGGGTGACTGCCGCGAAGAAGTTGCCGTGTTCGACGGGCTCGAGCGATACAGCCTTGCCGATTCCGCCGACCTCGCCGCTCGCGAATATGTGGACCTGGAATTCCCAGCGCTGCCGGCCGGTGAGATCGGCATAGTGATCGCCGCGCGACAGACGCTGATGAGCACATACCTTTTCTATCAGGGTTTGGCCTTTATGGGCACCTCGGCGGGCCACTGGTTGGCAGCCTTGGAGCGCGGTGATTCCGCACTCAAGGCGCGCGCCGGTGGGATCGGCCAGGTCTTGGGACGTGTTGAGGTCTTGCTCAAGAACGAGTCGAACGACTGGGTGGTTGCGGGAGACGTCGGCGAGACGGGTCCGCTGGCTACCGACGTCCAGCTTGTTCGCCTCGGTGCATCAAGTGGCGAACCGCTGAGGGTCCGACTCCGGCTGACTCGAGGCCTCTGGCGGCTGGATTGGATAGCCGCGGCTGTCTTAGAGGGGCGCGCCACCGTGCAACGTCTATCACCCAGGCTTGTGCTCCGCGATGGAATCCAGGACGATGAGGCGTTAAGACAAATCGTCGACCGCGACGCGAAACTCGTCACGCTGCCGGGCGATGTCTACACCTTTGTCTACGCGTTGCCAGCAAGCGGCGCAGAGCGGGAACTGTTTGTCGAGACCCGGGGCTACTATTTAGAGTGGATGCGCGAGGAATGGCTGTCAGACGAGAACCCGGCCAGTGCCGCCCAGATCTTTCTTGATCCCCCGGCGGCCTTGCGGGCTCTTGCCCCGCGGTTCAAGCAGATCGAGCCGAAGATGGAAGAGCTCTTCTGGAGCAGCCGCTATGTCCGCCAGTAATTACATCGGACGCGGCCTGCTTTGCCTCCTTGCCTCAGTTCTGGTATTGGGCTGTGCGCGCAATACGGCCCCCTCCGGTTGGTTATCACCTGCAGCAGAGGCTAGCCACGAAGCCTATGGTGGCTGGGCGATGGTTAGGGATTCGGCTGGCACGCAAACCGATGGTGAACTGATCGCCGTGAACCGCGACAGTGTGTACGTCCT
Source organism: Gemmatimonadota bacterium (assembly GCA_041617795.1). Classification (GTDB taxonomy): domain Bacteria; phylum Gemmatimonadota; class Gemmatimonadetes; order Palauibacterales; family KS3-K002; genus JBFJOD01. Next base: position 33,526 of record JBFJOD010000011.1, on the reverse strand, counting down.
CACAACTGGGGGTCTAGTTGTGATCCCGGTTCGACGTGTCGCCAAGCTGAACGTCACCGGCTACAACTCTGCGGCGGGCACGCTCGCGCTCTGGGGCCTGGCTGGAACGCTGGGCACGATCTCCCACGGTTGGCTTCTACTCTTCTCCTCGCCGGCTTGGATCATCACCTCATCGATCGCCGCAGCGGCGCACTCCCGCGAGCCGCGTGAGATCTATCCAGATGTCGAGCTGAACAAGCTGCGGATCTACGCGCGCTTTCCGCAGGGTATCCCAGCTGTCACTGACCGCCGCCAACTACGGCCAAAGGCCAGAAGCTGATTCTTGACTGCGGTTTGTAGCGCTCAGATGGCAACGGTCTTGGCATTCGAGGTCAACTCTCCCATTATAGCCGCCATGAAGCGTTTCCCGTTCCGGCTAAGATTCCGGCGCCTACGATGAGCGACGTCGGGCGAGTCCTTCGAGTCATACATCGGCGAGCGCTCTGGCAGGCATTGTTGGTCTACCTCGGCGTTTCCTACGCCGTCCTTGAAGCTGTCGACCTGTTTATCGACCGCTTCGGCATGCCGTCCTGGCTCTTCCCGCTCGCCTTCACGCTGCTGTTGGCGGGATTGCCGGTCATCCTCGTGACCACGTTCGTGCAGACAAGCGGCGACGCGGCTCGGCGCTCCGATCCCACACTCTTGCCCGATTCGGTTGGCTTTGAGCCGGCCGGTGCGGCGGCGGGACGGAGCCAGCGTGTCCGGCGGTTATTCTCGTGGCGAAACGCGATCGTCGGCGGAGTCGCCGCCTTCGCTCTCTGGGGCGTTGTGACCGCAGGTTGGCTGCTGGCGGGCTTCCCCGGGCTTTTTCTGGTCAAGGCCGAGGCGGCCGAGTTCTTCGACGCCAAGGATCGTGTCGTCGTCGCCGAGTTCGAGAACGATCCCGGCCAGGAGGCGCTGGGTCTGGCGGTGCGCGAAGCGATCGTAACCGATCTCGATCAGTCGGAATACCTGGGTGTTGCCGGTCGCAGCGAGCTGGTCGAGGTCCTGAAGCGAATGCGCTTACCGGACACGACAGTAGTTAATCAGCAAGTTGCTGTGGAGGTCGCGCGACGTGAGGGTTATCCGGCGGTGATCAGCGGCTCCGTATCGAAACTCGGCACCGGTTACCAGTTGACCGCCCGCATCGTCGAGACGGCCAGTGGTAATGTCGCCGTTCGCCTGCGCGAGACGGCGGTGGGCGAATCGGATATCGTTGCCGCGGTCGAGCGACTGTCGCGTTTGGTGCGCCGGCATTTGGGCGAATCGCTGACCAGCTTGCAGCTTAGCGTGGCGTTACCTCAGGTGACCACGGAGTCGCTGGAGGCGCTGCAACTGTTCGCGCGCGGTGTCGACTACGCGCGCCGCGGCGCCGCCGAGGCGGCGATTCCGCTCTTGGAACAGGCCATCGCCCTAGACACCGCGTTCGCAACGGCCTATCGGGCACTGAGCGTCTACCAGGCTAACTTGGGTAACGTGGCGGCGGCCCAGCGCTACGTCGATCGTGCCTACACGCATTCCAGCCGCCTGGCGCAGCGTGAGCGTTACTTGGTCGGCGCGCAATATCATGCCTTATCATTCCGGCTCGATTCGGCGGCCTATTACTACGAGCTGGAGCTGGAACGTGATCCTGATTCCGGTGTGGCAATCAACAATCTGGCCGATTTGTACGAACGGATGGGTCGCTACGAGGAGGCGATGCCGCTGTACCGGCGCGCGGTGGAACTCTCACCGGATGGGATCATCGGGTACATCAACATCGCCAGCGCTGCGCGTACCCTGGGCCAGCGTGCCGCCGCCGACTCGGCCCTGGCGATTTTGCTGGAACGCTTCCCGGATGCAGGTAGCACGAAGTTCATGGCCACCGGCCAGCCCATCTACTTCGACGATTTCCCTGCGGCGGAAGCGGAAGCGCTCAGGACATTAGAGGACCCTTCCGATATCGTGCGCCTCTGGGGACACTGGTTCATGTCGTCGCTGTTGGCGGCGCGCGGCGACATGCAGACGGCGCTATTCCACGGCGACTCAGCGATCGAGCTAGGCAAAAGCACCGGAGTCACTCTGGCAACTTATCTGACGCTGCTCAACATCGAGTACGCGCTGCTGGCGGCCGGCGCGTCGGGGCGCGCACTTCCCTACGTGCGGCGCGTCGAGGCCCTCGTGAGTCAGGAGACGACGCCGCTGGCCACGAACTACGGGCTGGCCTTCGCTGCCAATGGTTATGCGTTGGCGGGCGATCTCGGCGCAGCGCGCGGTCTATTGGCACGACTCGACGCGCTGGTCGATTCGACAGGGCTGCACCCGAGCGGAGCGGCGGCGCACGTTCGCGCTGTCATCGCCCTGCAGGAGAATCGGCCCGAGGATGCGCTCGAGCACCTGCGTGGCGCGCGGCGCGACGCGTTTGGCCTGTTGCGTGAGGATGCGCGGCTGATGCTAGGTGACACGTATGCGGCCCTGGGCCGTTGGCCGGAGGCCGCCGCGAACTACGACACGCTGACTGGCAGCTTTCGGGTCAATTTCATGGACCAGGGACTCTATGCCTCGCTGCGTCCCCTGGCGCACGAGCGTGCAGCGTCAGCCTATCTCACCCTCAACGATACGACGGCTGCCCTCAAGCATCTGAATGAATTCGTCGAGTTTTGGCAGAACGCCGACCCCGATTTGCAGCCGAGAGTAGAGTCGGCGCGGCGTTTGATGTCGGAGTTGGTTCGCGAGCGCGGCTGAGTCGCGCCGACAACGGCACCCCAAGACGTCCAACCGAAAACCTTGACAATCCGTGGCGTCTTAGCCTCCATAGTAGTGCCGGTAGCCGTGTAACCGGATCCGCCTGTCGTGCCCTCCCCAGACGTCACCCCTTCTAACCGCGTGAGGGAACATGAAGAAAGCTTTACTGCTTATCGTGGTCCTGATCGGAATCGGCTTGTTATTGCCGCGCAGCCGCGAGCAGCTCGTTGGCCCGTTCAGAGAAGCGGGACAGCGGCGGTCGGCAGAGCGTCAGCTGGAAGAGATCGTCGCAGATATCCAGACTGCGGAGCGAGAGACCGGGTCGTATCCAGAACCGGGTATGTTCGCCGGCTGGCTAACGCAAAGGAACCGCAAGGCTGAGGATCCGTGGGGTTCGCGGTATTACTTCGAGGTGTACGCGGACTCGTTCGTGGTTGGGTCACCCGGACCCGATGCGCGGGCCCGCTCGGATGACGACGTTCGCCGGGCACGCCGTCTCAAGCTCGTGGAGCCCGGAGTCTTGATCGTCGACCACGCGCCGGCGCCGCCGCCGTCGTCGGCAAGCGGCACGGCGAAGTCGAAGGCCATGGAGGCAGCGAAGCGTCAGTGAACACGCGGCGCATGAGGTGTCGGTGCTGGGTAGCGGCCATTTGTTCGGCCGTAACGTTCCTAGCGAACGTGGAGTTGGCGAAGGCCCAGCGTGCCGTCGATATTCGCGTCGGCAGCTGGGAGCTGTCCGGTGCCAACCCCATGCTGTACTCGGCCGCCCTCTGGCGAAACATATGGGGACCACTTGGCTACAGTCTGCGCGGCTCCGCAGTGATCAGTCCGGATAGCACCGCCGCCTCACTGTATGGCCTCGGTCCCGAACTCAGTCTCTTACGAGGGTCGGACAACTTCGCGCCCTACGCGCTTGCCGGCGTGGGGCTGGCGCTGCGGCCGGGCGGCTCGACCGGGCTAGTCGCGCTCTGGAACGCAGGTCTCGGCGTCGAGTTCACGCCGCTTTCCTGGCTGGGGCTGAACCTCGAGGCCGGGTACCTGGTCGAGGATGGCGGCTTCCGCGGATTCTGGAATACAAAGGCGAACGATCGGCGTGGCTGGCTCGTCGGTGCCGGCCTGGCGTTTCGCTGGGGCGGACAGCCGTACCGATCTGCTGGCCGCGGTGGCCGGGCGCGCCCGCCCGCGAGCGTCGCCTCTCGAGGGGCGGCGTCGGCTCAGGTCGAACCCGAAAGCGGTGAGTCCCTGCCGGGGACGATGCCAGCGACGGAAGGCGCCGCTGGGAGTTCCGCCCTGGCCGTGCACGTCGTGCAGACGGCGCTGGCCGCGATGGGTGAGCCGTATCGCTGGGGCGGCACGAGCACCGAGGAGGGCTTCGATTGCTCGGGCCTCGTCTGGTATGCGTACCAGAAACATGGTGTGAGCATCCCAAGGACCAGCCGTGACCAAGGCCAGTCCGGAACTGCGGTCGCTCCGAACATCGCGATGCTATTGCCGGGAGACATCCTTCTCTTTTCCAACCGTGGCGGGCGGGTCACACACGTGGGCCTCTATATCGGCAACGCGCAGTTCATCCATGCGACCACATCGGGAGGGGTAAGGGTCGGGTTACTGGACGGAACCGGTGATGCCAATGACCGCTGGTATCGGGACCGCTGGGTGGGGGCGCGAAGAGTGTTGCGGTGACATCAGATTAGAAGTACACGTAAAACTTCCTGTCCGAATACCACCGATTGATGGGTTATCGTAGCCGCGTGCCGGAACGGTTTCAACGCTGCTCACGTTGATCGTCGTGCCCTGCGCCTAACTGGCCGTTCCCGGCCTGGCTACTTCGCTCAAGCGGCTGGTTGTTGGCGGGCCGCGCTCCGCGGCCGAGCTCAGCCAGCCGGCGGGCGACTAATTCGCAGCGGTCGCGCTGTCCGGGTTCGGCAACGTGACCGTGGCGACGACGGGAAGATGGTCGGAGATCGCCAGCGTATCGTCACGGCGGACACGGCTCGTCTCGATCCGCATCCCGTCGCTGACAAACAAGTAGTCGAGCGTCAAGGCCGGACCCGGCACCTCCGGGTTGTTCGGGAAGTGAGTGAACCACTCTGCCGGGCTGGGCCCGCTTAGATCGGCCAAGCTGGGAACGGCCTGGTATCGGTCGAACAGCAGCGTCAGTTCGCTCTCAGGGTCATACCAGACCCGCTCGCTTTCAGGCAGACCCTCGTACTGCGGGCCAGGCGGCAACACGTTGAAGTCGCCTCCGATGACCCACTGCAACCGCTCGCGCGTCAATAGAAACAGCAGCTCATTCACCTTCGCGATTTGACGCGCCATCGTGTCGCTGCCCCGGGCGAACGCATCGAGGTGTGTATTCAGCGCCACGAACGCCGGACCGTCGCGGACCGGCAAACGCGCCTCGAGCACGGCACGCCGGAAATAGAACTGCCGGGTGAAGAAGTCCTTTGGGACCATCGGTAGCTGATGGCGCGTGGCCGACTCGATCCGGTACCTGGAGACCGTCGACAGCTTCATCCCCACGGACCCCATGATGTGCGGTTCCGGTAAGAACGCCGCCTTCCAGTAGAAGGCTGACGCGTGGCAAGAGTACTCGACGGGCAACAGCGTGAGCAGCCTTGCCAACTGGTCCTCGTGGTCGGTGCGCCTCGCACCGTCGTTGACCTCTTGCAGGAGAACCAGGTCGGGGCGCTCCTCGCCGATCACACGCGCCACTTCAGCGAACGTTCGGCTGATCGCCTCCGGCGAAGGCCGCAGGTCGGGGCCCGAGCCGTCAGCGACATCGTACCAGAAAACGTAGTCCTTGCCAGCCATGTACTGGACGTTCCAGGTCATCACCTTGAAGGTCTGGCCGGCTTCGAGGAGTGGAGCGTCTGCGGGACAGTGAACCGGCTCTGCCTGTTGCGGCGGCGGATGGAAGGTGGTCAAGCGGATCGCTGCGCCCAGCAGCAGCAGCAGCCCGCTGGAAACCCCTGCGCTCCACAGGAAGATTTTCTGCGGTCGACGCCGGTTCGATTTCATTTGCCGTATTTGATCACTTTGACTGGCGCTGTCCCGGATCGTAGCCTTTCAGTAATTGCGGATTGAGAATGTTAGCTTGCCCAACCACTTAGTCAAAAAGGAGCCCTCATGAGACCCGCCCTCTTCGCACAGACGTTCGCGGTATCGTTGGTCACGTTCCTGGTGTTGGACTTCGCCTGGCTCGGCCTGATCGCTCGCGGCTTTTACCGCCAGCAACTAGGCCACCTGCTCAGTCCCGATGTCCGCTGGATTCCCGCCATCATCTTCTATCTGCTGTTCGTCGCCGCGGTAGTCGTGTTTGCAGTACTGCCGGCGGTCGAGCGGGGTTCTTTGGGCAGGGCGGTGTTGCTGGGCGGTTTCTTTGGTGTCGTCGCCTATGCCACTTACGATCTTACGAACCTTGCCACGCTGAAGGACTTTCCGACGTTGGTCGCTGCTGTCGATATGACGTGGGGCTGCGTGCTGACGGCTGTTGTCGCGACGGTCGGTTATCTGTTTGCCGCCCGAGCTTAGGTCCGGCGTCTACTTCCAGCGGTGTCTAGGCGCCGAAAGACAGGATGATCGATATGGCTATCAGAAAGACGATGATCCACTCAAGCACCTCTAGCCGGTTGACGGCGGCCTCGTCGGTCAGCTTCGAGTAGATGCTGTCGATCGTCCCCAGCTTACGGATCGTCGAGGCGTCCCAGGCGGCCAACCGCAGCCGGTCCGCCGTTAGTTCATACACCCGGCTCAGATATTCCTCGCCGAATACCTTCAGCGCGTTCGAGACCCGCTCGAACAGGATCGCGCCGTCCACCTGCATGCGCGCGATCTGCCGCACGTCGCGCCGGTAGAACCGCAAGGTAGAGAGCCAGCGCCAGCGCCGGTGCGAAACGATCTCGTAAGACCGTTCCAAAGCTTGATCCAGCTGGCGGTCGAGGAAGCGCATCTCCAACAACTGCACGTTGGCGAACTCGATCACCGTACGCAGATCTTCCACCTCGCGGCCGTAGATCAGCGCGGCGTTCCAGTCGAGGACGGCCAGGTCGGAAGGGCTGAAAGCGATCCGCTGTGCAACGGCATCGGCGATTTCCTGCTTAGAAAGTGATCCGGGCTCGGCGCGCAACAGTTGGGCGATTTCAGTCGCATGGTCGTGGCAGATGACTTCCGCCGTACGCGTATCGTCGAACTCCTCGACGTGAAAGACCAGGTAGTCTTCGACGATATCGGCGATGTTGAAGCCGCCCTCGTCGGCTGGGAGAACCCCCAAAGTCCGCTCGACGTGATAGCGTGCCTGCGCCCTCAACTCGTCGCAATCGAAAACGTCATCACCCAGACTGGCCAGCTCGGCCAGTGAGCCTTGGAAGGGGATCGTCTGGGTGACCGTGATGGCGCCGAAATCGTAAATCACCACATCGACGCTTGCCTGGCTCCGGTGATCGCCGACCGCGATGGGTTCGGCTTCCAGGGTGATGGCCAGCGGTGCCGGTCGGTATTCGAAGTACTCCAGCGCGCGCCGCCTCTTTTCAATCTTCTGGCGGTGCTTGGCGGTGATCATGCGCCGCTCGCATTCGACCAGATCGATGTACGGCGCCACGTCGAACGCGAAGAGCACCAGGCAGGCACCTTTGCGGACCCGCGGCCCCCCGGTCGCGGCCTGGCCGGCCTGGCTCACGAGGCTACGCTTTCTTCATCTTCCGGTAGCCGAACAACACGAGCAACGCGCCACCGATGGCCACTGCGAAACTGCGGATGTCGAACCCGGAGACCCCGCCAAAACCGATGAATGAACCGATGAAGCCGCCGAGCACGGCGCCGACGATTCCCAGAATGACGGTGACGATGATGCCGCCGGGATCACGACCCGGCATGATCCACTTGGCCGCGGCACCGGCAATCAAACCGAACAGTATCCACGAAATGATTCCCACGTTGTTCCTCCGCTTAAGGGGATTGCTGCAGCCGGTCGATGTGACGGCATGACCGTGCGACACTCATACTGTAGGAGTGGCGCGCAAGCTAGGCCAAGCGCCTTGCAAGGGCAAGTGACTCGCAAACGTGGTTGGCTCATTGTCTGGGGCCGCCTAAACATCCACGCTTATTCAAGGATTTGCGACAGGCCCAGAGCCTGGGCCCGGAACCGCTAGCGGCCCTGATTCGCTCCGCCTGACATCTCGATCGGTGAGCTAGGCGGCAGATTTTCAGCCAGAGCTTGCAGTCCTGCATCCGACCGTCACATCTTGCTGACCGATGACCCAGCGAATTTCGTCGATTCACGCCTTTCTGGCCGAACTGAAGCGCCGGCACGTCTTCAGGGTCGCAGCCGTCTACGGTGCGACGTCTTTTGTCGTGGTCGAGGCCGCCGACCTGTTCTTCCCGCGGCTGGGCCTGCCCGACTGGACCGTCACCCTGATGGTTGGCCTGGTCCTGGTCGGGTTCCCCATCGCCCTCGTTCTCGCCTGGGCCTTCGAGCTGACGCCGGAGGGTGTGAAGCGAACGGAAGCGGCCGATACCGACGAACTGGCTGCGATCGTCGCCGAGCCACGCAGCCGGCGTTGGCTCGCCGGGCTCGCTGCGCTGGTCGCCATCGTCTTGCTGTTTGTGGCTGCATGGTTCAGCGGCGGCTCGGACCTGGTGAAGCGTGGACAGCCGGACCTGCCAATAGTCGACGCCGGCCGCTCGGCTGTCGCCGTTCTTCCGTTTTCCGTTAAGGCCAGCCCCGAGCTGGCTTATCTGCAAGAAGGAATGGTTAACCTGCTGAGTACGAAGCTGGATGGCGCCGGTGACCTGCGCAGCGTCGATCCGCGTACGCTACTCCGCTACGTCGAACAAGAAACCTTCAACGCAGGTGACCCGGCGACTGCTCGGCGGATCGCTGCCCGTTTCGGCGCCGACCTCTATGTTGTCGGTGACTTGGTCGAGGTGGGTGGCAAGCTGCAGCTCGCCGCTTCCCTCTACGATCGCGGCGTCGGGCGCGGGCCTATCAGCGAGGGTTCCGTCGAAGGTGCGGTCGACGATCTGTTCGCGCTGGTGGACGAGCTGGCCACCGAGTTGCTCAGCGGCTTGAGCGGCGGTCCGGCGGCTCGTGTGCGGCGGATCGCTGCGGTCACGACTGCTAGCCTGCCCGCGCTAAAGTCGTTCCTCGAGGGCGAAGAGCTATTCCGCCGGGCACAGTTCGGCGCGGCGGTGGAGGCGTTCCGTCGCACGACGGAACTGGACAGCACTTTTGCGCTGGCCCACTACCGGCTGAGCATGGTGGCGGAGTGGAACCTTCAGGATGAGCTGGCTCGTGAGGCGGCCGAGCAGGCTGTACGCTACTCGCAACGTTTAACCGATCGCGATCGACGCATGCTCGAGGCGTTCCTAACTCGGCGACGGGGCGCCAATTCCGAGGCCGAGCAGCTGTACCGTTCGATCCTCGGAACCTACCCCGATGAGATGGAAGCGTGGCTCGATCTGGCCGAGGTGCTCTTCCATGCCGGTCCGATACACGGTCGCTCTTTTACAGCATCGCGCGAGGCGCTCGAGAAAGTCTTGGAGTTCGATCCCCGGCATTCCACCGCGCTGATTCATCTCTCTAGGGTCGAAGCCTACGACGGTAACTACGAGTTGCTCGATTCGCTCGTCAGACGATTCATGGTTCTCAACCCGGAGCCGGAACGAACGCTGGAGGTCGAAGCGCTTCGTGCTTTCGCTCTGCGCGATGAATCGGCAATGGCCGCGACTCTGGAACGACTCAGGCGTGCCGAAGACCTCGGTGTCGCACTCGCCGTCTGGGCCACTGCAGTCTATGCCCGGAATCTCGACGGTGCCGAGAACATAGCCTACATATTAACCGAGCCGCAGCGTTCCGCTGAGGCTCGACGCCTCGGGTACGCCTGGCGCGCCTATCTCAAACTGGCAAGAGGGAAGTGGGTTGCGGCAGAAGAGGAACTTGATAAGCTGGCCGAGGTCGATCGGGGTACGGCCCTCGAGTTCCGCGCGCTGCTTTCCGTCATCCCCTTCGTCCCCGTCCAGGGGGAAGAGCTGCAGCGACTGGCGGGGCAGCTCGAGCGCCTGGACCCGGCCAGCGTTGCGGTGAGCGATAACCCCAGCATCGTCTTCACAGCCCACGACTCGCTCCATCCGTTGATCAGGTTGTACCTGCTGGGAATCCTCGAGGCTCGGCTGGGCGCCACGGCGGCGGCCAGTCGCCATGCGGATCAGCTGGCAGGGGTCGAAGTACCGCGCACAGCCGGGAGCATAGCACTCGACCTGGCGCACAGCGTGCGGGCCCAAAGCCTGCTCTCTCAGGATCCAAATCGCGCCGCGGAGGCCTTGGCACAGCTGGAGGCGGCACGTCTCGAGACGTGGTATGGCCAGTCGATGGCATCACCGCTGTTCGGCCAAGTCTTCGAACGGTTCAACAGGGCAGAGCTTCTGAAGTCGCAGGGACGCGACGAGGAAGCGCTGAGGTGGTATGCTAACCTGGCGGAGACGTCACCGTTCGAGCTGCCCTACCTGGCCATGGCGCATCGCCGACGCGCCGAGATCTACGATCGGCTGGGCCAGCCCGAACCAGCGCGCCAGCACTTTGCCCGCTTCATCGAGCTCTGGCAGGATGCCGATCCTGAACTGCAGCCTCAGGTGGAAGCGGCGCAGCGCCGACTCGAAGAACTGGCGCTGCGCTGAGATCCACCTAGCCTGGCGCTACGCGGCACGGCGGCAGCGCTTCAGCTTTAGCCAGGCCGGCCCGAGCTACAAGGTCGCCATCTCAATATTGTCGAAGTTGCGGCGATAGTGGCTCATGTACGCGACTTTGCGCTCCAAGGCGTGGATGATGCCATGGGCGAAATTGACCTTTTCAAACTTCTGCGCGCTGCCAAGGCCGCCCGGGCTGAATACGTTGATCTCCATCAGCTTATCGCCGACGATGTCGAGGCCGACGAGGAACATCCCGTCTTGAACGATTCTCGGGCGTACGACATCCGCGACATGTAGGTGCACGTCGGTGAGTTCCGCCTGACGGAGTTTGCCGCCGGCGTGGATATTGCTCCGCATGTCGTCGCCGGACCTGACGCGCCTGAATGCTGCGTGCTTGCCCTTGAACCGATACGGCTCGCCGTTCATCAAGAAGAGGCGTGTATCTCCTTCGGTTGCGGCCGGCAGGTACTCTTGCGCGATGACATAGCCGTCGCGGCTGACCGCATCGATCATCTGGTTCAAGTTCGCCATGTCGTCGGGGCGGACGAGGAAGACGCTTTGACCGCCGGAACCTTGGAGAGGCTTCAAAACCATCCGGCCGCCCTGATCCTTGGCGAACCGCTTGATTTCGTCGCGATCACGCGTGATCAGTGTCTTCGGTCTAATCTCCTCTGGAAACAGCTGCAGATACATCTTGTTCATCGCCTTAGCCAGGCCATTCGGGTCATTGAGGACGATGACGCCATGGCGCATCGCCGCGCGGCCAAAGACGATGCCAGCGCTCTGAGCCCAGGCTCGCAGGCCGGTGTCGGTCGATGGATCGTTGCGTAGCAGCAGAATGTCGAGGTCATCTACACAGATACGCTCGACCCGCGCCTTCTTACTGTGCAGATCGGCCAGGTAGACCTCGGAGCTCTTGTAGGTCTTCTTCGCAGCCGAGCGCGCCCGCGCGTACACTTTTTCGTCGTCATCGTAGGCGAAGTCGCCGGCTCCCAGCACCCAGGCTTCATGGCCCAAGTTTATCGCGGCCATTGCCAAGCGCGTCGTGGTGTAACCGGGTTCTTCGGTCTTGATATCGTTGACCATTAAGCCGATTCTCATTACTTCATCTCCTTCTCGACGAGGTCGTATGGTGTGACGCCGTTCCGAATGTGCGTCAGTCGTTGAGGAAACCGCGGATCATCCAGGTAACGAGGTCGCAGCGGTGGCGGCTTCAACACCTGGCGCCAGAGCAGTTCACGCACGATCGGAACGTGATTCTCCGCGATCTTTCCAATCAGCAACGGTTCGAAATCTCCTCCCCGTCGCAGGTACTCCGTAAGGCGCACGAGCCCTCTCAGGTACGTGGCATCTTTGGTCAAACCGCCACCCCGGTAGACGCGCATCGTGATAATGAAGGCGGTCCGCTGATCGAAATTGTGCGCGCGATTTAGAAACCGGAAAGTCTCGATAAACGAGGCGCCGCTGACAAGGTGGCGAACCGCCAGCACACGCGCCGCCAGCAGCCGCATGCGTGAGCCACTCAGCCCGCCAACCAGATACTCCGCCAGCACGGCGAGACCTTCCTGGAGTTCTTCGTAACCGGCCAGGCCAGAGTAGAGCTGCTTGAACGGCTGGGCTCGACCGTTTACAAAGGTCAACAGGTGTGTGCCGACCTCGTGTTGGATCAAGGCTTCGACTCGCCCAGCCGGGATGTTAGCTTGCTCCCCCACCAACAGGTTTCCGCGCGACACCATCAAGCCGGTGATGTCGCTGCGGATCTCGACCGAGTTCGTCAACTCATGATCTGCCTTCCTGAAATAAGCGATTTCCTCTTGGGCGCGTCGAGCGAATCCCTCGGCGTCGACGTTGTCGCGTCGGGAGTCGCCGCGACTGCGGCGTGGCAGCCGCTCCAGCAGCTCTTCAGAAAGACGCACCAACTCTTGGCTGACATCGCCGAACACCTGCAGGCTGCCGTAGAGGAAGCGCCGGCTCCCTAGGTCCAACAACATCGTCAACTTCCGGTCCAGCTCGACCTGTTTCTCGCTGAACAACTCGGCGAGGACGGGGTCCTCGACCCGCTCGATCGGGATCTGATACAGCCGTCGCTTGAGCAGTGCGGGTTCAACGGGAAGCGGTCGATAGGTGAACGCGGGAACGATCTCGCACTTCTTCTTCTTGAAAGCTCGCCAGGCTTCCTCAGGATTGGCCGGTGTGACGTAGAGCAGGAAGTCGAAGCCGTTACTGATCTCGGCCAGCTGTCCGTCGACCTCCCAGACAGCCTTGACCATCGCCCGCCGCCCCAGTGCCTGGTAGTGCGGCGGCAATTGCGTGGTTTGAGAGCGCGTGAATTCGAAGAACGTGCGCTTCAGTGCCCGGGAAAGTCGCCGGTGAACCGTGTGCAAGACCCGCGGGTAAACCTGTCCGGTCGCGGGATCACGATAGATGGGCCGGATTTCCAGTCCCAGGATATGGGCGCCCAACTGACGGGCCTCCTGCGAGGTAAGCAGCGCTCGCAACCCGGCGGGCGCGGTCTTGCGACTGCGCACGCGCTCGACCCGGGGGGTGACGCGGAGGATCTTTGTGGCCTTTAGCGCCTTTTCAAGCGCCTGCACAGTAGACTGCAGCGCTGGATCGTTCGCGGTGTGGATGCGGAACAGCGGCACGCGCGACTCGGAGGGGTCGGCGCTAGGGGCGTCTGCTGACGACCAGAGCTCGAGGACTAGGAACCCGCCGAAGACGCCGCCTCCAAGCACCTCCGCGACTTTACGAACCAGTTCACTGAGACTTGCCTGGCTCGCACGCTCTCCGGCCGCCAGCAGGTAAGAGGCCTCCCCGAGGACAAGCCGGTCCGTGCCGGCATCCTCACGACTCGGCGGCCGACGATAGGCGACGAGGAAGGGAAGCTGCCGGTCTATATGTAGGCGTCCCCAGATCGGCAGCTTGCGTCGAACCCTTCTGTTTTGACGCAAGCGTTCACCGATCGTATCAATCAGCTGCTTGGGCACACGTGTCGATTTACCGCGCGTCGCCATCTCAGTCCGTGGTCAGGTCGCCCAAAGACTCCAGTACACCGGGCACCGTTGCCGCAAGCGCTCTTTGGATTGCCTCATTCGCCTGCTGATCCAACTCGCCGCTCCACTCGTCCATGAAAAACTTCTTGAACTCGATTGCCAGAACACATGCAGACTCGGAGAAGTTATCGTGGATCCAGCGGGATAGGTGGCCGCCCCGGAACTTCACGTTTTCTCGCACGTCCAGGTGCCGGCCCAAGAAATCGAAGTCGCGAAGTTCAGCGATGAATCGGTCAACCACCGGGGCCCAGCGCTGACGTTCCATGGTTCCCGTCCCGATGTTGACCTCAGGATTATCCGCCGGATCGGCTGCCGGCGCAGCAGGCCCATCGCGCCGGTGGTTATAGCTGTGAAGATCGTAGACAATGAAACGAGGATGTCGCTTCTTCAGGTCCGCCAGAATACGCCGCAGCTCGTTGTAGAAGTCGTCGTACTCTTTAAGCGAGCGGCTGACCAACTCCGCCGGTGGCTCCTGCTTCCACAGCGTAAGGCCCCAAGCGTCTTCCGGACGCCGGTAAACGGCTCGCTCGCGCGGGCGATTCAGGTCTACCTGGAAGCGCGAGAAGCGGGCGACCACGCGGGTCGCTGCTATCCCGGTCCACGACCCGGTGTAGGGGTCTTCTTCCTGGAGTCGCTCGGCCTCTGCCAAAGCGTGAAGACTGGCGACCTCGTCCCGCAAAGCATGCCCGTCGTGTACTGCGATAGCTACGAGCGGTCCGTCACCTTGGTGAATTTGCCACAGTTCTGAGTTCATTTCTCTCCCAAGAAAAGCCTATCGACTCGTGTTGCTGGCTCGGGTGCACTTTGCTCGGGTGTAACCGAGCGTACCCACGCGGATTTTAGACCGAGGCCGCATTGCGGCGGCTAGGGCGGGTCGGCAGGGCAGGTCAGAAAGACAAGGTAAGCCTGCGACAGGGGATCAGCAGGTCGGATGGGCGGGCGGTTCATTCGCATATGTAGCAGACACCGGTTCCAGCGGCGGCTTGAGGCGCGTCGCGCTCGGCGTTGACCATGCAGAGGAAGCCGAAAGGCTCTTCGGCGTCGTCCGGGTTGCGAAACTGATGTGGATCATTGGGGGCCACGTAAACAACATCGCCAAATCCAACTTCATATATGTAGCAGCCGAATTGGGCCTCACCGCGACCGCGGAGTGGGATCACCACGTGCTCGTGCTCGTGCCGTTCAAGCGTACTGTGACCGCCGGGGGCAATCTCGAAATAACGCACATGGAAGTGCTGAGACTCGCCGCGCTTGCCCGACAACTCGCGACGTGTGACACCTTTCCACACGTCGGTTGTCTCTTTGTAAGGCTCCAGCGGTATGTCATTCCAGCTGAAGTTGCCCGTGTGCCGGATGACTTTGCTGTGGTTGCCTATCAGCGGCGGATGCGGCGGTGTCTCTTTGCCGAGTGTGGCCAACGTCTCCTCCGGTTGTCGTCGAACTTCTCAAATTAACAAAAAGAGGTCCGTCCGGCATGACCCCGTCTGGTTGGACGGCCACGCCGGACGACGGTCGAACCCGAGCTGCTAGGCCGCCGTGGTCGCCAACTTTCGATCCACGGAGAGGGCCCCGGAGCCTTTAATGAGGATTGCCACCGCCAATGCAAGCGCCAGCAAGTGGAACTCGAATCCCTCGCCCGCCTGGGCGCCGGACCAATTCATGAAGAATCCGTTGGCCAGATGCACCTTGAATATCGCCCCGAGCATCACGACGCCGATGCCGGCCGCGGCAACCCGGCTGAAGACGCCGAAGACCAGGGCGAGCGCCCCGAAGAACTCGATGAAGATGACGATGGCCGTCAAGAAGGCCGGTATCCCCAAAGCCTGGTCGAAGAAGCCAACCGTGCCGGACAGGCCGGAGCCGCCGAACCAGCCGAGTAGCTTCTGGGCGCCGTGGGGGAAGATGACGATGCCAAGCGTGAGGCGGAGAATGAGGCTGACCCAGTCCTCGCGAGTGTCGATGATCTTTCTGACCATTGTGATCCTCCAAAGTTTTTGTCCGGTTATACGTCAGTTATTGACTAGTCAACAGTACAGCAACTAAACGGCACAACCTGGCCGCCAGGGTTCCCTAGTCTAGCTGTGCTTTGGTCAGGTGCGGGCCCTGCCGTGTCGCGTCGAGCAGTGTGATCAGGAGCGTCTGTTGCTCTTCGGTGAGCACGGCGAAGGCGGCTTGATCGGCGCGATCAATCGGTTCATCGAGCTGTCCCAGCAGGCTGGCTCCCTCGGGGGTCAGGTAACAGAGCACCTGGCGGCGATCGCCGGGGCAGCGCTCGCGCCGTACCCAACCGCGGGCCTCGAGCCGGTCCATCATGCGCGTGATGCCGGGCGCCTGCTCGATCAGACGTTGGCCGACCTCGAGGGTTGGCAACCCGTCGGGGCCCGCTCCGCGCAGGACGCGCAGAACGTTGTATTGCGGCAACGTGATGCCGTGGGGCGTGAGCACCGCGGCGAAATGGCGCTTGACCAGATCGGCGGTGCGTAGGAGTGCGATCACGGCCTCCTGTGTTTTGGAGCGGAAGGGCCGCGTCTGGCGGATCTCACGTTGCGTAGCGCTGGGGTTCTTCGGCATGGGATTAAGCTACAGGACAATGGTTGTCATGTCAAGTAGCTGCTTAACTCGCTTCCATCCATACACTTAGGCCTCGTTACGCGTGGCGCTCAGCGGCTAACGTCAGGCGCTTGACGCGGACTTGAGCGGACCCTGCCAGGTTTAAACCGTTGGCTTGCCCGCCTCGCAATGCCGATCAATTGGAAGTGGCCGTTAGGCCGCGAGGGGTGCCTCGGTCTGCACCCAGGTGTAATTTGCGTTTGCCAATTAGAGACAGGATCGGGAGTGCCCGCGGGTGACTGGCCCAAGTTTTAGTCCTACGCGGAGGGAGCCATGCTGCGAGTATCGACCTTCGACGTGACGGCATCAGGCAGCGCGTTGCGGTGTTCGCTCGCCATTCTGGCGTTCGGGGCGCTGATGCTTGGGTATCAAGCTCGAGCTCAGGCTCAGATGACAGTGAGCGGCCGCGTTATTGACTCAGAAGCCGGCGAGCCAGTCTCAGGTGTCATGGTCGACCTGGTGGTCGGGGTGGGGCGCACGCTCCGCTCGACAACGACGCAGGCGAACGGCGAGTTCGGCTTCGCGGATATTGGCCAAGGCAGCTACTCACTGCTGTTCTCGGCGCTCGGTTACGAGACGAAGCGGTTGGACAAGGTCCGCGTTGGCACGGCCAACGTCTCGGTGGGCACGGTTCGGCTTACCTCGATCGCTTTTCGCCTCAATCCTGTGGTCGTCACGGTCTCGCGGGAACAAGAGAAAGCGCTTGAGTCACCGGCGTCGGTGTACATCATCGACAGCGAGGCGATTGCGGAGCGACCTGCTACTACGACCGTTGACCACATCCGGTCGCTGCCGGGTGCCGATGTCTTCACGACCGGTCTGGGCCAACACAACGTCGCGGCCCGCGGCTTCAACAACGTCTTCAACGCCGGCCTGTTCGTATTGACGGACAACCGCTGGGCCTCGGTTCCCTCACTGCGGTTCAACGCCTTCAACCTGATCCCGAACAACAATGAAGACATCGAGCGGATCGAGTTCGTGCTGGGTCCTGGCTCTGCGCTTTACGGCCCAAATGTCGACAAGGGTGTGATGCACATCATCACGCGTTCGCCGCTGGAGCATCAGGGAACTGATGTCAGTTTCACGGCAGGCGAGCGTTCGGTCTTCCAGGGATCTTTCCGTCATGCGGGACTGATCGGCGACGACGTTGGCTATAAACTGTCGGGCGTGTATTTCCGCGGCGATGATTGGCGGTTCGACGATCCGGCGGAGATCGTTCCCCGTGATAACGACCAGCAACGTTTACAGGGGGATGCACGCTTCGATATCCGCCTCGACGATCAGTCAACGCTGACCTTCAACGGAGGCGTCTCGCGGTTGGCCAGCTCGATCGAGATGACGCAGATCGGTGCGGCGCAAGGTGACGGCTGGACCTACTCCTACTTGCAGGGGCGCTACCGGCGCGGCCGCCTGTTTGTGCAGGCCTATCTGAATCTGAGCGATGCCGGTGACACGTTCACATTGCGAGATGCGGACACGATCACTGACAACTCGTTGCTTTATGTCGGCCAGGTACAGCACGGCCTCAGCCTGGGCGACCGTCAGCGTTTCACTTATGGCGCGGACCTGATCCGCACGGTTCCGCGTACCGACGGCAAGATCATGGGGCGGAACGAGCAGGCTGATGATATCAGCGAGTTGGGTGCCTATATCCAGTCGGAAAGCGCGCTATCGCCGCGGTTCGATCTCGTATTGGCTGGCCGCCTCGATTACCATAGCGGCATCGAGGAGGTTCTTCTGTCGCCGCGTGCGGCTCTGGTCATTAAGCCTTCTCAGGAGCATACGTTCCGACTTACCTACAATCGGGCGTTCGCTCAGCCAGAGACCAACATGCTGTCGCTGGACCGGATCGCCTCGGCCGATCTGGATGGTCTTCCGTTCCCCGTGCGGGCGCGGGGAGCGCCGGCCGAGGGTTTCACTTTTCGGCGTGATTGTGTCAACTCGCTTGGCGAAAGCGGACTGTGCATGCGGTCGCCGTTCACTCCCGACGCCCTGGACCAACCCGTTACGACGTCGTTGCCCCTGGATGCAACGCTGCTTTGGGATGCCATGGTCCAGCTGATCGGCTCGGAGGACCCGGCAATCGGCGCGATGCTGGCACAAATGGAGCAACCGGCCGCCGGCCAGGTGGGGACGGTGATGAAGCTTCTCAACCCGACCACCGAGGGTTTCGATCCGGTAACTGACGTTGCCGACATCCAGCGGATGAAGTCATCGATCACCGATGGGTTCGAGGTCGGTTACAAGGGTTTGATCGGCGAGCGGCTGCTGCTGGGAGTGGATGTTTGGTACCAGCGGGTCGAGGATTTTTTGGGGCCGCTATTGGTGGAGACGCCGAACGTTTTCATGGAGGTCAATTCGCTTCGTGACTACCTGATATCGGAGGCGGCGCGACTCAATCTTCCTATCGACCAGCTAACCGCAGGGTTCGTCGCGGTGGTGATGAGCAGCGTGCCGGTCGCCACGGTCACGCCCGAACAGGTAGGTAGCGGTGATGCAGCGGATATTCTTCTCAGCTACCGCAACTTCCCGAGCTTCGACCTCTGGGGTGGCGACATCGGTGCGACGTTTGTATTGGACGACCACCTGAGTTTCACGGGAAGCTACTCCGTTACGAGTGACAACTTCTTCCGTGCCGATCAGTTGGGCGGTCTGTCCGATCTGGCGCTCAACTCGCCGCGCAACAAAGCGAATCTGTCCGGCCGGTACGACAACGAGCGGCTTGGTTTGCGCGCAGAGTTGCGCGGACGCTGGGTCGAAGGGTTTCCAGTCGCGTCGGGAGTCTACGTGGGCCGAGTCAAGAGCTATACGGTTGTGGATGCGCAGGTAGGTTACACGCTGCCGGTGTCGCGCTCGACCGAGGTTACCTTGAGCGCCATCAACCTGTTGACATTCTCCGAAAACGAAAACGGCGAGTCGGTCAGCCTGTTTAGCGGCCGGCACCGCGAGATGGTAGGCGCGCCCGCGCTTGGGCGACTCCTAATGCTACGCGTCAGACAGACTTTCTAGCTGACGTTCGCGTCTAATCTTCAGCCTGCCCTGAACGTTGCTGCATGATCTTGCCCGTCGTCTGTTTCAGTTGGGCCAGCCAGCGGCGCGCCCAGGCGAATTCGATCCCGAGTATCGCCAGACCGAGCGGAATGAGCAGCAAAGCCGGGCCGGGTAGTACGATCAGCGCCAGGCCGATCAGTAACAAGGTGAAGCCGACCAACATGATGACCAGACGTCGTCCCTGGCGATAGCTGACCTCCAACAGATCTTCCAGCTCATCAATAAGTGGCGAGATCAACTTCGCTGTGTCGCTGGTCGCTGCGAGGGACGCCAGAACACCGACGGCTAGCATGCCGACGATAACGGCAAGCGTGACGGCGACGGGGATCGGGTGGTAGTGCGTCAGCAGCATCTTGACCCCGATATAGGCCAAGATGAACACAAGACTCATCTTCAAGAAGCGGAAACGATCCATCAGCCCGGCGAGCACGAAATACAGGGATCGCAGGCCAAGTATCGCGAAAATGTTCGAGGTGAAAACGATAAACGGGTCGCGGGTAATGGCGAATATCGCCGGGATCGAATCGATCGCGAACACCACGTCGCTGCTTTCAACCAGCACGAGGGCCAGCGCGAGCGGCGTGAGTATCGTCTTCCCGTGACGCCTGACAAAGAAGTGGCTGTCCACGAAATCGTCCGTCACAGGATACAGACGTTTCGTCAGGCGCAACATCAGGTTTCCCTCGGGCCTGATGTTGTCGTGGCGCAGTAGCAGGAGCCTTGCGGCGGAGAAGATGAGGAGAGTGCCAAAGACGTAGGTGATCCATTCGAATCGCGCCATTAGAGTGACGCCCAGCGCGATCATCACGCCTCTTAGCACGACTGCCCCCAAGATGCCCCAGAACAACACCCGGTGCTGTAACTGGAGCGGAACTTGGAAGTAGGCGAAGATCATTGCGATGACGAAGATGTTGTCGACGGATAAAGATTTCTCGACGACATATCCTGTCAGAAATTGAAGTGCAGCATCCTTTCCGGTGAGCGGTGAGGAATCGATGTCCCAGCCCAGCCAATTCTCGGCATAGAGGTAGTACACTAATACGTTGAAGACGAGAGCCATCGCGACCCAGACGAACGTCCAGGTGAGCGCCTCCGGCAACCGGATGACATGAGCTCGCCGATGGAAGACGCCCAAGTCGAGCGCAATCATGATCAGAATGAATGCGAGGAAGCTTCCCCAGATGGCCAGAATCATTTGGGCTCCATCGACTGTGAGCAATGACGCCGGGATGCCTGACTTGAATATGCTGCCCGGCGATACCCGTCAAGCCAGCGGGCTGACACCTGAGAGGTGAATCACCAGCGCGCCGATCTGCGTATAGGGTAGGAGTGCCAACCTGCATGCGGCGACATATCTTCTCAACAACCAACGGAGGAAATGATGGCTCCACGGATATTTCTCGTGCTCGTCTTCCTGCTCCTTGCTCCGGGCGCTGGCGACGTCGTCGGCCAGTCCGTCGATGTCGACTCTGTGCGGACTCTGCTTGCTGGAGGTAAGGCAAAGGCTGCCATGGAGTTCGCGAGCCTGGCCGTCGAGGCGCGGCCCGAGGATGCCGGGGCCCATTGTGCGCTGGCGCTGGCGCGGAATGCCGCGCGCCAGTTGGAGCCCGCGATCGAGTCAGGCGAACGCTGTGTGGAGCTGGCACCCGCCATCGCTGCCTACCAGCTGATTCTCGGCGAGTCGTTGATGGAGCTGGCCGGGGAACGGGGTGGTCTTGGCGCGATGGGACCGGCCCGGCGGGGCAAGGCTGCGGTCGAGCGTGCTATCGAGCTCGATCCGGACAACGTCGCCGCGCGCTTGCAGCTCTTCTTTTTCCACATCAACGCACCCGCGATTGCTGGCGGCAGCAAGGACGAGGCGCAGCGCCAAGCGGATGAAATCAGGAAGCGCGATCCGGCGATGGGAGTTTGGGCGGCCTACCGGCTGCGCTTGCAGGATGCCAGCGACGAAGAGCGCACCGGCTTTTTCAACGAAGCGCTACCCTTGATTGGAACGGCGGCAGATTCCGAGGGTTATGCCGCGGGCACGGCGACCAATGCAGCGGCAACGGTCAAGAGTGAGACGCTGAGCGAGAAGCTCGTCGCGCAGCTCTATCAGGCACACGCTTCTGACCCGCGTGTGCGGTACGCCCGCGCCCGGCTCTGGGCGCTGCAAGGCACGAACCTGGATGAGGCCGCCAAGATTCTCGAGGCGTATGTAACGCTGCCGGAGTTGCCGCCATTCTCTCCCGCCATCGCCGGAGCGCACTGGCGATTGGGAGTGGTCTATGAGAAGCAAGGCCGAAAGAACGAGGCACTGGAGCAGTATCAGACAGCGGTGACAATGGCACCGGACTTTCAGCAAGCAAAAGAAGATCTCGAGCGTCTAGAAGAAGAAGTCGCCGGCAACTGAACGGTTCAGATCCCGCCGTGCCCGATTCCGGGAGACCGCTTAGCGAGCTGACGCGGCTCTTCTTGAAGCTGGGCACGTTCGCTTTCGGCGGGCCGGCGGCCCACATCGCCATGCTGGAAGACGAAGTAGTCGCCCGGCGTGCATGGATGAGCCGCGAGCATTTCCTCGACCTCATCGGGGCCACGAACCTGATCCCCGGTCCGAACTCAACGGAAATGGCGATGCACGTGGGCTACGAGCGGGGTGGACGTGTTGGCCTACTCGTCGCCGGTGCCTGCTTCATCATTCCGGCCGTGCTCATCACCGGGGCGCTTGCCTGGGTGTATGTGCGATACGGTACCAAGCCGGAGTTGGCGCCATTTCTCTATGGCCTGAAGCCGGTTGTGATTGCCGTGATCCTCGGCGCCGTCTGGCGGCTCGGCCGGACCGCAGTCAAGAACTGGCAGTTGGCCGTGGTCGGAGTGGCGGTCGCGGCCGCTGTATTACTGGGTCTCAACGAAGTGATCGCCCTTCTGCTGGGCGGTGTGATTGGGGCGGCCTGGTTGCGGACGGTCTCGCACTTCCAGGCCGCGGCCGCGCTCATGCTGCCGCCAGCTGGTCCTGACGGAGTAGCACCGGCGGCAGGCTTGCTGGTGACGGCCGCGACTGTGGCTGGCGGCATCTCACTGTGGAAACTCGGACTGTTCTTTCTAAAGGTGGGCGCGGTCCTCTATGGAAGCGGCTATGTCTTGGTGGCGTTCTTAGAAGGTGACTTGGTAGAAGGCTATGGCTGGTTGACCCAATCGCAGCTGCTGGACGCGATCGCGATCGGTCAATTCACGCCGGGCCCCGTACTTTCAACTGCCACGTTCATCGGCTACGTCGTGGCTGGAGTGCCGGGCGCGATCGTCGCTACTGTCGGCATCTTCCTACCGTCGTTCGTCTTCGTGCTGATACTCAATCCGTTAATCCCGCGCTTACGCGAATCGGCGGTCGCCGGCGCCTTCCTCGATGCGGTCAACGCCAGCGCCGTGGGACTGATGGCGGCGGTTATCGGCACCTTGGGAATGGCAACGCTCAGAGATGGGTTTGTCTGGTTTGTGTTTGTTGTAGGGTCGATCCTCGTGCTGCGTTTTCGCGTCAACGCGGTCTGGCTGGTAGTCGGCGGCGGCTTGCTGGGTTGGGTTTTCGCTATGCTGACTGGCTAGTCAGCCGTCCTTGCGGGTCGCCTAGCACTCCGCCTCATCGACAAGGTCGATCTTATCGGGGTGGTTTGGGACGATACAGAGAAATTCGAACGGTTCGTCACCGACGGCTTCGTACCAGTGTGGTGCTCCCGCCGGAATGAACACCACGTCGTCTTTCCCGACCTCCGTTGTCTGGTCGCCGATGCCGATCTTGGCTCGTCCGCGCAGCACGTACTGCTCATGCTCAACCGAGTTCGTGTGTTTTGGCATACCGCCACCGGGCTGCATGATGAAGCGGCGCATGGCGAAATGCGGGCCTTCGTCCGGACCAATCAGGATCTGGCGTTTCGTGCCGCTTCCGGCCGTGACTGATTCAGCGGGAATGCTGTTCGCAGGCTTAACCGGCATCCTCGATCTCCTCTCGATGGCTTGTCGCACCCAATCAATCTGTGTGGTCACCATGGGCTGCGGCAAGAACCGGCGCCAGCGAGCGGCTTAGTTTGGCGACTCAGAGTTGGCTGTCTAGGACAGTTGCGCCTGTGCAGACCCGAGAGCGGCGACGAGCAGCGCCAGGAGGGCCACTAGACCGGAGAGTGGCATCTTCCGGAAGGCTTCGACGTGTGCGTAGAGCTTGTTGCCAAAGCTGGTTCGCAGAGCATCTATGAGAATGGCCATCGTTGTCTCCTTTCTTTGGGGCACTTGCCCTAACGTCGGCGGCGCTGACCGCCACTTTCGTAGACAACGGAGGGGCTTGAGAGTCACATTTCTGCCGCCACTTGCCCGGTTTCGAGCGCTGCATTACCCTGCTGAGAGGGACAAGTGACGAGAGCGCTGATGGATCGTCGTTCTCTGGGGATTGATCGGGCGGCATCGGGTTTTTGTCTCGACGTCGACACCCGATCTCTTTTTTGCACCAAGAACATCACCACAGCAACACCGAGGCTGGTCCATGAGTCGCATGCAGGGTACTGTCAAGTGGTTCTCCAAGGAAAAAGGCTACGGTTTTATCCAGCGGGAAGGTGCGCCGGACGTTTTTGTCCACCACACCGCGATCTCGGGGAGCGGTTTTCGCAGCCTGCAGGAAGGCGAACGTGTCGAGTTCGAAGTTGTCGAAGACGAGCGGGGACTCAAGGCACAAGACGTCGTGCGTCTCGACGATTCGTAGCAGCAAAAACCGTTTCTCAGTAGAGCAAAGAGGTTAGCTCGGAAGGTGGTATTTGATGGGAAAGGCGAAGAGTGGGGACACCGTGAAGGTGCACTATACGGGTAAGCTGGTCGATGGGACCGTGTTCGATACATCGGCTAAGAGCGACCCACTGGAGTTCACCATTGGTGACCGTAACGTGATCCCCGGGTTCGAGGAAGCGGTGGTCGGAATGAATACCGGCGATACGAAGACCGTCCAGATTCCGGCGGCGGAAGCATATGGACCGCGCCATGATCAGCTGGTCTTTCAAGTCGACCGCCAGGCGCTTCCCGCGGATCTGGACCCCGAGGTCGGGCAGATGCTCCAGATGGAGCGGGCCGATGGTCAGGTCATCTCCCTCAGCGTAACTGATGTCTCAGAAGCACAGGTGACGCTTGATGCGAACCATCCGTTGGCAGGAGAGGAGCTGACGTTCGATGTCGAGTTGGTCGAGATACTCACCGCCGGCACCTAGTTCGGATTTTCATTCGCGCGTCAATTGAGCGGGGCCGCTGGAAAGCGACCCCGCTTTTCTTAAACGCGACAGTAAAGCTGCTGGCGGATTCTTTGGCTGAATCTCAAGGGAGGGCGATCATGCTCCGCGCCATGTTCCTGGTTGCGCCGTGATATCGCGGTGATGGAGCATGTGACCTTTGTGATGAAGGGTGGCGCCGTGCTTCAAGCGCCGGCGCCGTCGAGTACGACCCACTGAACACCTGAATCGCAAAGTGCGTTCTTCTGTGCTGGGTCAGGAGGCCTCTGGCGATTTGTAGGTCGATGTGAATGTCGAGCGATGAAACGGATAGAAGACGAGCAGCAATTGGAAGCGGTGCTTGCTAGCAGCACCGCGCTTCTCTACAAGCACAGTCCGATCTGCGGTGTTTCATCTTTGGCGATTCGCCAGGTCAGGCGATTCCTCGACGAATTTCCGGAGATGCCTGGGTTCATGATCGACGTGGTCGAGCAGCGTCGCCTGGCACGTATCGTCGAAGAACGCCTCGGCGTCCCTCACAAATCGCCGCAGGTCATATTCGTGCGCGACGGTAAGGCGATTTGGAGCAAATCGCATGCAGCCATTCGGGCGAAAGCGCTGACGCAGCAACTCGAGTCATCTGCCTGAGCGTAGCTGCATTCGAGCCCACTCCAATTTCACTGCAAGAACCAGGTGCGGGTCAGCTCCGATCTGCTGAAGAAATCGTACAGAAGCCCACCCACTTTTTCGATTCCTGAGTCGCTGGGGTGCAGGCAATCCCCCCTCAAGTCGCGCGGCAGCCAGAAGAATCCGTCCGAGCGCGGATTTCTACCGTCTGCCCAGAGGTACGGACCCCAGGCCAGCCAGGGTGCCACGCTTAGGCTGAGGTCGCCCGCCCGTTGATCAACAGTTCCCGTTGCCAGTTGTCTGATCTGTGCCTCGATCAGCCACTTGACGGCAAACCCGCTTTCATAGGCGAACGGCTCCGGGTTTGTCGTACCTGGCGCGGCGCAACTCCAGATACGGCTGGATAGATACAACTGCCGCACGTTCGGATAGCGCAGCTTGATGGCCCGCATGATGTCTCCCAGCCGCCGCAGCAAGACGTACGCGTCGGCCTCGCCAGCGGGCAGGCTCACGTCGGGGCCGCGATTGACTTGCTTGAGCCAGATCGCTTGCACGTCGGCCGGGGCCAGGCCGAATAGCGCCAGCCGGCTGTCGGCTTCGTCGTAGGTCTCGTCGTTGGGCTGGTCCCAGTCAACGGCGACTCTGCTGCCCTGGGCACCATTGACCAAAACGAGGGAGTCGTTGACCGAGGCGCTGGCGGAGGCCTGGCCCACGAAAGAGAAATCGGCGCATGCCTGGGGACCTGCCAGGCCTTCACCGGGATTGCAGAACTCCTCGCTGACGTTACTCATCCCGATCGAAAGCAACGCAAAGCGCTGGCTCTCGTCGATCGGCGGCTGTCTCTTCGCTTGGGCGTCGGGTATCGTATTGGAACCGCCAGGATACAACCCACCCAGGAAACCGTGGTAGGCGATCGTGTCCGACATGTCGATAAGCGGGATCGGTTGGGTCGTGCTGGGCGGCGGCGTGGTGTCAGCCGGCAACGTGTCGACCACGACCGTGTCCGGAGGTGGGGAAGCAATGGTATCGACCGCGCCGAGCGACCAGGCTTGCTCGGTCCATTCGCTGCGCTTGCCTGAGCTGTCAACGGCAAAAACACGGAACAGATAATCGTAGCGGATACCGTAGGCCGGCCTGGCAACCGTGAAGGTGTCAACGGTCAATTGCGTCACGCCGCTGGCCACAACGAGCGTATCCCGGCGATTGTCCCATTCGTAGCTCTGGATGCCCGGCGGAGCCCCATCTGTGTAGCCCCAGCTCGCTTCTACGCGAGCGGAGTCGGCGTTGGCCACCAGCAGGCGGATTCCGATTCCGTCACCCTGCGCCTCGACCGGCGTGTCGCCGGCGCAGGCGAACATAGCCGCCGTTGCCAGAATGAAAAGCATGCGCGCAGTCACCGTCGTTGCTCTCTAGTTCGGGCTAGCGCGCGAGACGTACCGGGAGCCGTCTTGCCCCCCATGTCCCTGCCGGTCCATCGAACACGCCGGCACACGGCGTATCGCAGCGATTACAGCGCCCGTCGTTGCTGAGATTGTAGGCCTCGAGCACGTACCAGTCGCGGGCGATAAGCGCCTGACCGCAGTTGTGGCAGACGGTGCTGCCCCCGCTCACGTCGTGGACGTTGCCCGTGTAAGTGTAGCGGACACCGTTGCTCAGCGCGATCTGCCGGGCATGCGTCAGAGTGGTGGCCGGAGTAGAAGGTACGTCCAGCATTTTCCAGTCCGGATGAAAGGCCGTGAAGTGAAGCGGCACGTCCGGCCCGAGCTGGTCGACGATCCAGCGCGTCAGCTCGTCGATCTCACGATCTGAGTCGTTGTGTCCGGGAATCAGCAGGGTCGTGATCTCGAACCAGACCTCGGTTTCGTGCTTGAGGTAAACTAGGGTGTCGAGCACGGGCTCAAGGTGTCCTTTGGTAATACTCCAGTAGAAATCTTCGCTGAACGCCTTGAGGTCAATGTTAGCTGCATCCATGTAGCGATAGAATTCGCGGCGCGGTTCATCACACACGTATCCTGCAGTGACGGCGACGGACTTGATTCCGCGCTGGCGACAGGCCTGCGCCACGTCGATGGCGTATTCGTGAAAGATCACGGGGTCGTTATAGGTAAACGCCACACTTCGACAGCCGAGTCGCTCCGCTGTCAGGGCCAGCAGTTCAGGGGAGGCGCTGTCGGCCAGAGTATCGATCTCCCTCGACTTACTGATATCCCAGTTCTGGCAGAACTTGCAGGCCAGGTTGCAGCCGGCCGTGCCGAACGACAACACCGCCGTGCCAGGCAAGAAATGATTTAGCGGCTTCTTCTCGATCGGGTCGATACAGAAACCACTCGAGCGTCCGTAGGTCGTGAGAACGACCTGTTCGTCCTGGCACATCCGCACGAAGCACATGCCCCGTTGTCCCTCACGCAGCTTGCAGAAGCGGGGGCACATGTCGCACTGGACCCGCCCGTCGGCGAGCTTGTGCCAGTACTTGGTTGGTACGACCGCTGTTACCGCGTTCTGCATATGACGAGACATCAACCGTTACGTTGTTCAGCCCTGCGCCGTCTCGATCGGGCCAGCCGGCGGATCGCTGGCCTGCCGTCCTTCTATGTATACGCGTGCGAGGGCCGGCCCGGTAGCATCAGCAGAGATCGTTGATCAGGCGGGTTGTGGGAATCCGTGATTTCGCATGGCCCCAGGCGGTCGGCGATGGTAAAATGGGGTGTCTCCAGATTGGACGCTGCCCCGACTATCCGCGTAGTTGACTTCAAGAGCTGAGAATGGCAGGACGATTCTTGCCTCGATCAGGCCCGTATTCTTGGGAGGTAGCGAATGTGTAAGCGGATAACTATCAATGGGCTAAGGACCAAACGAAGCGACTGGTGGGTTCTGGCGTTGACCGTCGGACTGCTAGCCGCCCTTCCCGGCGTCGCCAATTCACAGCAAAGCGCTGCGGATCTAGATAGCGTGCGCGCTGGCCGCTTTGACTTCGGCAAGATGTGGACATTCGAGTATGCACCGAGCGCATACTTCACGACGACGTACGGCTTCGCAGCGAATCAAGAATGGTTCGAGCGCGCGCGCCTCTCGGTCCTGCGCATACCGGGCTGCTCCGCATCGTTCGTATCACCGAACGGCCTCGTCGCCACCAACCACCACTGTGTCCGCGGCGTCGTGACACGGGTCACCCGTGAAGGCGAGAGTTTGCTGGACCAGGGCTTTTACGCTCCAGCGCTGGGGGAGGAGCGGCGCATCCCGCAGTACTACGCCGATCAGCTCATCGCGATTCAGGATGTCAGCGACGAGGTTTTCGCGGCCGCAGATCAAGTTGCAGGTGACGATGAACGGGAGAAGGTCCGTGAGGCGACGCTTGATGCCATAAAGGCGCGGCTTCTGCAACAGCACGCTGCCGAAGGCGACTCCGTCTGGGTACAGACCGTCGCGCTTTATCACGGCGGACGTTACTCGGCTTATGTGTTTCGGCGCTTTACCGACGTGCGGCTGGTCGTGGCGGCAGAACTGCAGATGGGATTCTTTGGAGGCGATGCCGACAATTTCACTTACCCTCGCTACGATCTCGACTTCGCCTTCTTGCGCATCTATGGCAGCGATGGCAACCCGTATCAGCCGCAGCACCACTTCGGGTGGAGCATGGACGGCGTCGAGGAGGGGGATATCGTCTTTGTAATCGGGAATCCCGGTTCCACCAATCGGCTGCGCACAGTCGCGCAACTCGAGTTCCAGCGTGACGTTCAGGTGCCAGCGTTGGTCGAATTTCTCGACGGCCGCCTGAACTTCCTGAGCATCTACCGCGAAGCCGAGCCTGAAGCGGCTGAGCGGATGAACATTCGCAACCGAATGTTTGGGCTGTCCAACTCGCTCAAGGCATCGGGGGGTCGCCTGGCCGCTTTGCGCGACCCGGTCATCATGGCAAAGAAGCGAGATGCGGAGCGTCAGCTCAAGGAAGCGATGCGCAAGGACACAGGGCTGACAGAGCGGTATGGATCATTGTTCGAGCGCATCGCGGGGGTCCAACAGGGCAGGTATCAGTACGCCAGGGAGTTCGGTGCCTTCCTGGCGATGGGTAACCCGGGTCTCGAGTCCGCCCTCCTACTGCGGGCCATGGCGGCTCGGCGCTATCTGGATGCGCTGCGAGGAGCAACGCCGGCGGATAGTCTGGAGGCCGTCAAAACTGCACTGCTTCGTATTCGCGACCATCCTCCACGGCTCGAACGGCTCTACCTAACTGCGCGGCTCACAGCCTTCCAGCGTTATCTGGGCGTAGATCACGCGATCACGCGAAGCGTGTTGCGCGGTCAATCGCCCGCAGACGCTGCGGCGGCGTTGCTTCAGAACTCGCTGCTTGCCGACGGGGAGCGGACTGCGAAGGCGGTCGCAGATGATGCGGTCAAGCCTGATGATCCGGCGATCCGCGTCGCCGATGCGTTTCTGCCCACTTACGAGAAGTACCTGGAGGCGAGCCGCGAATATGGGCGGGAGGAGGAACAGCTCGAAAGCGATCTTGGCCGTTTACGTTTTGCCGTCTACGGCCGTGACATTCCTCCCGATGGCACTTTTTCGCCGCGGATCACCGACGGAACCGTGATGGGCTACGAATACAACGGAACTCAGGCGCCACCTTACACTACTTTCTTCGGGCTGTATGACCGCTACAACTCGCATGGCCCCGGCACCGAGTGGGATCTTCCGGAACGTTGGCGCACGCCACCCAGTGGCCTAAAGCTATCGACACCGCTGAATTTCGTCTCCACCTCTGATACATACGGTGGGAACTCCGGATCTCCCGCGGTGACTCCGGCCCTTGAGCTGGTAGGATTGAATTTCGACCGCAACATCGAGGGGCTTTCGCGTGATTTCATCTACCTGCCAGAGCGCGGCCGCAACGTGATGGTTGATGTACGAGCGATCTCTGCCGCACTCGACTATGTATATGATGCCGACCGCATCGTCATGGAGTTGATGACCGGTAGATTGTTCGAATCGGAAGCTGCGGCCGACGCGGCCGCGCGATAGACTCGTCGATGCAGAACGGCCCGGGCCGCGTTCGTCGTGGCCCGGGCCGCTTTTTCCTGCCGGCGTGGCCGTCCGCGCTTAGGGTTAAGGCTCGCGCCGTGGCCGCAACACGGCCAGGGCGGCCAGTGCCATCATGCCGGCCAGACACAACCAGGCGAACAGGTCTCCCACCAACCCATAGAGTGTCCGTACGGGCGCGGCCCGCAGGTGAGCGACCATGGCGTCGTCGGCGTAGTCGACGATCGCCACGGCGCGACCGCGCGCATCGGTAGCGAGGGAGCGACCGCCACTTGTTGGCCGCAGCAAGGAGAAGCCTGCTTCGATGGAGCGGAGGATCGACATATTGGCGTGCAGAGGCGTGATCGCTTGCCAGTCGGCCGCCGGGCCGATCATCAGCCCGATCTCCTGGCGGGCCGCCTGACCCAATAGGGCTGGGAAGTCGAGGTCATGGCAGATGACCGCGCTGATGCGGCCGAAGGGTGTGTCGAGGGAGCGGACAATCCCGTCGCCGGCGTTCATGAAGTATGACTCGGCGCCGATGATCGGGTGAGCCTTGTCGTAGTCCCAGGCGACGCGGCCGCTTGGTGCGATCGCCGCCACCCTGTTTGCGAAAGGCGGTTGGGTCCCCGGATTCCAGACGCCGTACGCCACGACGATATAGGCAGCTTCCTCCGCTGCCAGGCGCGCCGCCCGATCGAGGAATCGCTGCTCGTCAATCGCGATTATGCGACCCGCCGTCTCCGACCAGGCGATGAGGCGTGCCCCCGCGCGTGCCTCGCGCCGGCTCCGCTCGAACAGATCGTCGTTTAGGCGCCCAGCCAAGTCCGCGATCGTGTCGAGCAGCGAGTCCGACGCAGGTTCGCCGCGCCGAATTGGGGCGAGGACATGCTCCAGGTCATCCATGAGGACGGGTGAAGGAACGATGCCGGCGGTCCGAACGAGTTTCTGGTCGGGTAGCGGTCGTGAAAGACGGTAGTGCCCAAAAGCGAGGACGGCAGCGAGAACCAGCAGGTAGGCGGCGGCTGCTATCCAGCCCTGTTCCATTTCGTCATCGGGCCGCAGCAATACCGCAGCAATCGCTGCGAACCAGACCATCAGGAAAGAGATGCCGGCTGTCCCGGTTAGCGATGCGATCTGCAGTAGGCTGCTGAACTCGGTTTGTGTGTAAGCCAGCGAGACCCAGCTGCCATAGGGCGTGATCCAGCGGTGAAATATGAATTCGATGCCAACCCAGGCCAACGGGAAAATCAGCGTAGCACGAAAGCCAACTAGGCGCGGGGCCAGCAGGCGGTGCAATGCCAAAGGCAGGAAATAGGCGATGGCGTAAATGCCGGCGACGAGGAAGTAGAGCAGGCCAGGCGCCGGGATGATGCCGCGCCAGATGGCGAAATAAACCAGAGTATAGAGAACGAATGCAATCGCCAGACCTGGCCACGTCCGCGATCGCTCCAAGAACACCAGCCAGCCGATCGGTGCCAACCACGCGGCAGGCCCGATGATCCAGCGGCCATTAGCGACGAGTAGTAGCGCCACCCCGACCAGCAGCCAGCCCAGTCGTCCCGTCAGCGGTTGATATCGTTTCATGATGGCCGATCTGCGCTCGCGAACGGCATCCGCCGCTTAGGCCACGGGTCCACCGCCACGACGTCTCAGCCCGGCGCCGACCAGCACGCCCACGGCGCCGAGCACAGGGTTCAACAGAGCGATCCAACCCGGCTGCACGGCGTTCTGCATCGCCTCGATGTTGCCGACTTCGCCGCTGCGAGCCTTTGGCTCCACATCCGATTGGTTCAGTACCGGCACTGCCATGATCAGACCCAGCACCAGGACGATCCCGGCCAGTACTTTAGGTGGCGTTGGGCTCTTGGCCACGCTGGCGCAAACCAATCCGCCGAGAGCCGCGGCAACGAAGCCGAAGACGATGCTGATCAGAATCCAGATACCCGACACCTCGTAACTGCCGGTCTGAAACGATCCCTCGGTTCCGAGGACGAGATAGGCCAGGGTGAAAGTCACAAACACCACGACGAACATGACGACGTAGCCGAGAATGACGCTGCCGATTGCTCTCATCATGATCGTAGGTCCTCCTGCACGATTTGGCACAAGGCAATTCTGAGGCGTTGAGGCGGCAAGATGCGGCAGACGGTGGGTTTTCGGCAACCCTCGAGCTGAGGGCCCGGTCTCGTCCGGGCCCCCAGCGTCTTCTCGAGACTACATGCCTTTCTTCGCTGTCGGAATCATGATGTGGACGTAAGGTGTTCCTCGCCACATAACCCAGGGGCCGCCGGCCTTCGGGCTCGTTGGCAGACCAGCGAGCGCCGAGGCGTTGGGAACCAGCACCATGATGTGAGGAACGCCTTCGTTCATCCACTCGTTGTCAGGGGTCGGTCCGCTGGCGTAGGGATCGGTGTTGCTTTCCGGCGAGCCGCCCTGAAGCATGTAGCCAATTCCCATGCGCGTGATCTTCGGCTGCTTCTTGTTGACCCAGGCGTCGACCCAATTCAGCCACGGCTCGTCCAAGCACATCGGATCGTTCCCGGCCGAGTCGGGCATGTCGGGGAAACAAGTCCAGCCGTTCGAGCCGTCTCGCAGCACGGCCTGATCCCAATCCATCACCTTCGCCTTATCGGTGACGGAGGCAGGCGCGGCACTCAGAGCGCTCTGGATCTTCTTCTGTTTGTCCTGGGCAAGAAGTGAGCCGGTGAACGCGAAAAAAAGGGCAAGCAAGGTCAGACTGGCGCGTCGCATAGTACCTCCTGGTTGGGGCTGCACGCCAAACACGAAGCCCCGGATCACGAGGAAGTGCCGCCGGGGCCTGTGGGTGCGGGGTTATCACCCGCGTTGTTGTGCCAGAAAATCTCGTAGCTAGCCTCTGGAAAGTCAATTGTTGTTTGTTTTGGCATCGCGCTGCGTTTTCGCAGGTCATTCACTGACGGTGTACAATCGCACGCGAAGTCGTACGGACGATCTTGCGGATAGCGGTGCCCGGGTCGCGGCCACGCCAAGCGAGGCGGCCGCAGAGGCAGAGGTTCTCGTCACCATGCTGTCCGATGACACGGCTGTGGAAGCAGTCATGTTCGGCGAAGACGGTGCGATAGGCGGATTGCGGTCTGGAGCGGTCCATGTCTCGATGAGCACGATCAGCGTGGCCCTGTCGCGGCGTTTGGCGGAGGCACACGAGGCCGCGGGTCAGGCTTACGTCGCGGCGCCGGTGTTCGGGCGGCCTGAGGCGGCGGAAGGCGGCAGGCTCCTCGTCGTCGCGGCGGGCCCGGCGGCAGCCATCGCGAGCTGTCGGCCGCTTCTTGACGCTGTGAGTCATGGCGTCGTCGAGGTCGGCGAAGATGTCGCAGCCGCTAATGTCATCAAGCTTGCCGGGAATTTCCTGCTGGCTGCCGCCATCGAGGCGATGGCCGAGGCCTTCGCTTTGGTGAGAAAGTACGAAGTCGATTCCAACGACTTCTTCGACATTGTCAACGAGCGCTTGATCCGCTCGCCGATCTACGAGAAGTACGGAAAACTGAT
>JBFJOD010000010.1:0-43214 GCA_041617795.1 Gemmatimonadota bacterium | reverse complement strand
CGGCGTCGGCAAACGGCGATGCCGACGCGCCCTGCATCTTCCTCGCCCAGGTGACCGACGACCTCGAACCGCGCCGCGAGGAGGTACGCCGCTATCTCAAGCAGGCGGGCATCCGCACGCTGCCTGACAGACTCTACACGCTGGAGCCGGAGCCCTTCCGCGAGGCGATGGAGCGCGATCTTTCACAGTGCAGGCTGTTCGTCCAGCTGTTGAGCGAGCTGCCGGGGAAGCGCTGGCCCAACCTGCCGCAGGGCTTCTTGCGCTACCAGCACGAGATCGCCCAGGACGCCGGCATCCCAAGCCTGCACTGGCGCAGTTCGGAGCTGGACGTGGATGAAGTGGAGGACGCGGAGCACCGCGACCTTCTGAGGCTAGAGACGGTACGGGCCGAAGGGGTCGAGGAGTTCAAGGCGGAGGTCAAGCGGCGCGCTAGCGAGAAGCAGAAAACGCCGGATGCACCCACGGGTCCGGTCAACGCCTTCGTCTTCGTGAACAGCGATGAAGCGGACCGCGAGCTGGCCGACGCCGTCGCCGATGCCATCGCTCGATCCAGCGTCGATGTCTGTCTGCCGATGGAGGGTGGGACACCGGACGAGCGGCGGAACGACCTGGAGCGGAACTTGGTGGAGTGCGATGGGATGATCATCGTCTACGGCTCCAGCACTGCCGGCTGGGTGCGCGAGCAGCTGATGCAGGCGCGCAAGGCGTTCTACCAACGCACCCGTCCGTTGGCGGCGCTGGCCGTCTATCAGGGGCCGCCGGAGGAGAAGCCGCCCCTCAACCTGCGGATGCACAATCTGCGCATCATCGATTGCCGGAAGGAATTCGACCCGGGCGAGCTGGCGCAGTTCGTCCAGAGCCTGACCACCTGAGAGCGATGACCCAGACACCCGCCACCCTCACCGAGGCACCGTATCCGGGGCTGCGTCCCTTCCGCCGCGAAGAGACCGACATCTTCTTCGGCTGCGAGAAGCAGAGCGACGAGTTGCTGGAGAAGCTGGGGCGCACGCGCTTCCTGGCTGTGGTCGGCCCCTCCGGCTGCGGCAAGTCGTCGCTGGTCCGCGCCGGGATGATCGCCGGGCTGGAAACCGGATTCATGGCCAGCACCGGGCCGCGCTGGCGGATCGCCGACCTGCGCCCGGGCGACCATCCGCTGAAGCGGCTGGCGGCGGCGCTGGCACGGCCCAGGGCGCTGGGCCCGGAGCGCGGGGAGGATGAGGAGGCTGCCGCCTTCATCCACGCCGCGCTGCGCCGCGGGCCGCTGGGGCTGGTGGAGGTGCTGCGCGAGACGCCGCTGCCCGAGCGGACCAACCTGCTGGTTCTGGTCGACCAGTTCGAGGAGAACTTCCGCTTCCACAGGGAGGAGTCCGGTGAGCGGGCGGGGGACGAGGCCCGCGCCTTCGTTGCCCTGTTGCTGGAGTCGGCGGCACAGCAGGAAGTCCCCATCTACGTCGTCCTCACCATGCGCTCCGACTTCTTGGGCAACTGCGCGATGTTCAGTGGCCTGCCCGAGGCGATGAACGAGAGCCAGTACCTGACGCCGCGGATGACGCGCGAGCAGCGCCAATCGGCCATCGTCGGGCCGGCTCGCGTGTTCGGCGGCGACGTCGAGCCGGCGCTGGTCAACCGCTTGCTCAACGACACCGGCGCCGACCCGGACGCGCTGCCGCTGATGCAGCATGCGTTGATGCGGATGTGGACGCGCGCGACACCCGCGGCCAGGGATGGCGGCGCGCGGCTGGCGGCGGCCGACTACGAGGCGGTGGGCACCCTGGCCCACGCCCTCTCCATGCATGCCGACGAGGCGTACCAGGAGCTGGACGCCAAGCAGCAGCGCATCGCTGAGTCGCTGTTCCGCTGTCTGACGGATCGCGGTCCCGAGCATCACGACACGCGACGCCCCGTCGCCCTCGAGGAGGTCGCCGCCGTGGCCGGCGCCAGCGACGATGAGGTCCGCGAGGTGATAGAGGCGTTCCGCCGTACGGGCCGCAGCTTCATCACGCCGGGCGTTCCCGAGCCCGTTTATCCCAACACGACGCTGGACATCAGCCACGAGAGCTTGATCCGCTGCTGGACGCGGCTCAGCGATTGGGTGAACACAGAAGCGCGCTCCGCCTGGA
The DNA here is from genome assembly GCA_041617795.1 of Gemmatimonadota bacterium. Lineage (GTDB taxonomy): Bacteria > Gemmatimonadota > Gemmatimonadetes > Palauibacterales > KS3-K002 > JBFJOD01. Next base: position 41,094 of record JBFJOD010000010.1, on the reverse strand, counting down.
ACTACCGCCGCCTGAACGAGACGGCCGGGCTCTGGAAGGCCGGCGAGGAAGCGTTGCTCAGGCAGCCGGCGTTACAGGTCTTCCTCGAGTGGCGGAGGAGCGAGAAACCGACGGCTGGCTGGGCGAAGCGCTATGGTGGCGACTTCGCATTGGCCACGGAGTTCCTCGACCAATCCGAGCGCGCCCACTTAGAGGAACAGAGAGTGGCGGAGGAGCGGCGCCAACGTGACGAGGAGCAGCGCAAGGAGATGGCGGTGCTCAAGGCGCTGGCCGAGCCCGAGCGCAAGCTGGCCGAGGCCAACGAGGAACTGGCCAAGACCAACGAGGAACTGGATGAGGCGAATCAGAGCCTGAAGTGGCGGGCTCGTTTTCTCGGGGCCCTCGGTTTGGTCGCTATCGTCGTCGCGGTCTTTGCCTTCTTCCAGATGCAAGAGGCCGAGAAATACGCGCGAGAAGCCGAGACACAGCGGCGCATCGCCACGTCGCGCGAATTGGCGGCGGCGGCAATCGGCAACCTGGACCGCGATCCCGGGCTCAGCGTGCTGCTGGCGCTCAACGCCCTCGACACGACCCTGGCGCGGACGCCGGAGGCGGAGAACGCGCTGCGCCGGGCGATCCAGTCCGGCATCCCGCTCACCCTGGCCGGCCACACGGGCGCGGTCCGGGGCGTGGCCTTCAGCCCCGACGGCCGCCAGGTGGCCACGGCGGGCGCGGATGGCAGCCTGCGGGTGTGGAACGCCGAGACGGGTGATACGATCTTCACCCGTAAAAACGGCGCTGCCGTCACGGCCGTGGCCTTCGGTCCGTTCGGTCTCGCCTCGGCCAGCGCCGATGGCAGGAGCCGCGTCTGGTCGTCAGCCGGCGATTCGCTCTTCACCCTGGCCGGGCACCGCAGCTCGATCACGGGTCTGGCGTTCAGTCCGGAGGGCGATCGGCTGGTCACGGCCAGCACCGATTGGTGGGCCAGCGTTTGGTCGCTGGATGCCGAGCCGCACGATCGCCGCCGCCTGACCCTGCGACACGGAGCGGCGATCAGCGGCGTGGCCTTCAGCCCCGACCGTCAGCGAACACGCATCGCCACGGTCGGGAGCGACCGCCTTGTCCGGGTCTGGGACGCCGCCACGGGTCGCGAGCTGCTCACCCTCGGCGGTCACGACGGCCGGCTCACCGCGGTGGCCTTCAGCCCCGACGGGGCCCTGCTGGCTACGGCCAGCGCCGACGGCACCGCCCGCATTTGGAATACCGCGACGGGCGATTCGCTCGGGATTCTAAAGGTTCAAGCCGCGGCCATCGCCGTCGCCACGTTTGGGCCAAAGCCGACCAGTAAGGCCTACGCCGATCCCAGTGCCATCACCGGTCTGACCTTCAGCCCGGATGGCCGGCGGCTGGCCACGGCGCACGCCGATGGTTCGGCCCGGCTCTGGGATGTCGAGGGATTGGACGAGTTGCTCGTCCTCCCCGGGCACCGCGATGCCGTGAGGGGTCTGGCCTTCAGCCCGGATGGCAGGCGCTTCGCCACCGCCAGCGCCGATGGTACGGCCCGGGTCTGGGACATCACCGTGGGCGGCGAGCTGTACTACCTGGCTGGTCACAGCGACTGGGTGCGGGGCGTGGCCTTCAGTCACGACGGCACGCGGTTGGCCACGGCCGGTTGGGATCGCACAGCCAGGGTTTGGGATGCCGACTCGGGCAATGTGCTCCGCGTGCTGCGCGGCCACAAGCATCGCGTGTATGACGTGGCCTTCAGCCCGGATGGCCGGCGGTTGGCCACGGCCAGCGCCGACGGCACAGCCAGGGTTTGGGATGCCGACTCGGGCAATGTGCTCCGCGTGCTGGGCGGCCATACGGGTTGGGTGCGCGGCATCGATTTCAGCCCGGATGGCCGGCGGCTGGCCACGGCCAGCGTCGACAGCACGGCTCGCGTTTGGGACGCCGAGACGGGCCGGACGCTGCTCGTCTTGAGCGGGCACAGCGGCGCGGTGCGCGACGTGGTGTTCAGCCCGGACGGCCGGCGCCTGGCCACCGCCGGATGGGATCGCACGGTGCGGCTGTGGGATGCGGAGACCGGGGCGTCGCTCCTCACCTTGACCGGGCACACGAGCGCCGTCGGCGCGGTGGTCTTCAGCCCCGACGGCCAGCGGCTGGCCACGGGCAGCCTCGACAACACCGCGCGGGTCTGGGATGCGGAGTCGGGTGAGCTGATGTACCGACTGGCCGGCCACGAGGATTGGGTCTGGGACGTGGCGTTCACGCGCGACAGCCTCGTGGCCACGGCCAGCCGCGACGGTACGGCCCGGGTCTGGGACCTGAACGCGCCGGCAGGCGATCGGTTACTGTACACGCTACGCGATCACATCGGCTGGGTACTGGGCGTCGCCTACAGCGACGACGGCACACGGCTCGCCACGGTCAGCGCTGATGGGACGGCCCGCGTCTACGCCTTCGATGTCGAGTCGCTGCAGACGATCGCGCGCGAGCGGACCCGGCGCGCCAACCGCCAGCTGACACAGCGTGAGTGCGAGAAGTATCTGCACATGCCGTGTCCGGAGCCGACCACGTCGACGCTCGGCAAGCAGTGAAGCTAGCCGGCGCCTTCGCCTTCACCTTCCTTCAGAACGACCCACTCGAAGCGCTCCCGGAAGTCAGCGAAGCAATCGGCGCAGATCCAGTGGTAGGCGTCCGCGGTGCAGTAGCCTTCGTGCAGGCAGTCAGCGGCGGGCGGCTGCATGAACTTCGCCCAGCAGAAGGCGCAGTGGTCGTGGTCCCAGTCGGGTGAGTAGCGGGAGTAGCGGCGCCAGACCAGCGTGGCGCCGCGCAGGTACTTCTCCTGGCCGGTCAGTCGCCAGTCGGCCTCAGCCATCTTAGAAAGCCGCCGGGCGGCGGCCCTTAGTTCCAGATGTCGCGGTGCAGCCTCCAGCCGTCTTGCGTCCGCTTCCAAATGACGATGTAGCGGCCGTCGCCCAGCACGTTGCCGTCCGCATCGAGCAGCGAGTAGCGCGAGACCTCGTAGGCCGTGTTGCCGAAGCCCTCCAGCTCGTCGATGGTCAGCTTGATGCTGGCCACGCCGGCGTCCATCGCGCCCTGCCAGATGTCGGCGATCCCGGTGCGCCCGGCGATGCTCTCGCCGGTGGGGGGAAAGATCTCCGCATCCTCCGTATAGAGCGCCGCCACGGCCGTGCCGTTGCCGCTGGCGAAGGCCTCCATGAACTGGTCGTTGACGGCGCCGATCGACTCGTAGAGCTCGGTGCTCGATATCTGCTGCATGCAGCCGGACAACAGCGCCGCGCTCAACAGGCCCAGCGCCAGCACAGGCGATTTCACGTTCTTCCCTCCGTCGACTTGATCTCGCTGTAAAGGCGGGCGCGCAGCGCTAGCCGCCGCGCGGCTCGCACATTGGTAACCCTGTAGCCAGTTGCCCGCAAGCCCGAGAGCGCCGCATCGCCCCGTGCGGTAGCGGCGCTCCCTGGTTCAGTCAATGTCCGGCGCTCGCGGCGACCGTCGCCCAAATCTCGCTAGTGCGCGACGTATACCGAGTAGATGTTGTCCCGGTGCTCGGTGCAGAGCGGGGTGATCTGCTGGAGCGCCCCGGGGTGCCGTTCGGTCACGCGTGAGATGTAGGCGCTCCACACCTCGAGGAACGCCGCGTGGCTTTCCACGACATAATAGACGTTCCAGTTCCACTCGTCTCCCCAGGAGTGGGTCAGCACCCCCCAGCCCATCAGCTTACCCTCGCTCTGCAGCTCGTCCAGGATTGGGCCGAGCATCGTGTCGACGGCCGCGTTGAGGGTCCCCAGGTTTTGAGGAGGACAGATCCACTGCGAGAAGACGATGGTACCCGGCTCGGGGCCTTCTTCCGCCTCCTGCGCGGCCAGCGGTGTGCTGAACGCCAGCGCCAAGCCGACTGCGATGGTGATGGCCTTGAGATTACGCATGGTTCCCTCCAGATGGTTGGGATGCAAATGGTTGTGGGTGGTCAGTAGGAGGTCCAAAGTCATGGCGTCTCATGTATCAGTGCCAGCAACGCGCGATTAGTAGCACTGCAGAATCATCCAGGCGCGGTCGAAGGCCCGGGCCGCCAAATCGCGCTCGTGCATCCAGAAGTAGAGGGAGCCGGCGTCGCCCCACATCATCCCGGCCGCATCCTCGCTGCCCAGCTGGAACAGCAGCCGCCAGGACGGCGCGTCCTTCTCCAACTGTTTGGCGCGTGGGTCGGTCCAGCCGTTCTGGTCGCCGGTGTAGAGTCCGCCGCTCACCAGCGCGCACTCCGTCTGCATATCGCCCTGGATCTGCTCGGGAAACCCAAGAACCCAGGAAGACGCTCCGTGGCCCTCGGCCAGCAGCGCGTCATAGACATCGAAGTAAGTCTCGCGCTCCTTCTGGCTGAAGCCCAGCGCCTCGAACGCCGCCGACTCCGGCGGCGGCAAGCTGATCCCTTCGCGGTAGGCGATCGAGCAGGGTTGAAAGATGGCGTGCTTGGGTAGCGAGGCCGGTGACGTCGCTCGCTGGAGATTCGCGGATTCAGCGTAGATGACTTGCCAGCTGCCACGGTCCGCCGGATCGAATCCCCAGGTCGCCTGCTCGGCCTCGTAGAAGAACAGCAACTGGCCGGTAGCTGGCAGCTCGGCGCAGGCCGGAAAGCTGGCCAGGTCCTCGAGCCTGAGCTGCGCGATGAAGGCGAGCGGTCCGTCGCGCCATTCGGGCCAGTTGCTGCCCTCGGGCAGGTCGGGCAGTCCGCCGATCCGCGAGGCGCCGCTGCCCAACGCGCTGGGCTCGACCGGTTCGGGCGTCAGCAGCACGCAGGGACGTGCCGCCTGGACGATCTGTGACGCGCGGCCGGCTAGACCGGCGTCCTTGCAGGCGGCGGTGATGTCGTCGTGTGTCATGGTGCTAGCTCCAAGGAGGTACGAAAGCCGGACTAACCCTGGCCAGGCCGTGCGTCCTCCACCACTTGGCCGCCCGTTCGGGTGTCCAGGGATTGGCAAGGCGGATTCCGGCCAGCGCCGAGGCCAGGTTATCCGCGGACGCGACCCGCGCCGCGCGGTCTTTGGCGAGGCAAGCCAGAATCAGCTCGTCGATTTCCGCGGGCACGAACAGTTCCGACCGGCGACTGGGAGGCGCCGGCTGGTCTTTCACGTGGGCGACGATCATGGCCGTGGGTGAGAGCGCATCGAAGACCAATTGGCCGGTGAGCAGCCAATAGGCTACGCAACCGAGCCCATAGATGTCGGCCCGGCCGTCCAACGCCTCCTGGCCCAGCGCGACCTCCGGTGCCATGTAGGCGGGCGATCCGTGGATCGTTTCGGCGCGTGACAGCCGCACGTCGTCGGAACTCAGCTGAGTGTGTTTCGCGAGACCGAAGTCCAGCAGCTTAACCACATCGAACTTGAAGGCGTGCTGGCAAAGGAAGATGTTGCCGGGCTTGATGTCGCGATGGACCAAACCGCGCCGGTGTGCCTCGGACAGTGACTCGCAAGCCTGTCGGAGAATATAGACGACACGCTCCGCGGGGAGTGGGCCAAAGCGCTGGACCAGCTCGTCCAGGTCGATGCCCTCCAGCAGCTCCATTACATAGTACAGCCGACCGTCCTCGGTCGTCCCGTAGTCGTAGAGCTTCACCGTGTGCGGGGACTGCAGCTCGGCGGTGATTTGCGCCTCGCGCTCGAAGCGCGCCTGCGCCTCGCCGATCGCGGCGGGGTCGCCGCCCAGGGCGGCGGGACTCACCAGCTTTACCGCCGCGGGTCGCGCCAGCATCCGATGCTTCGCGCGCCAGACCTCGCCCATCCCGCCTTGCCCCAGCAGGTTCTCGAGGCTGTAGCTGCCCAGCTCCAGCGCCCGGGCCACATCGGTGCCCAGGCCGTAGACCCAGCAGGAGGCGAACCAGGCGAAGATCACGGCCAAGGCCGGGGTCCAGGCGACGGCAACGACTGGGTCCACCGCTGCTCCCGGGAAAGGGAACGGCTGCAGCGTGATGACTCCCAGGTGGCCCAGCAACGCGACGCTAAGCGGCGGTGCCGTGGCGGCGGCGAGCGAGGCGATGAGCTGCTTCAGCGGCGGCGTCGGCACGACGAGCGGGAAGAGGATGATCACCACCGTGGTGAAGTCCATCAGCGGGACCATGCCGAAGGTATCGGCATAGAAAAAGGTCCAGGCTAGGGAGATGATGAAGCAGAGCACCACCTCGAACGGCAGACCGATGTTGAGCACCAGCGACGTCGGGACGCGGCGCCAAAAGGCGAGCGAAAGCACGATGATGCCGAGGACGAAGCCCGCGAGATCGGCGATGATGATGTAGTTCTCTCCGCGTGCCAGATCGATGGCGACGACGAGGTCGAGGATGGCGAAGGCCGCAAAGAGGCCGGCGAGGTAGCCGAGTCGGCGACGTGCCGTTTCGAGTAACTGCGGGGGGAGCGTGATGTGGCGCCGCCGGCGTCCGGCGGCCGCCGGAGGCGTCGGCGTCTGTCGCTTCGTGAGGATGTTGACGCCGTCGTGCATGGTAGCTCTGCGGTGCGAGCTACGGCCAGGAGATGCTATCCGGGTCGAGTCCCAACCAGTCGCAAGCCTCCTCAACGGTTCGGAATACCATCAGGTCGTGGGGGATCTCGTCCTCGGCGGTCATCTCGAACATGCGGACCATGCCGAAGTCGTAGTCGGCTGCGGCGACGATGGCGACCTTGGGTTCGCCGAACTTGGCGAGATTCCGGCGGATCAAATCGATTTGCGGGCGCACGTGTTCCGGAGTCATCGTCATGTGCGCGCCTGTCCGGTCGACCAGTATCTTAGCGCCCGGCTTGAACCGCGGATCGGCCAGGGTGTCGAGGATGACTTGCGCCTCTTCGTCCGGAGAGATCTCGCCCTCGTACACGAGGATCAGGACGTTTTGGTCTTCTTCAAAGCTGAAGCGATAGCTCATCGTCAGAATGACCTCGCATCAGTATTGAAGCGCATTACAAAGCGCTGGCCGGGATGCTCTAACCTCATAACTCGCCAGCGCCGACAGCGCAACAGTATCGGCGTTTGGTGGCGCAGCGGCTCTGACACCGCGACTTCACTCCTCGCGCGCCATGGCCTCCAGCGTCAGCTTCGGGCAGAGGTGCTGGCGTATGTAGTCCAACAAGTCGCGGGGCACCATGCGGATGCGGTCCTCGACCCGCGGATTGAGAGGTTTGCCCTCCGCGTCGAACTGCTCCCGGACCTTGGCCACCGAGACGGAGCTGGGGAGGACGAGGGCGCCGACGTGCGAGCAGACGCCGCGCAGCTGCTCCAATGACTTGATGGCGCCGATCGAGCCCGCCGCCACGCCGAGCAAGGCCATGGGCTTGCCGGATAGTACGGAGGGGAAACCGAGGTTCTCGATCACCAGCTTCGTGACGCTAGAGAAGCTGCCGTGGTACTCGGGCGTGGCGAAGATCACGCCCGTCGCCGCTGCGACGGTCTCCTGAAGTTGGGTTGCCGCATCCTTGTTCCCCTTCTGGCCGGGGAGCGGCAGGTCGAGCTTCGTGGGGTCGATCAGATCGGCGGCCACGTTCTGCGACTCGAGCTCGTCCATAACGAGGGTCACGGCCTTGGCCGTGTAGCTGCCGGGCCGGACACTGCCACAAATCACGGCGATGCGGATACGCGACTCACTTTCCATATACATGCGTCACCTCGCTCGTCCAGATCGTTCACTATCAGAGAGACCGTCGGCTCAGCGTGAGGCTACCGATTCCAGTGCCCGGTCCAGGTCGGCGCGATCCAGCCATTGCCCTTGCAACATCACGCCGGCGGGACGCCGTAAGCGCGAGACATCCTCAAGTGGGTTGCCATCTACCAAGATCAAGTCGGCGCTCTTGTCAACCGAGACCGTACCGAATGCGTCCGCGGTTCTTAAGGCGGCCGCGGCGTTAACGGTCGCGGTGCGGATTGCCTCGAACGGCGTCAGACCAACGTCCGCGACCAGCACGTCCAGCTCATCGTGCAGCGAGTAGCCGGGCACCAGCAGCAGGTTCGGCGTATCGCTGCCGGCCACGATCGCTGTGCCCGCTTCATGCAGCTGCCGGGTCAGCGCGACCTGCGCCTGATAGAATTGATCGCGCTTTGCGAAGATCGCTTCGCTGGGCTCAGCACCGCGGAACGAGCTCCACCACTCCCGGATGCCGGGATCGACGAAACGCATCTCCGGCCGGCTGTACAGCGAATCGGACCACGGCGTTCCGCGCCGCATCATCGCCTTCATGCCGAACAACGTCGACGTCAGGCAGACGTCCTGCCCACGCAGCGCCGCCAACACCGTGTCCAGCTCCATCCGCCGGGCCTCCATCGATCGAGCGCGGCCGAACGTCGCGTAGATCAGCTGCTCGGCGTGATCGATACAATGCTGGCCCGCCGCGATTACCCCTGCCAGACCCACGGTCTCCGGCACGTGGCCGACGAACGGCATTCCGAGATCGTTTGCCGTAGCGGCCAGCCCCTCGTACGCATCGGCGCTCAGGAAATCGTAGACCTTGATAAAGTCGTAGCCCGCTGCTGCCTGCTGGCGGACGAGTGTCGCCGCGGCGGTGCCGGAACCGGCAACGGCATGCGGCCAATGGATCGTGCGTCCGGCGATTAGCGGGCCGCTCGTGAAGATGCGCGGCGCCAACAACTCGCCGCGCGCCGCCGCCGCGCGTAAGGCCAGCTTAGTCGAGTCGCCGTGCTTGAACAGCACAGTGGTCACGCCGGCGGCGAGGAAGAGCGGTAGATCCGCTTCGCTCGTGTGGACGTGAACATCGGCCAGGCCCGGCAGTAGGTAGCGACCGCCACCCGCGATGCGTGGCGCCGCGACATTTCGCGGAACGTGCGACGCCGATCCGATCCAGACGATCCGCCCGTCGCGCACAGCGACGGCCTGGCCGCTGAGAACCTCCGGGGTGTCCATCGAGATGATGTTGACCTCGGTAAGCACGGCATCCAACGAGTCCCAGGCGACGTCGGCTTGGTCGGTGTCTCGACGGCCGCAGCCGGAGGCCACAGCGCCGGCCAGCGCCACTGCGGCCAACGCGATCCATCTTCCTGGTACTGTGGTTGCCTTCACGCGAGTCCTCGCTGTGACTTTTGGGTGTTTGGATCGGCGGCGCGGTGCAACGCCGTGTGGCCGGATCAGTCGGGCAAGCGTTCGCCACGGAACTCGTTGCCGTCTTGCATCCAGATCATCGCGCGTACGGCGCCCTCGTCATCGCGCTCGAAGCGGACGCGAGAGTAGGTGACTCGGTTAATGAAGGCGCCGCCTTTCAACGGCGTCAGCTCCGAGAACTCGCTGCTGTTGGCGGCCACGAACAGGCGGCCGCGCGACCGGCGGGCGACAACGATGAAGTTGGGGCCGAACTGGTAGCGGCCCACGTAGTCGGTTAGCTCGGCCGGAGTCGGCGGCGTTTCGGCGGCGATGCGCGGCTCGGGCAGCTCGTACTCCGCTCCGTAGACGATCGCCGCCAGGTCGCGGCGGAACGAGTCGCCGATCCCCGACTGAATGTTGCTCAGCACAATTACGCTGAGGCCCTCGTCAGGGTACCAGGAGAGGTCGGCGGAGAAGCCGGCGATGCGGCCGTCGTGAGCGATGACGCGCCGGTCGTGCTCGCGGTAGACGGCGACGCCGTAGCCGTAGTAGCTGGCCTGGCGTTTGAACATCTTCGCGCGCGACTCGGCGGTCAGCAGTCGATCACTTACCAGCGTTTGAACCCAGCGCCTCAGGTCGCTCACCGTCGAATAGATTGAGCCCGCCCCGATGGTCACGGACGGATCGACGTAAGGCGCGTTCTCGATCCCGCTGAGTCCCGCCGGATCGTAACCCGCGGCGCGGCCGGCGATGATGGGTGGTTGCAGTTCGTGGCCGGACTGGGTCATTCCGGCCGGCGCGAGCACGGCCTGCTGCAGAAACTCGCCGTAGGGTTGGTCCGAGATCGTCTCGATGAGATGCGCCAGCAGGATGTAGCCGCTGTTGCTGTAGGCGAAACTCGCGCCCGGTTCGAACTCCAGCGGCAGGTCCTTGAAGAGAGCGACCAGTTGTACGGGCGTCGCCCCATTCCGCTTGATCGCCTCGTAGCCCGGGGCGCCGAAGATGTCGCGGAGCCCGGAGCTGTGCGTCATCAAATGATGGAGCGTGATCCGCTCGCCGTTGGGGAATCCGGGCAGGTGCTTGGCGACAGGGTCGTCTACACTCAGGCGCCCGCGCTGCTCGAGCACGAGGATCGCCGCGGCTGTGAACTGCTTCGACAACGACCCGATGCGGAACTTCGTCTCGGGCGTGTTGGGGACGTTCAGCTCGTAGTCCGCTTTTCCGTAGCAGCGCTGGAAGTTTACGGTGCCAGGTCTTTGGACGCTGATGCAGCCGCTGAAATCACCCAACGCCGCGTAGGCGGCAACGTACTCATGGATTTTCGCTGGTAGGTCCGCAGCCTGTGCTTCAGCAGGAAACGGTGCGATAAGAAGAATGAGGAGAGCGAGCATCTAAGCCGTCCTTATGAATCAATGACGCCCATTCTAGGTGACCGTGGACAGTTTTGCCAAAACCGTCCACCTACCGTAGGCCTGCGGTCCCGCGTAGAGTCAGAGGTGTGGCGCGTCGTCCCGGCGGAGCAGGCTCTCAATCGCGGCCAGCCGGCGCTCCATCGATTCCACCCCCCGCCCGATCCGCAGCAGTCGCATCACCAGCCACGATAGGAAGAAGACGACCGCCAGGGCGGGCAGCAGTGCCAATAGGGCAAAAACGAGGGTGTGTGCGGCCATCCGACAACACCTTTGATATTGGTAAGTTAGTTGACCTTGGGCGGTGCTGCGCCGCGGCGTCGCGCAGCGGCCGCCCCAACCATGGCGATCCCTCTTACTCGACGCAACCCGGCATGTTTCATCGCACCAGGCCGATCAAAGCGCCACGGCGCTGATCGGCGCGCTCCTGCTCAATGGCACAGGTGCAACGTCGCCGCCATCGTGCTCGTCATGAAAGATGGTGTGCTTTTATGAGAGAAGCGAATTGCGACAGCACGAAGAGAACGGCCGGTAACCCCGGGGGCGGCGCGAACGGTTAGCGCAAATCGCAGGGCAACTCCAGCCAGAATATGGACCCGGCTCCGGGCTGACTTTTCACGCCGATAACCCCACCGTGGGCCTCGACTGCCAACTTGCAGAAGGCCAGTCCCAGACCTGTGGAGACTTTGCGGCCTTTTCTCCGTCCGTCGATCTGTCCGAACTTTTCGAAAATCTTCACTCTGAACTCGGCCGGGATCCCGGGCCCACGATCGGTGACCGAGACGCGCGCATGGCCGTTCAGGCGGTCGGTCCGCACGATCACCGGTTCACCGGTTGGGGAGAAATCGAGTGCGTTACCCAACAGGTTGAGCACGACGCGCTGCATGAGGTCAGGATCGCAACTGACCGGTAGATCCTCATCCGTCGCCTCGAGCATCACCTGCGCACGCTGGACTCCGGTGCACGTCGATACCAGCGATTGAGCAACGAGGGTGTTGAGGTCCACGGTCTGGAGGCTCAGCGGCATCTCCCCTGATTCCAGCCGACTCAGGTCGAGCATGGCATCGATCATTCGGTTCATCGTCGTCGCGGCGCCGAGAGCCCACGTCAGGGAATCGCTGGTCTCTTCGGGAAGCGTCTCGCCGGCGTTCTGCTGCACTTCCTCCAAATTGGCGAGGACACAGAACAGTGGCGATCGGAGGTCGTGGACGATCATGTGCACGAGATCATCTCGCAGCTTTTCGAGTGCGGCGACCTGCTCCCACTTGGATCGTACCTCGTCGTACAGCTGCTTAGTCCTGATCGCGTTTCGCAGACGCAGACGTAGTTCGGAGATATCGACGGGTTTATTGAGAAAGTCCGTTGCCCCGGCGGCGATTCCCTCCAGGCGTTCCTGCCTGCCGCGTTGCGCCGTGATGAGAATCACGGGTATATGTCGAGTTCGCTCATCACTCTTGATGCGCCGGCAAACGTCCAGCCCGTTCATTCCTGGCATGAGAATATCGAGCAGAACGACATCCGGCTTGGCGTCACTGATTAGCTCCAGGGCCTCCGCGCCGTCAGGTGCCTCCTGGACCGCATATCCTTCCACCGTGGCTGCATCACGGAGCAGCTCGCGGTTGAGTGGATCGTCATCCACGACGAGAAGCGTGTAGTCGGCCGGTTGGAACACCTTCCCTTCCAGACTCATGATGTCACCTCAGCTGTATGTTCACCGGCAGCTCGATGAAGAACGTGCTGCCTTCTCCACTTATGCCACTGCTGCTTACGCCGATTCGGCCCCTATGCAGCTCGACCAAGCGCCGGGCTAGCGGGAGACCGACACCGCTGCGCCGTTGTCGCCGGGTCCTCAGTGTTGCCTCACAATCCAGGTCGTCGAAGATCAACGCCTGATCCTCCGGCTTGATACCCGGCCCATCGTCGGACACCTCGATATAGAGGCGTTCCTCCGCAGACTGCGGACGCGAGCCATTGCCGTTCCGTGTCTCTGCTGGGAGCCGCCGCGTTTTGACCGTTACGTGCCCACCTTCAAGGGTGTAGCGCACGGCGTTACTGACGAGGCTGCGAACGGCCGTCGTGACGAGTTCAAGATCGAGGACGAGCGAAGTCGAGGCGTTGGATATCTCGATGTCGACCGTAACGTTCTTGCGCCGCGCGAGCACTTGATACGGGCCAACTGCTTCCTCGACTATCTGCCCTGTAGTGCAGGTAGTTGGCCTGAGAACGACCAGACTGGCCTGGAGGCGCGCGAGCTGTATCAAGTTGTCGATAAGCTCCAACTGGCGTCGCCCCGACTCCTCTATGCGCTGAACGTAGCGTCGCTGTCTTTGATTGAGAGATCCGGCACTCTCTCCCAACAGCATCTCGGAGAAGCCCAGCACGCCGTTCAAAGGTGAACGGAGCGTGTGTCCCATACTGGCCAGGAAGAGGCTCCGCCTTCGTGCCAACTCCTGAGTGTTTTCCGGCCGCGCTTCCTTCGCCGGCGTTTTCACGGCACGCCCCGCGCCCTGTTCCGCCACCGCAATCTGAGCCAGTTCAACCGCGTGTTCCATGAGTTCACTTACCTCGTTCATGCATTCTTACGATACACCAGCCGCAATCTCGTCTTGCGCCCGGCACCACTTCTTCATCATCTGTTTCAGCCTGGGTAAGCTGACCGGCTTGCTCAAATGGTCGTCCATTCCTGCAGCCACGCACCTGTCGCGCTCGCCTCTCATAGCATGGGCGGTCAATGCGATAATCGGGACATGACGACTGCTGGTGTGGCGTCTGCGTATTTCTTGCGTGGCCTGATAGCCATCCATCACGGGCATCTGGCAGTCCATCAGGACAACGTTGTGCACGCTGGGGTCAAAACGATCAACCGCCTCACGGCCGTCTCTGGCAGTATCTACCATGTGTCCCAGCGCCTCCAGCATCTCCACCGCTACCTCGCGGTTGATCTCATTATCATCGACGACAAGAATCCGCGATTCGCCCGGCGGGCCGTCCGGCCTGGCAGCTTCGAGGTCGCTGGGGTAGAGCTCAATGAGTTGATTCTTATGAGCCACCTGCGAGGAGTCAGCGGGTTTCGACTTGGACAGCTGCGGCAGCGACCGGTACGCCGACAACGTCAGCGGAAGTGAGAACCAGAAGGTCGAGCCACTTCCTAACTGGCTGTCGACACCGATCTCTCCACCCATCAACGTTACCAGGTGCTTGGAGATTGCCAGCCCCAACCCAGTGCCACCATGTCGTCGGGTGCTCGAGGAGTCCGCCTGCGTGAACTTGTTAAAGATCTTGTCAAGCTGGTCGGCGCTAATGCCGGTACCGCTGTCCTCAACACTCGTGACAAACTCGCCGGCTTCTGGCCCACTGGGCCACCAGCTGACCTCAACCGTGACGTGTCCCTGCTCGGTGAACTTGATCGCATTATTCACCAGGTTCATCAGAATCTGGCGGACGCGATTGGGGTCGCCGACCACGTTGCGCGGCACGTCATCCTCGAAGCCGACGCGTAGTTCCAAACCCTTGTCACTTGCGCGCATGGCCAGCAGATCGGTCACATCCCGGACGCAGACCTCGAGGTCGAATTCGACTGGCTGAAGTCGCAGCCTGCCAGCTTCGATGCTGGAATAGTCGAGCACGTCGTTCAGAATAGTGAGCAGCGAGTCGGCGGACCGAAGGCTCTTCTCGACATAGGCACGCTGACGGTCGTTCAGCTCCGTCCGTAGTAGAAGACTGGTCATGCCGATGACGCCGTTGAGGGGTGTGCGAATCTCGTGGCTGATGTTCGCCACGAATTCCGATTTGGCCTGTGAGGCAGCCTGCGCTTTCTCGCGTTCGGTGATCTCTCGTTCCAGAACGTGGGTGCGCTCCTCGACCGCATCGATCATCACGTTGAACGCCTGGCCCAGTTCGCCGACTTCGTCGCCTCCCACCACCGGTGTGCGCCGCGTCAAGTCGCCAGCCGCGATCTCGCGTGCAGTCGCCGCGACTTGCCGCAACCGACCGGTCAGCAGCGTGCTGAACCCGAAGGCCAAAAGAACACCGCTCAGCGCTCCCACGAGGCTGAGAAACGCGATGTTATTTCGGGACTCCCGGGTTTGGGCGTGAAGCTCGTGCAGCCAGAGCCCCATGTACAGGAAGCCGACCTGCTGATCGCCTAGCACCACGGGGGTGCGAAGTTGGTATAGATCGCCCGCGCTCGATACGCCAACTTGCTCGTTCACGCTTTCATAGTCGGCCGCCGCGGCGATCGACATGTTGCTGGATGCGAAGACCCGCCCCACAGCATCCTGAACGACGAGATAGGCGAGATCGCTGTTCCGGCGAGCCGCAGCGAACGATTCCTCCGCGCTCCGCTTGTCGTCAAAAACGATAGCGGCGCTCAGACTGTACGCCGTCATCTCGGCTATTCCGCGGGCTCGAACGATCAGATCGTGCATCGCTTGCTTCTCGAGTCGCGCCGGGACGAAGATGTAGAGAAGCGCTGCGAAACTGACGACCAACACCGACGTCATCGCCGCCATCTTCACGCGGATCGGCGCGGCTAGCGCAAGCCGCCGTAAGCCCCCATCACGATGGGCCACAAGCCGCCACATCATTGCAGCACCTTCGCCAGCCGAAGCAGCTGAGAGCTGAAATCGAACCCCTGAGCACGGGCCGCGGTTAGATTGACCACGATCTCCGGCCTGTTGCCGCGTGCTCCAATCCCTACCGCCACACCGTTGTCGACGTAGTCCGGCACACCGGTGATCGTCCCGACCCCGCGTTGTAGGCAGAGCAACTTCAGTTCATCGAGGCTGACTGAGCGTAGCGGCGCTATGTAAAGGATGTCGACTTCCTCGGCCTCCAAGTGCTCGGATAGCCAATGCATCCCGAAGTACTCGATCACGACGACTCGCGTCGGTATGTCGCTTATCCGCTTGAGCGGCTGACGCTCCAGCGCCTCCAGCAATGCGTTCTTGACGTTGACCGACTGGCGGACTGACCGCTGGTACAGAATTCCGATCACCGCTTCTTCGCCGACGCGCTCACGGAAGTTGCGATCGAAGGGCAGTAGGCGTGAGAACAGAGACAGCTGCATCTCCGCGGTCACTTGATATTCCTGGGCCAGCGCGGGACTACCGGCGAAGAACAGGCAGGCGGCCAGAGCTAAGCAGGCGCCAGCCGGGGCGGCTACTCTCCGCTTGCGTTGCCGGCCGAGGCCAGAGACGCTGTCGTTGTGGAGGCGACGCATCGCAGTGGTCTTTCCCGGCTAGAAGCGATATCTCAGGGTCAAGAAGAGCTCGCGACCATACTGTGGTAAGACGCGCTGTCGATGCTGTGGGCCTGCTGGCATATAGTAGTCGGTAGCAAGAAGGTTCTTCACTTGTGCAGAAAGTGACAGATGATCTAGCAGCCAGGGCGCCGAGATCGTGATGTCGGTAAGCAAGAAATCATCAACCTCCGCACCGTACAACGCAATACGGCTGCTTTCATAAGCGAGGTTCACGGCGGCGACTAAACCGTGCCAGAAATGTTTTGATAAAGCCAGCCGGGCCAGATGCGCCGGCGAGTTGGTGATCTTGTCGCCAGTGTCGGCCCGTCTGACGCGCTGGAACGTGTAGCTGCCGGTTGCCCAGAGGCCGGATGCGGCCATGAAGCGAAGCTCGGTCTCCAAACCTTGCGCCGCCAGGTTACCGCGATTCTGGTACTGGAAGGACGGCACCAGTGTGGTTGGTCCTTGGGCCAGACCCTGGGGAACCGGCTCGATCAGATCCCGGATCTCGTTGTTGTAGAGCGCTGTGGTCATCACGAGACTCGGAGTCAAACGTTGTTCCCAGACCAGCTCCGTCGTGCGGATCTTCTCGGGCCCGAGGTCGTTGTTGTCCACGAAGTAAAAGGGGGGTGTTGCCCGGGACTCGAACAGGTTTGCTGGCCTGAAACCCTCGCCGTACAACGCCTTGAGCGTCGTCGATGGCCAGGGGTGGTAGACGACTGCGGCCCGAGGCGTGGTCGAGCTCTCGCCGATCGAGTAATCGTCGTGTCGAATCCCCAGCGTCAGGGCCAGCTGTTCCAGCAGCTGAAGCTCGTTCTGGAGGAAAACCGAGACCACGGTGTATGGGTAGTCACCTTCCTTGAACACTTCGCCTGTCTCGACCGCGGACGCCTTATTGTGTGCGTCGACTATCCGCTGGACCTCGGCTCCCACCACCAAGCGGTTCTTGGCTATGGGGTCCCAACGCAGACGGCCCTCGGTCCCGATCCAACTAGTCCATATCTCATGTTGCAGTGACCAACCCTCGTAAGGCAGCACGAACGTGTTGCCGAAGAAATTCGCGTAGGTTTGAGCGGAAAACTGGAGCGGCATCCCCTCTCGAGAAGCGTATTTCAATTCGATGAAGTGTCGCTCGTCGTGCGTCTCGTTGTTGGGGTCGCTGAAATTCGTAAAGAAGGCGGCGGTGGGGACGGTCTTGTCGCGAGCGGAGGCAAGCCCGTCTAGAGTGAAGCCCGCGTAGCTCACGGAGGCCTGAAGATGGCGGGCCTGATCACGGTCGCTGGATACCGCCGTTCCATCGTTGGATGTGGGTTGGTCGAATTCCGGATAGTAGAAATCCTGGCCCTCGCGACTAGAGACGGAGGCGGACAGCTGAACATCCAGTTCGTTGAAGAGTGTGGTGCCCCCGACGATCGACGTGCGCCAGGTTCCCAAGTTTCCCAACTCACCCGTGGTCTCGAATCCGTCGATCGCGCGGCCGTCACGCGTGATGAGGTTCACGACGGCGAACATCGCCCGGGCGCCGTGAAGACTCGAGCCTGGCCCGCGAACGATTTCGATACGCTCGATCGCGTCCAGGTCGATGCCGAACTCACGACCGATACCCACCGCTCCGACGAACGACTCGTTCAGTGTGTGCCCGTTGATCTGGACCAGCACACGGTTGTTGAAGTCGGCAGGCCGACCGAACCCGCGAACGCCGACATAAGTGTAGTTGTGATCGTTGCTCACATAGAAGCCGGGCAGGTCGTTGAGGACATCGGCCAGCGTGCGATAGCCATACCGCCTGACCTCCTCCGCCGTGACGATCGTGATCGAGGCCGGCGCCTCGGAACGCCGCTGTGCGTACTTCGCAGCCGCGCTCACCGGAACGTTGAGCAGTGAGTCCAGTGCCGATAACGCCTGCTCCGGGTCCTGGGCGCGAGCCGTTTGCGCGACCAGCGTAACCAGCACCAGGCTCAGCAAGTATCGAATCCGTCTAGCGTACATCTCCAACAGTCTCCACAACGAGGGCGTAGGCGATCGTCGCGACCTCCAAGTGCGCAGTAACGGTGCTCGGAAATCACAAGCCGCTCGCAACTCTTACGGTTGCCGAGGATCTCTTCTGTTGGCGGGTGTTTCCTCCGGGCGGCGGGATGCCATCCGGGTACAGATCGGGGCGGCCCGTGTCAGAGCAAAGTGCGTGCCCTTCGCACTTCGGAGCGTAAACCGCTGTTGTGTATGAAATTAGCTGGGTAAGGCGAGCCGTCGGATCCAGCCGGAGCTTGCGGAAAACAGGCCCAGCACCGTCGCTTTCGGGCATTCTGACCGACGGCGCTGAGCCCGTTTAGCAGGTCAGGGGTTAGCGGAGCGGTGGTCGGCCGAGCTTCGGTCGCGTGTCATCCATCAGCGCGATCGACCACCCGCTTGTACGCCGCCGGGTCCCACTCGGGACGCTCGTCCGCGTTGGCGATGTCGAGACCCAAATAGAAGATTAGCTGACCGATCCGCGACATCTTCTCGTACTCGATCTTGGCCGGCTCATCCGAGGCGCGGTGATAGTCCTCGTGCGTGCCGCTGAAGAAGAAGAGGATCGGCACGCCGTTGCGCGCGAAGTTGAAGTGGTCCGACCGCCGGTAGAAGTTCTGGTCCGGCCAGATGTCGTCGATCACCGCCATGTTCAGCTCGCTGTGCTGCGCGGCGATCGCTTCCACCCGCTGGCCGAGGCTCGATTCTTCTTTGCCAATCACGACGATGGTGTCCTGCCAGTTCCGGCCCACCATGTCCATGTTGATGTTGGCCACCGTCTGCTCCAGCGGGAACGGCGGGTTGTCCGCGTACCAGCGCGAGCCCAGCAGACCCTTTTCTTCGCCGCTGACGGTGAGGAAGATGAGCGAGCGGCGCGGGCGCTGTTCGAGGCTGGCAAAAGCCTCGGCCAGCTCGACCACCGTCACCGTGCCCGAGGCGTTGTCGTCGGCGCCGTTGTAGATCGAGTCACCCTCAGATGCCCCACGTACTCCGACGTGGTCCATGTGGGCCGAGAAGACGATGTACTCATCTCGAAGCTGCGGATCGGATCCGCGCAGCACGCCGACAGTGTTGGGCGCCTCGACCGTCTGCGACTCGCTGGCTACGCGGACGGCGGCCGACCAGCCGCTCAGCTCCGTTCCGGCGCTGATGCTCTCGGCCAACGCCGCCGGCAGCGCGCCCTGCAAGGCGAGCACCGTGGGTCGCTCGCCGCTTTCCTCCGCTTCGCCCAACGTGACCCGCTCGCCCAGCAGGGCGGAGCGCATCCCCTCGAACATCGGCATCGGCACGTCCAAAACGACCAGCGTCGCCAGCGGGTTGGCGCTGCGCACCGCTTCGCGGTAGTTGCCGGAGAAGACGTCCCGGAAGTTGGATGGCGTCACCTGGATGACGGCGATCTTGCCGCTCGCATCGATCCGCGTTTCGGTCGACTCGATCCGCACCAGCCCCCCGGAGCCCTCCGCCGTGATCCGATCGGGGAAGGGGAAGAACTGGTCGCCGTAAGTCAGATCAAGCGCCGATTCGTCCGGCCCGGTGATCCGCAAACCCTGCTTCTCCGTTGGGCCAGGCTTGAGCATGTTCAGCGGGTACATCTGCAGGTAGCTGTCACCGGCGCCCGGCTCGAGCCCGAAGGCGCGGAACTGGGCGGCCACGTACTCCGCCGTCTCCAGGATCTCGGGGCTGGGCGTGTTCCGGCCCCGCATCGAATCGTCGGCGAGTATGCCCAGACGGGCCTGGAGGTCGGCCACCGTGATCGTGGCGGCCGCCTTGGCGGCGGCGGTCTCGTGGTCCGCGTCGTGTGTCTGGCCGATTAGGGACCCGACGGACCCGAGGCTCAGGGCCAGCAGGCAAACGAAGATCTCAGCGTGCTTTCTCATGGTTCCTTTCCAGATGTCTTGTCTTTCCCGGTCGGGAATGATCGCGGCTCGACCGCCCCCGGGCAAGCTGTGCCCTGACGGTCAGGCCGGCCAGGATGGGCCAGACGCTTTTAGTCGGCGGCCGTTCTATATGTCGTTCTATATATAGAGAGCTGTCTGCGGCGTTCTGCGGCACGGGACTCCCAAATGTGAACGACGGATCGACGCGGTCTCCCGACTCTACGACGCCGGTAGCACTCTGGGTTTCAAGAGCGGCGGCGCGCCAGCTCGCTGGCATAGCGGAGGCCGAGGCTGGCCCGGTGCTCCGTCGCCCAGTCCGTGAGCCGCGTGGCCCCGGCGGCCGGGGCGTCAACGTAGAGCAGGCCTCGCATCAGCCCCTCGATCTCGGCGCGGGTCACGACCACGTCGCCGACAATCCGGCCGACCGCCGCGCCGACCCAGTAGCCCAGCGTCGGCGGGACCGAGACGATGGGTCGCGGCTTACCGATGATCCGCCCGATCGTACCCACCAGCTCGCGGTAGCTGAACGTCTCGGGTCCAATGGCTTCGATGGTCACGTCGTTCGAGCCGGCGCCTTGCTCCACCGCCATACGCGCCAGGTCGTCCACATAGATCGGCTGCAGCCGGTACTCGCCGTCGCCGAACACGCCGAAGACGGGAAAGCGGCGCAGCATCCAGGCGATGTTGTTGATCAGGATGTCCTCTTTGCCGAACAGCACGGTGGGTCGCAGGATGGCGTGCGAGAGTCCCTTGTCGCGCAGCGCCCGCTCCAGCTGCGCCTTGCCGCGGAAGTACTCGAGGTCCGAGTCCTGCGTTGGGTTGGTGATGCTGACGTGAACGATGCGGCGGACGCCAGCCGCCCGGGCGGCGGCGAACAGCGTCCGCGTGTTGGCCACGGCCTGGGCGAACGTGAAGCGCGGGTGGTTGAAGCGGACCCAGTAGGTGTTGTAGAGCACGGAGACGCCGCGCAACGATTCGGCCAGCTTCTCCGGCCGGTCGAAGTTGAACGGGCAAGCCTGAACATCCGGACCGAACGGGTTGCGCCGCTCGGGCGAGTGGGTCAGCGTGATTACCTGGTGCCCGGCATCGAGCAGCCGCCGGGCGATGTAGCGACCCGAGTAGCCGAAGGCGCCGGTGACCGCATGAATCTCGTTCGCCATTGTGATGACCTAGATCGTGTCGAGCGGATCGACTGCGTCGATCTTCGCGCGCGCCTCGCGGCGGATTTCAGAGTCGCTGCGCGGCGCCTCCTGCTCCAGCGGCGCTTGTGGCTCGAGGCTCAGCTCCGCATACAACGGGAAGTGGTCGGAGCCGAAGGCCGGCAGCCGTCGCAGGGCCACCAGGTAAAAGTGCTTCGTATGCAGCACCTGGTCGAGGGGGAAGCGCAGGACCGGGATGCGCGCGTGGAAGGTGTTGAACAGGCCGCGGCCGATTCGCGGGTCCAGCAGCCCGCTGATCTTGCGGAACAGTCTGGTCGTGCGCGACCAGGCCACGTCGTTTAGGTCGCCCGCCACGATGACGGGGGCCGCTTCACTGCGAGCGCCACGGCCGACGATGAGTAGCTCGGCGTCACGCTCCGTCGACTCTTCCGCCTCCGTCGGTGAAGGCGGCTCCGGGTGCAGGCCGTGCAACGAGACGATCGCGCCGGAGCGCAGCCGCACGTGCGTGTGGATCGAGGGAACATCCTCGCTGACCAGGTGCTTGATCTGCGGCTCGATCAGCTCGAGCCGCGACTGCAGCACGATCCCGTAACGGTTGTCGCGGGGCTCGGCGATGCTGTGTGGGTAGTCCAACCGGCCCAGCTCCTCCGCCCACCAGTCGTCCGGCTCCAGCGTCAACACGAGGTCGGGCTGCAGCTCATCGATCACTGCAAGCAGCTTGGCGGAGTGTCGGTTGTCCATCAGCACGTTGGCCACCAGCAGTGACAGCGTCGAGTCAGCTTGAGGGTCCCAGGCCCCGCGCACTTGCTTCCGGGCGAGCGGGGTGTAGGGGAAGATCTTGTAAGCTTGGATGGCGATGGCGATGGCGACGGCGATGGCGAGGCCGAAGCCGGCGACGGGCGGTTGCGAAAGTTCGCCGCTGGTCAGCAGGCCGGCCGCCGCGACAAGCCCGAGGACGAGGATCTGTGGGCGCGGGAAGTCGAACATGCGGATCCACCACTCGCTGCGACGGACGAACGGCGCCAGCGTGGCGGCGATGACGATGAGGCCAAGAATGAATACAGCGATTTGGCGGAGGTTCATCTCTCGCAGGAGAAGCCGCTGACGGACGCGACGTCCGCCAGCAGCCCAAGATATCTCTCTTACAGTCGAGCGACTGGGCGCGCTACTTACAGTGGCCAGTCTCTGAGAATGCGCTCCGATTCTTCCGAGTGGCCGGTCTCATCCCGGACGAAGTCATCCATCTGGACGGCCAGCCCCTTGTCACCGTACTCCTCTGCTTCCCGGGCCCGGGCCGAGTAGTCCTTGATCGCCTGCTGCTCGGCCGCCAGTACCGCCTTCACCATCTCGTGGTTCGAGCTTGCCTTGGCCACTTCACGGGGCTTCGTCGTCGGCTCGCCGCCCAGAGCGACGATCTTGTTGGCCAGGAACTGGGCGTGGGCCTGCTCGTCGGCCACCTCGGCTAGGAAGAACGCCGACAGCTGGGGCCGGAACGGGCCTGTCGCCTTGGCTGCGTAGGTTATGTACTGAATGATCGCGGAGAGTTCCCCGGCAAGATCTTCGTTCAAGTGAGCGATGAGGGTCTTCTTATCCATCCTTGCTCCTCTTTTAGTGTTGATTTGAGTATAACCTAAGCGGCGGCGCGCGTCGCGCCACCGTGAGTTTAGCAAGTTCATCTGGTTGCAGGCTGACGCAAGAGACTGACAACCTCTCGGTTTCCGAAACGTTCGGCCAGCATCTCTGCTGTCTCGCCGTCATTGTTCCGCCGAGTAAGGTCAGCGCCGCTTTCGAGAAGCAGTTTGCACGCTCTGACGCGCCCTCTGTACGCCGCGATGTGAAGCGGCGTGTTCCCCAGATTGGTTGGGGTATTTGGATCGGCACCTGCCGCCAGCAGGATCTCGGCAAGCTCCTCCGCGCTTTGTGTCTTCTCGGCTGTATAGACAACCGTCCCCGTTGCGAGAACCATCGCCTTCGGCTCCGATTCTTGTCCACCGGCAACAGCATATAAGAGAGGCGTGTTACCATGCCGGTCACGAATAGACAGGGATGGCTTAGCGCCGTTTGCGAGAAGGAATCTGGCCATCGCGCCGCGGCGCGATTCGGCGGCGAGATGTAACGGCGTCAGGCCGGCGCCGTTAGCCACGTTTACGTCAGCTCCGCTCTCGACCAAAGCCTTCGCGACCTCGACCTTACCACCCGCAGCTGCGTAATGAATTAGTGTGCACGAGGGGCATTTGCCCTCATCGAACTTGTCATGCACCGTGCCTTTGCCGCTGGCCAGATAGCCCGTAACCCGGCTGAGTTTCCCTTCGTAAGCTGCCTTTGGGACCGATACGCATCCTTGGACAGAACCGATGAGGGCCGCGATCACGGTCAGACCGAACAGGCGCGTTGAGATGCCTAGATACTTTTCCCTGAGCCTGCACATTCTTACCTCCAGTTGTTCGTCGTCAACGACAGACTCTTTCGCATCCCGTGCAAGGTGGCGATCTGTCCTGGGCTACTTGATTGTCACCCCCTTCTTCTTTCCTGGTGACCCACCGGGTCATTTTGGGGCATGTGCAGAGAACAACACGAAACCCCCACACCAGGTTCGGGCGCATCCGTTTGGATCGCCCGAGCGGTGCAGGGGCCTCAGCTAATGCGTACCAAGATGGTGTTAGGCGATCTCGCTAGTCAATAGGAAAACTTGTCCGTTCCTAGCCGGCCGTTTAAGTCCCCTGGACCAGGAGCATCTCGGTCTTCGCGCATGCCTGGCGAAGTTGCTTGGCGGGGCCGTAAGCCTCGGACGCCCACCACTCCCGGGCGCGCTCGAGGGTGGGGAACTCGAGAACGACAAGCCGGCCCGGCACCCATTCGCCTTCCAGCGTCTCGGCCGCGCCGCCGCGCACCACGTACTTGCCTCCGAACGCGGTCACGGTGGGGGCAGCCATCTTCTTGTACTCCTCGTAGCGGACGGGGTCGGTGATCTGGATGTCTACGATGACATAGGCGGCCATCAGACACTCTCCTCTGCGATCTCCAGGAACTCGATCGGCGCACCGTTGTCGACGATGAAGGCGACGCGTGTGCCCGGCGAGGGGCTGTTCGGGGCGATCAGGATCTGCTTGCCCTCCAGCGCGAGCTCCAGGTCGTCGACCTGGAAGGCGACGTGCGGGACGGTCTTCACCAGCTCGGGCAGTGGGCTGTCCGCGTCGAAGCGCATCCACTCCACGCCGTAAGGGCTGGAGTCGTACCCCGAGACGTGGATTCCGAACTCACTCAAATACGTCTCTCCCTGCCGAGGCGTTGTCGTCGGGATGCCGATGTGATGGTAGCGTAGCAACTTTCACCTCACGCCGCTGGGCCAAACTCGTTGATGTCGAGGGCGAAAGACTTGCCGTCGGTAATCGCGAGACGGTTGTTCACCATGCCGTAGCGCAGGGAATCAATCTCGACTTCATTCGGAATGACATTGATGATATTACCTGCATCGGATAGCGAGAGGATGCGTAGTCTCTTCTCGCCGCGTTTCTCATATTCGTTTCTGCCAGAGTGATAGACGAAGACATAGCCTTCGACTCGTGCCAGCTGGTCGGATACCGCCTGGACCGTGCCAGCGAAATGGCGGCGCAGGTCGTCCGGGAACTGCCGCCGTGTCATGACGTGGACCTTATCACCGATCTCGAGCACGTTCTCGTTCACGTGTCATCTCCTATCGTGTGTTTCACCTACTGTCGCTTCCGTACCAGTACCTCTGGGCAAACTCATCCCGTGCCTCCGGCTTCCGCAGCAGAAGCGGGGCGAGCCGAAACATCTGGGTGAAGTAGTGCCAGTCGCCGAAGCGGTCGAACTTGCGCATCGATGCGGTCGCCTTCACATGGGTGATACGCGTCAGGCGCTGGCCGCGCGGCCGGCCGAGCTTACGCAGAGCGAAAAGAAACGCGACGTCTTCGCCGAACTGGCGCCGCTCATCGTAACCGCCAATCAACTCGAAGTCTCTGCGCCGGCAGAACACCACGCCCGTGTCCATGCGGGTGAGCACGGCGAGTGGGACGATCGCGAGATAGGTAAGAGCGATTCCCAGCGACCAGCGCTCCAGCCGGACTCCTGTGGCGCCGGCGATCACGTTCGACCGGGCAAGCGCCCGGTCGATGGCGTTGAACGTCTCCGGATGGACCCGGGAGTCTGCGTCGACGAAGCTCAGCAGCTTACCGCGGGCGGCGCTCGCCCCGCCGTTCCGGGCCGCAGCGATAAGTCGCTTCTCGACCCTTACGACCCGGCAGCCGCGCTCGCCGGCTATCGAGGCTGTGGCATCCAGCGAGGCGTTGTCGGCGACGATCACCTCGATGTCCTCAGGGTTGCCGTCGTACCGCGCGCGGGCGGCATCGACGGAGTCGAGCAGGCGCGGCAGTAGCGCCTCCTCGTTGTAGGCTGGGATGATGAGCGAATGCTCGATCAAGTTCTCTCTGGCGTCGAACGGTTTAGGCGGTCATCGATAACCGAGCCGCATTAGGTTTCATTGACGGACTCCTCAAACACGTTTAGCATGGTCCTCCATACCGCTAACCAATTGTCCTGGCTTTTCTCGAACACCCACACGTCGCGCCCCGTGCCGCGATACTTCTGCCCATCACGCGCGTAAGTGAACTCAAAAGCGAACGAAGCGACGGCGACGTGACCAACAACGTCGATCTGTCGGTCGCTTTCCTCGAATTGATGCAGTCGAGCGTTCGTACAGAAATCCGCGAAGCCCGCGATCACCTCGGCCTTGCCTTCGGCGCGGCCACCGAAGCCAGGGAAGACCATGACGATCCGCTCGTGGAACAGCTCGTTCAGATCTTGCGGGCGTCCCCTTGTCCAAGCGCCGTTGATCTTATCGATCAGGAGCGATACTTCGTGCACGCCGCCGTTTCCTTCGATGTCCAACTTGGCCATCTTCGAAGTCATTCTCCCCACGGTCGCGATCTATGTCTGGGAAGGAAGTGAGAATCTGTCGGTCACGAGGACTTCGCTGAGAGAACGGACCCTTGCCTCAGCCGTTCACCCGACTCCTTGTCGTGTGACGGAAGATACACTGTTGCCTGTGTCTCCGCGTACTGGAGGATCCGGTCTATCGTCTTCACCGTTACCCGAGGTTTAGGCGAAACACCGTCGGACCTCCGTTCCAGCAACAACTGCTGATTGTAACTGGTGTCTCCGGCAAGAAAGTAGCTGACACCGCCGCTTTTGACGATCACCGATACATGTCCGGGGGTGTGTCCCGGCGTCGGCACGATGACGACATCGCCGGCGGTGGTCAGCGAATGGCTCCTCGGAAACGGGCCCAGACGTTCCGGCCGAAACTCGACCGGCGTCGGCGCAAACCAGGAAGGCCATCGTTGCGGCAGGTAACCCTGGAGTTTGCCGAATTGTCCGCGGGCTGTCTCCCACTCGCCCGGGTGAACAAGAATCTCGCTGTCGGAGAAGTGATGCAGACCGCCCGCATGGTCCGTGTGGAGGTGGGTCAGGATCACGGTCTTCACGTCAGATGGCTTGATCCCTATCTGGGAAAGCTGCGGCCCGATCTCGTCCTCTGGCTTTACGTCCATACGCACAGACCAGCGAAAGAACGGATGCCAGCGAGGGAAATAGTCCGGATCGGCGGTTCGTGCGGTCTCTCCAGTGTCAACGACGAGGATGCCTTCGCCGTGGTCGATCACCCACGCATAGATCGGTAGCCACTCGGTCCACTCCGAGTCAGTCAGGACCCGCGCCAGTCCACCGACTCTTCGTTCTCTCTGGGCTTTCTTGACCCGTACGGAACCAGTGCGAACGGCGTGTATTCTTTTGACAGACATGCCCGCTTCCTTGTATCGGCCTTTGGCCTGATCAGTCGGCAGCGGCCACTCCCTGTGGGAGAAGCCTCTGCTTCCACCACGACAGGCCATACAGGACGCCAGCCACGCCGGCGATCAGCAGCGGCTGAATGACCGGATGCAGAAAAGCAAAAAAGATCAGGCCGAGCAGCCAGAAGCTCAAGTTGGCCACGGTGATCTTGCGAAAGGCCGCGGCTGACAGGTCCAGCCGGTCGAGCACCAGGTTGATCAGGCCGGTGAACAGCAACAGCAGGGAGAACGCCAGGCTGAACATCTGGAGTATTCTCCACATCGACGTGCCCAGCAGCCCGTCCGCAACGTAGCCCTGCATCGCGGCGTAGAGGCTGGCGCGCCTCTCGGTGAATCCGGCCACGTCTATATAATAGACGTAGTGCCCGATGGAGTGGCCCACCGCCGAAATCAGCAGCCAGTACGAAGCGGCTCGAAACAGGCCAGACCCTGCCAAACGTGATTTTGCCATCTTCTCAGACTCTCCTCAGGCTGCGACGTTCTTTTCGGCGACGAACCAGGCGAATCCGGACCCGAGACTCCGGCTGCCGAGCGGCGTCAGGCCGACGGCTTCCATGCCGGCCAGAAAACCGGCCCGATCGAAGCGGTCGGCCTGTGGATGGTGAAGCAGCCGCCGCACGATCGGGTTCGTCACGATGCTGCGCAGTACCTCCTCGGCATAGAAACGTCCCCCGGGCTTGAGCACGCGCCGGACCTCAGCCAGGGCGCGCCGCCAGTCCGGCACGTGGTGAATGATGCCGAAATCGAACACGGCATCGTAGGTCGCATCGTGAGCGGCGATGGCGGCGGCATCGCCGGTCCAGAGACGAATTCGCTGACCCCGCGAAGCAAGCCGTCTGCGGGCCAGCGCTACCATGCGGGGGTCGAGATCGAAGGCATCGACCGAGGAAGCCTGGAAGATGTCCAAAATGATCTCCACCCCGATACCGCGTCCGCAACCGATCTCCAGCGCCGTACCGCCGTTCATGCCGCCGCCCAGGTCGAGCAGGCGGCGCGCCTCGAACTGACGCTGGACCGCCGCGCGGACGGGGTTGTTCATCATGGCGTATTCCAGGCGATTGAGTAGCACGGGTGCTCCAGGTCAATTGGGGCTTAGCAGATGCCAGCCGAGGTACTCTCTGACGAATTCCCGGTGCGAGCGCGCCGCGTCCGGTCCTCCCAAGCTGTGTGTGGTGCCGGCCACACACCAGACGACCTCATCGCTGATGCTCAACAGCGCCTCGACCTCATGGCCGGTTGCGATGATCGCCGTTCCAGCTGCCGCCAGCTCACGCAGCGCCGATCCGATCAAGCGCTGGTCTTTCGGGGCGATCCCGTAGAACGGCTCGTCGGCCAGCAGGCACGTCGGCCGGCGGATCAAGGCGGCGGCGAGGGCGGCGCGCCGGCCTTCGCCGCCAGACAACTCGTCGAATCTCTGTTGTAGGTGCGGCTCGAGCTCCAACCTGGCGATGACCTCGTTGAATGTCGGCGCCCCAAAACGCTTTCTCAGGCATCCGAGCTGAGCGCCAATCGGGAATGTCGTCGGCAGACGGGCGCGCTCCTCCAGGTAGTACAAGCCGCGGCGTGCCAGCACCGGCAAACGGGGACGCTCGTAAGCGTTGCCCAGGAACCGCACGATGCCGGTTTCGGAACGCAGCTCGCCGACGGCGATGCGCAGCATCGTGGTCTTGCCGGATCCGTTGCGACCCATGAGCGTCGTGATGCGCCCCGGCCGCGCCCAGATGGATGCCGCTTTCAAGACGGCGCGGCCCCCGAACGACTTACCGACTGAGTCGATCGCCAGAACCTCTTCAGGCATCAGCCAGCCCTCCAGCTGTCAGGCGAATCAGCAGCTCGAGCCCGCCGGCCGAAAACAAGCTGACAAGTACGATGCTGACGCGTGAGACGCCCAGGTTGGCAAGAAAGCGGCGCTCGCCGCGCCGCTCGGCGTCCAGCAGGATGAGTGTGATGGTGATCGCGAGCGCGAAGACGAAGCTGCGGAACGGGTAGACGGGTGTGAGCGTCACCAGGAGTGAGGCAACGTGCAAGGCCAGCCAGATGATCGCTGTCCGCAGGGCGAAGACCCTGACGTAGGGCCAGGGTAACACGTTGCCTCAGCTCCGCCGGCGACGAGCGGCCTCGGTATCTGTCTCCGCTGTTCTGGGCCGCTCGAGCAGACGCTCGGTAAACTCGACCCGCTCGTTCAGCGCCAGTACTTCCTCGTGCAGCAACCGCATGTCGTCATGTAAAGTCTTAACGGCTTCGGTCAGCTGTTCCACATCCTGTGGGGAGCTGATCCCGCGGGTGCGTTGTATATGGGTGTAGCGCATCTTCATGCCGATGAGTATGGCGCCGCCAAAGCTTATAAAAGCAAGCACTGGTGCGAGAAGTTCCAATATTTCCGGAGTCATGGCTCGACTCTCCTGGAAAAGACGCGCGGACGGCGAGCTAGACCTCAAGTCGCGGTGCGTCACCTTCTCCGTCTGGTCCTGGCGGATCACCCGATTCGTTTTGCTCCTGCTCCTCGTGATACTCCGCCTCGATCAGGTGTTCGATCCCGGGGTCGAACACGCGGTGAATTTCCAAGGTGTGATACACGACCCCGCCGCGGCGGCCCTTGGTGCGGCGGTAGTAGATCCAGTTTCTCGATTCCATCCAGAGGAGCAGGCGGTCGATCACCACGAGCGCGGCGACAGTCACGAGCCCCCAGATCAGTAGCTTAGGCATAGCCTACTGCACTCGTCCCAACCGTCAGTCGCGCGCACGATTCGCCATCTCAGGCACGTCCGGCGCCTACCCCTCCTAACCCGGCCACAGCCAGCCGAACATCCCGGCCGTCAGCAGCCCGTAGATCAGCCCATCGAACACGGACTTGAGCGTAGCAGTCCAGTTGCGCTTGTACCAGATCGAGTTCTGGAGCAGCGCCATACCGTAACCGAGGAATGCGGTGGCGCCGGCAAAGCGGAATACCGCCAGGTAATGGGCGCCGGGCTCCAGCGCGCGACCGGCGATGTACGCGGCAAAGACCCCCACGATGAGCGAGTAGATGAACCACTGGACCAGGCTGGCGCCCATCGACGGCATTTCGCTCCGCATCACCGTCATAAAGGCGACGGGGCCTTTGTTCACCTTCTCCTGGAACTCCGGTGATTTCATCGCCTGCGAGCTTCCGGCATGTGGGATCACGTAGTCGCCCGGCGGGATATTGAACGGGCGCAGCGCGTTCATCACCTCATCCTCGGCCGGGACCTTCGCGAAATCGGTGCGGTGGTAGGGAAGCACCATGTGAATGACCGAGCTGACCACGAACACGGTCACTGCCGAAAGGAGAATCGGGAGCCAAAGCGACAAGACGGGTACCGCTTCCATTATCGCCTCCTTTGGTTTGAATGCGCCGCGTCTCGCTAGCCGACGCGCTAACGCGGGCAACGGCGGCGTGGGTGCAAACGATTATGAAGCCGCGCTTGGTTCAATCCTTTGACGCTCAATCCATTCAGCCCAGAGTGGCAGAATCCACGGCCGAGCATTCGGGCGCTGACGGCCAAGTACTACTCCCCGATCGCCGGGCCGGCGTCGCACAGTCCGGATTCGGCTGGCGCGTTCGGGAATATGTAGCTGCCGCCGGTGCGGGTCATGACTGCGGCCTGTCTCCCGTCATCAGACATTTCACAAAGCGTGAGGCAGAAAATCAAGGAATCCGTGGGCGCAACGCCAACCCGGCCGCAGCCGTGCCCAGCGCCATGGCCACCAGCAGTGCCGGGTGCTCGCCGATGAATCCGCTGGCACTCATGGCTTGGGCTGACCCCGGGCGATGGCCGCTGATGATATGGATGGTCATTGAAACGACGGATAAGATAGCGCCACTGGCTCCAATGGCCAACGCGGCGCGCCGCAGCCGCTCTTCACGACGAATCCGGACCGCAGTGGCCATCAGCAGCGCTGTGCCACCAGCAGCCAAAGAGATAGCGAGAATCAGAGAGTAGAGATCCATATTTCCGTCGTCCCAACGCTCGCGGCAGCTACGCCAATCCGTCGATCGCTCTGAACAGTTTCTCTCGCACCTGCTCGGCGATCTCGGCCAGCTTTGGGTTTTCTACCGCCTGCATCGATGCGATGGGGTCGACCGTCGAGACGTCCGTGATTTCAGGTCCTCGCTGCTGAACGATTACGTTGCAGGGAAGCATCGTGCCGATCTTGTCTTCCGCCTGCAGCGCCTGGTAGGCGAACGGTGGGTTGCACGCGCCCAGGATGCGATAACCGCCGACATCGACATCCAGCTTGCTCTTCAGCGTCGCCTGGACATCGATATCACTCAGAATCCCGAACCCTTCGCTCTTCAAGCGTTCCACAACCCGTTCGATCGTCTGCTCGAACGAGGCTTTCACAGTTCGGGAGCGGTAGTAACTCATTAACCATCCTCCCCTTCTTCTTCATCAATCGAGTCGGAATCTATCTCAGGGTTTGGTGGGAAATGTCCCAGCTGCGTCAGCGCGGCCAGGTTGTCCCAGCTGACCCAGAGTTCGGCGAGCTTCCCTTCCTCCAGCCGGAACATACCGGCGATCTCCAACTCCAGCTCCTTGCCCGAGGCTGGGAAGGCTCCCATCCGGCCCGTTTGCGTGCCCTTGTAGGTGCCCAAAAAAGCCACCAGGTCGCCTTCAGCCACCAGCTGTTCCAGCTCGACCTTGGAGTCGGGGAAGATCTCGGCATCCTGGCGCAGGAATTCCTTGAACTCCTCGCGACTCTCCACCTGAACGTCGGGTGTCGCCTGGCTGTGCCGGACGAAGTTCTCGGTGATCAGTTCATCCAGCGCCTCGAAGTCGCGGTTGTTCGAAGCATCGGCAAAGCGAAGAACCACTTCCTTGTTGGCAACTTCGCGTACCGTCGGAGACGGTGCGCAGGTCAGCAGCGAGCCCGATAGCGCGGCTGTGACGACGATAATCGAATAGCGATGTGCCATGATCACTTTTCCTCTCCCCACTCGTCCGACTCGAAGGCGAATAGGCGCGCGTCACGATCCCGCCAAGCTTTCTTCGGCAGGCCCGCTTTCTGGCAAAGCGCTTTCAGAAAGCCATCTCGATCCCATCCGTAGCGGATCGCGACCTTCGGCAGCAGCAAACCTGATTTCCCTCCTTTGCTGATCATCAGACCGTGCCGGCCTACCTCCACTTGGCCGGGCTCGATGGGCTTCAACGGCGTCAGGGCGCTGATCTCGATCCGCAGCTCGGGGACTTCGTCCAGCGTTACCGGCTCCATGCGCGAGTCATCGGTGGCCGCGGCGATCGCCATTAGGGCAACTGAATCGACCAGCGGCCGGGAGGGATAACACTCCCCACGGCAGCCGCGCAGCTCGCCGGTATCGCGGCGCGACAGGGTAACGAACGCCGCACACCACGCCAGCAGGGCCGGTGATTCCGTCTTGAACGCGGGCGGCGCATTTCCGGCCAGGTGCGCGTTCAAGGTCCGGCGTGCATGGTCTAGCAGCGCACGTTTCTCGTCGACGGCGAGCGCCCTCTCATCCTCAGCTGACGGGTCGATTCTTATAGCGCTCCTGATTGGCCGGCCGCTCGAGCCGATATTAATCACCCGGTACCTCCAAGATAAGCGGCGTCCACCCGGCGAACCAGAAAGTACCCACGTCAGGTCCTCTCGCCTTGGCGGGCTCCCAGGTCCATCTTTGGGCGGTGAGCAAACGCGTCCAAAGTCCTGCCGGCTTGCTGCTCGACCTCGATGGCACGGTCTACGAGAATGAAGCGCCCATCCCCGGAGCCCCCGACGCCATTCAGAAGCTGAGGGCGGGCGGGTTGCCCATCCGCTTCGTTACGAACACCACCCGCGTGCCACGGAGCACAATCGCCGGCTGGTTGCAGGAGATGAATATCTCGGCCGCGGCCGACGACATCTTCACGCCGCCGCTGGCCGCGGCCGCCTGGCTGAAGAAGCAAGGCTTTCGGCGCATCGCCCTTTGCCTGCCCGAGGCTTCCTACAAAGAGTTTCCGGGCTTCGAGATCGTGGATGACGCGCCCGACGCCGTCGTGGTGGGCGACCTGGGCTCCGACTGGACGTTCGAGCTGATGAACCGCGTCTTCCGCTGGGTATTGGATGGTGTCGCGTTTCTGGCGCTCCACCGCAACCGCTACTGGAAGACGGGCGGTCTGCTGCTACTGGATGTTGGCGCCTTTGTTGCCGCGTTCGAGTACTCCACCGGCCGCCAGGCGGTGCTGGTCGGCAAGCCCAGCCGGCCGATGTTCGAGGCTGCGGCCGAATCGATGGGCTTGGCCCTCAGCGAGGTCGCGATGGTCGGCGATGACCTCGCCGCCGACGTGGCCGGCTCGCAAGCAGTCGGCTGCCAGGCGATCCTGGTGCGCACGGGCAAGTTCCGGGCGGTGGAGCTCGAGGCGGCCAACTTCAAGCCAGATGCGGTAGTGGGTTCCATCGCGGACTTGCCCGAGCTGCTACTTGGCTGAGGCAGGGTAGCGGTCCACGGCGCCGGCTGTCATCTTGACCGCAAATGACAGAGGTCCTGGATCGCGTTAAGGCTGCACTCGCCGACCGCTACGCTATCGAACGCGAGATCGGTAGCGGTGGCATGGCAACCGTATACCTGGCCGAGGATCTCAGGCACAAGCGGAGCATCGCCCTCAAGGTGCTCCGTCCAGAGCTGGCCGTTGCCGTTGCGTCCGATCGCTTTCTGCGAGAGATCACGATCACGGCGCAGCTCAACCACCCCCATATCCTGCCGTTGCTCGATTCGGGCGAGGCGGCTGGGCTGCTTTTCTACGTCATGCCCTACGCTGCCGGCGGCTCCCTGCGTCGCTGTCTGAGCCGTGACCGGCCACTTGCACTCGACGAAGCACTTCGCATAACCCGGGAAGTGGCTGCCGCCATCGACCATGCCCACCGTCACGGCGTCATTCACCGCGACATCAAGCCCGAGAACATCCTGTTCTCCGAAGGGCTGGCGGTGGTGGCCGACTTCGGCATCGCCAAGGCGATCAGTGCAGCAGGCCCGGCCCAGCTCACGCGAACCGGCGTCGCGCTGGGCACGCCCGGGTATATGAGCCCCGAGCAGGCGCTGGGGATTGTGGCGCTGGACGGCCGCACCGACATCTATAGCCTGGCCTGCGTGGTCTACGAGATGGTGATCGGCGAGACACCGATCTTTTGGCCAACTGACGAAGCGCTGCGCTTGAGGAGGCTGGTCGACGCGCCGGCCGAACATCGCGAGCGACTGAACCTGCTGCCGGGCCGGATGGAGCAGGCGTTGGTCCAGGCGTTGGCGTTGCGGCCGGACGACCGCTTCGCTTCGCCGATCGAGTTCGCCGAAGCGCTGGTGACCGGGTCGCTGCCAGGCATCAAGCTGAGCGACGGTCAGGTGCAGGCAATCATCGGCCGGGCGGCGCAATTGCAGGCCGAGCACAAGACGGAAGAGCGGGTCCTGTCGATCGGAGCCGTGGAACAGATCGCCGCCGAGGTCGGAATCCCACCGGAGCACGTACGTCAGGCTCTAGGCGAGCTGGACTGGGGTTCGGGCTCCGCGGTGCCACAGTCGACCGGGGTGCCGGTAGCGGTGCCACGGGCAAGGCCGCCGGCGCGCTTCGATGTCCGCGGCAAAAAGATCATCCTCGAACGCAGGGTCGCCAGCGAAGTCGCCGAATCTGACTACGCCGCGCTGGTCGAAGAGATCGAGGCTGCGGCCGGCGTCGTTGGACACAGCGCGATTGTGGAAGGGGCGCTGACCTGGAGCCCGCCCGTGTTGGGAAGTGAGGGTGGCGGCACGGTGGTGACGATTGCACCGGGCGGTGGCCGGACACGTATCCGGATCGAGGAGCGCCTGCAATTGCCCAGCTGGAAACAGGCGGCCCCCGCCTGGGGTGCCGCAGGTGGCGCGTTATTCGGCTTCCTGCTGGCTGCCGTGCTCCAAGCACCCGAGCAATTCATAGTCATCCCCGGCCTCATCTTCGGCTTCTGGGGCGCCTACCTCACAGCCAACGCGATCGGCTGGAGTTCCGCGACCGAGCGTCGGCCGCGGCTCGAGAGCCTGTCCGAGCGGCTGGCCGGGTTCGTGGAACGCGCCGCGTTGCCCGGCTCGGACCGCCCGCTCTAGCGCGATTGCTGAGGGCTGGTGAGCATCCCATCTTGTGGCTGAGCCGATTTGCCTCGCCCTACAACCCAGCGAGCATGAGCGAAACTTCGTCCAGCCCATCAGCCTCTAAAGCTGTAGTAAAGCGGCGCCGCTTGTACGGCGCGGCCACCGGTGTAGTCATCGTGTCCGGCCTGGCCGTGGCTTTGTGGCATCCGTGGAAGCAACCCGATCCGCTGGCCGCCTTCGCCAACGTCCGCTTCATCGACTCGGTCGCGGTCCTGGCGATCGAGAATCGGACCGGCGATCCCGCCATGGAGCACCTGAGCGCCGGCCTCAGCGAGGAGGTCGTTGGGCGACTGAAGGGTGTGGGCGTGATCAAGGTCAGCGACCCCTATTCGGTGCAGACGCTGACCGCGCTGGAGTTGACCACACGGCAACTGGCCGATTCGCTGGGAGTTGAGAGGCTGATCCTCGGATCACTCTACCGGACGGCGAACGGGGTCCGGCTGAACATGCGGGTGTCTAACGGCGCGAGCGGAGACATCATCTCTACCCGCTGGTACGAGTGGAACTCGAGCGACGGAATGGACACCGCGTATAACCTGGCGCAGCTGTTCGTCGAGGACTACGTGGCGGCCATGCCGCTGGTCGAAGTGCCGGGTTGGACCCAACCGACCGCTCACAGCCCCGGCCATGAGAGTTACCTGGTCGGCAAGACGTGGCTGGGACGGCGAACGGCGGAGGGTCTATCACGTGCGCATGCCGCGTTTTCCAAAGCCATCGCGGAGGACTCTGCGTATGCCGATGCGTACAGCGGCCTCTCGAACGTGTACGCCCTGACGCTAGCCTATCGCTACCGGATCGGCATCGATGGGTATCGTGCCGCCGGACTGGCGCTGGCGCTGGCCGACCGCGCGATCAGGATCGATCCGAACCGCTCCGCCGGGTACGCCGCCCGCGGCTACATCGCCAGCCGCTCCTTCGCGCCCGTCGGCCAGGTCGCGTCCGATTGCCGGCGCGCCATCGACCTCGAGCCCGGGGCAGCGGATATCCTCAGCTGGTGTGCCCGGGTGCTCAACCAGCGGGGCGAAACCGACGCGGCCTTCCGCGTTGCGGAGCAGGCGATCACCATGGACCCGCAGAACGCCGGGCGGCGGCTGGCGCTGGCCTATGACGCATTGGCGCTCGGCCTTTACGATCGCGCGGTCGGCGAAGCGCATTTGGCGGGGCAGCTCGAGCCCGACTTGATGCTGCCACGCGCCATCGAGGCACGGGCGCATTTGTTGGCTGGCCGCGCGAAGCGCTGCGCCGGTATGGAGCTGGGTCCGCACGCCGGCATCCGGGCCATGTGCCTGTACGAACTGAATCGACGCGAAGAGGCACGAGCCATCGTCGATTCATTAGCTGGAGGGCTGGAGATGGCCACGGCGTCGGACAGGATCTTCACAGACGTCGTGCGCGTCGAGGACCTTGCGACTTACTACGCATGGACCGGCGATGCCGACGCGTCTGTTGAATGGGTTGCGCGGGCCTTCCAGCTTTCGCCTAGCGGCGTGGAGCCGCGGGTGTTGGAGTCGGCCCTGTTCGATCGCGTGCGCGAAGATCCCCGCTTCAAACGTGAGGTGGACCGCATCCGCTCTGGCATCTGGGAGCGGGTTCGCAGCGAGAGCCGGCGCGGCCTGTAGCTGTCGGGGTTGCCGAAGCAAGAGATAGCGCCCATGCTGTGGGCTATCCGAGACAGTCACGAAACACCGCTCCGAACGATTCCCTTTCCGCCGGCCAAGAGGTCACGATGACGCTTCCCGTAGGTCACAGCGCGCTGGTGTTGACGGTGGCTCTCGCCTTGTCGGCGACGCCGAGCGCCGCTCAGGTCACCGCGCTTCCAGTGCCGTTCTTTCCGAACCTGGATCCCGCTCTCAAGACGGTGATGGTGCACACCGACTGGCGGATCGCTGGCTCCAACGCCGGAGACCTTACCCCCTTGGTCGCTCGGGTCGTGCTGAATCTCGGACGCGTCGGCATCTCCGGCGGCGCAGGTCTGCTCTACGACTCTGAGCTCGACGATGAGGTGAGCGCGGGAGGTAGCGTAGGCTTCGACATCTACTCGGAATCTGCCAGCAGTCCGACGCTGACCTTCCAAGGAGCGGTCGGCTATGTGCAGGTCGCCCCGGAGGGCGGCGACGCCATCAATCGCTGGGACTTCCCACTCGGCATAGGCTTCAGCTGGTACCTGCCAGCCCTCGACTACAATATCGAGCCGTGGGTCGCGCCACGCTTGCATGTGCGCCGGCTGAACGGCTCAAGCGGAGCTGGCGATGTCGATGAGACGAACCTGGGGGTCGGGATATCCGCGGGCCTTTCCGTGACACACGCGGTTGGGCCCGGTCTGCACCTGGCGGTGGAGACCCTTTGGATCGATGAGCCGCTCGGCGACGGCAGGCATGTCGAATTCGCCTTGAGCGGCGGAATCCAGGCCAAGTTCGCTCTTCCTTAGGTCTTCTTGCCACGACTTCACCGTAAGGAGATGGATGATCATGGTTGTTGGTCGGTTTCCCGGATACAAACCTAGCCCGCTTCCCGATATCGACGCCGAGACGTCGCTGATCGCCAGTCACCCGCAGATCACCGACGTCGAGGCTCAGTTTGCCAGGATCTGCGCGCACGGCGATTTCTTGGAAGCCTGGGACGGTGAATTGATTCCCGATTTGCGCTATACGCGAGTGAATATCGGCAAGAAGGGCCGGGCGCGTAATCACTTCCAGGGTATCCAGCGGCTGCGACTTGGAAAGTACATGGTCGTTTCCGGCGGCGACATCACGGAGCCGGCTTCTCACCTGTTCCTGTTCAACCTCAAGTCACGGCGGGCGCGGGGACCATGGGGATCGAACGTCCTCCTCGCTCGCGAACCGATCCGCGAGGACAGCATAGTCAAGACGATCGCGCTGGATGAGAAGCTTTGGCATGCCGGTGGGATCAGCGTGCTGGGCGATATCCTGGCAGTTCCGATCGAGGGCGGCGAGCGTTCGCGGATCGCTTTTCTGCACATGGCGGATCCTCTGAAGCCAAAGCGGTTGCCGTGCGATATCGACCGGCCCGACCGTAAAGCGTCCGCCGTGGCGCTCGCGCGGATGCCGGGCGGCAAGTTCGTCTGCGGTGTCTGGTGGGAGGCGGCAAGGAAGTTCAGGGGACGGATCGACTTTTACGTGTCCCGGAGCCGTAATTTTCTTGACGGTTTTCACGATCGTGTGGTGACCTACAGCTTCAATTCCCTCGGCTTGGGCGACGATCGCGATCCATCTTATCAGAACATCAACTTCATCCTTCAGCGCGGCGAAGATAGCGAGGCGGCGCTGTACATGATCGGTACGGAAAACGGTGCGGATGCGGCTCCCGTGTTCGGCGGTCCCGATATCGCAGACCTGTATCGAATCGAGCTGCCCGAAGGGTTCCTGAACGGTGATGATAGTGTGGATGCCCCCAAGTTGACGCGTGTCGCCGCGCGGCAGTTCCGCTGCAAGAACCAGTACGGCAATCTCGACGCGGCGGGTGGCATCTATGTCGACTCCAACGGCAGGCTGAATCTCTATGCGGGCTACCACTGGCGCGTCGATCACATGATCCGGCTAACCGAGTTCAGCTCGGAGCCTGACCGTAACGCTCCCAAGATCGAGAAGATCGCGGATGCGCGGATCGACTTGTTCGAGCACGAACGATTTCGCGGGCGCCGATTGAGCGTCATCGGCAAGACTGGGGCGCGATTGCCGGACTACGGAAAGCTATTCGTGGAAGGCTCCGGCTTCGACGACCGGGTGTCGTCGGTTCGTTATCAGATTCCGCGCGGACACAAATATCGGCTGTACAAGGACAAGGCGTTTGCCGGCCGGAAATCGGGGACCGACTATATCGACTTGGTGGGAAGCGGCGCGGTCGAAGAGATCGCCAACCTCAAACACAAGCCGCATAGTTTCGGCGACAAGATTTCATCATCCCAGTACATCTGAGAACGGATGGATCGTCATGGGCTATGAGAATGATGTGCACCGGCGTCTTCAGGAAGTGTTTGACCGGTCAGCGGACAGTGAGCGCGAGATCGATCTGGACAGCGCGCGCATCGTCATGTTCTCCGATCATCACAAGGGACAGCGGGATGGGGCGGACGACTTCCGTCGTTGCGAGCGCGCCTATCATGCGGCGCTCGGCTACTACCTGGAAAAAGGATACACCCTACTGGCTCTCGGCGATGTGGAGGAGCTGTGGGAGTGCCGGCCCAAGCGGGCCATAGCCGCCTACGAGTACACGCTGCAGCTGGAAGCGGAGTTCTACCGAGCCGGGCGCTACCAGCGCTTCACGGGCAATCACGACGATGAATGGGAGTCGCCCGCCGCGGTCAAGCGGTATCTCGATCCCTTCTTCCCGAGCATCAGCGTAGCGGAGGGCGCGCGCTTCAAGGTCAAGTCGGGTGGCACGGAACTGGGAACTCTGTTCCTCGTACACGGCCACCAGGGCACGTCGTTCAGCGACCGGCGCCGCAAGATCGCCAAATTCTTCGTCAGGCACATCTGGCGGCCCATCCAGCGGCTGCTCAATACGCCGTCAACCACACCGTCGACCGACTACCGACTGCGCGAAAAGCACGACCGGACCATCTACGGTTGGGCCGCGGCCAATAACAAGCTATTGCTGATCGCCGGTCATACCCACCGGCCGGTGTTCATGGCCGACTCCCATTCCGCGCGGATCCTGCGCGAGCTGAAAGAGGCTCGCACGGCGCTGGCCGCTGGAGCCGATGCGGACAGCACGCAGGCGCGGGTGGCCGGGCTGCGGGCAGAGCTTGAGTGGATCAAGGCACAAGGCGAGCCGATGCCGGCCGCGACGGAAAGTCCAGCGCCGATACTCAAGCCGTGCTACTTCAATACGGGCTGTTGTTCTTTCGGCGACGGCGATATCACGGGACTTGAGATTGTCGACGGAAAGATCAAGCTTGTGCGCTGGCCTGACGACGACGGAAGGCCGGTTGCAAAGATTCTGGCGGCCGCCGACCTGCAGCGCGAGGTGTTCGCCAAGCTGTGACCGG
Source organism: Gemmatimonadota bacterium (assembly GCA_041617795.1). Classification (GTDB taxonomy): domain Bacteria; phylum Gemmatimonadota; class Gemmatimonadetes; order Palauibacterales; family KS3-K002; genus JBFJOD01. Next base: position 1,326 of record JBFJOD010000010.1, on the reverse strand, counting down.
CGGTTGGCTACGATCATCTGCTGAAACGGCCTGAGAGGAGTTACAGATGTCTAGCGCCATAGCGGGACTGAAGCCAGAGGCGGTGTGGAGATATTTCGCGGAGATAAGCCAGATCCCGCGCTGCTCGAAGAGCGAGCAGCAGATCATTGATTACGTGCTGCGGCAGGCGAAGCAAATGGGACTGCAGGCTAAGCAGGACCGCCAGAAGAACATCCTGGTCAAAAAGCCGGCCGCACGGGGCCGCGAGTCCGCGCAGATGGTCTGCTTGCAGGGGCATCTCGACATGGTCTGCGAGAAGAACAAGGGTGTCGATCACGATTTCGCTAAGGACCCGATCAAGCTCGTTCGCGAGGGGGACGCGCTGATGGCGGATGGCACGACCCTGGGCGCCGACAACGGTATCGCCGTTGCCACGAATCTGGCGATCATGGAGGATCGCTCGCTGGAGCATGGCCCGCTGGAGTTCCTGTTCACGGTGGATGAGGAAACGGGCCTGACCGGGGCCAGCAACCTGGCCAAAGGTTTCATCGAGAGCAAGATATTGTTGAACCTCGATTCGGAGGAAGAGGGTGCCGTCTACGTCGGCTGTGCCGGCGGTGAGGACACTTCCGCTACATGGAAAGTCGACCTGATGCGAGCGCCGGCCGGCGCCGTGGCGATGACCATTAAAGTCAAAGGGCTGCGGGGTGGCCATTCGGGGCTGGAGATCGACAAAGGCCGGGGAAATTCCATCAAGATCTTGGCGCGGGTGCTCAATGCGCTGGAAGAGGCGGGTGTGCGTCTTGCCCGGATCGAGGGTGGCAACAAGCGCAACGCGATCCCGCGCGAAGCCGAGGCGCTCGTCTTCGTTCCGAAAGACAAAGCGCGCAAGGCGGCTGGCATCGTCCGCAAGTACGACGAACTGATCAAAGCGGAGCTGGCCACGGTCGAGCCCGGCCTCTCGATCACCGGCGAGCGGGTCAAGGACACCGACGGGCGCAAGGTTTTCAAGAAAGACCAGCAGAAGCGACTCTTGCAGGCGCTTGCGGGTTTACCGCATGGCGTGACCAAGATGAGTGCCGACATTCCCGGGCTGGTGGAGACGTCCACCAACGTGGCGGTGATCGCTACGGAAAAGAACAGGGTCGTCCTGGAAACCAGCCAGCGGAGCTCGGTGGCGTCGGAGATGGACGAGATCGTCCAGACGGTCACGGCGGTCCTCGAGCTGGGCGGCGCGAAGGTGGTCCACGACTCCGGCTACCCCGGCTGGAAGCCCAACATAGATTCGCCGATCCTCAAGGTCGCCAAGGCGACGTACCGGCAGCTCTATAATAAGGAGCCGGAGGT
>JBFJOD010000009.1:0-44018 GCA_041617795.1 Gemmatimonadota bacterium | reverse complement strand
CGTTCTTCTGGCCGAACCAGTCGACTCCCAGATTGGCAAGCAGTCGCAGGTTGTGCGATCGACTCTGCAGAACGTCGAAGGTTCCGTTGAGCCCTCCGATGAAGCGCCACACGTCCTCATCGTTAATCGTCAACGCCGCGGTCTGCAGCGGGTTGCTGCGCTCGAACGGGTTCGCGGGGAAAATCCCGTTTTCGGCCCTCAGGTCAACGAACTCGGGCGTAAACGGGAACACCATATACCAACTGGTGCCGCTGTTGTCGTTGTTGGTCAGGCCGCGGCTGGCCACGGTGTGTAGCAGGTTCGTGTTGGCCGAGACTTTGACCCGCGTGCCGATCTGCTGGTCGAGATTGACACGCAGACCCTGCCGCTCGAAGCCGGTGTTCTCGACGATCCCCTCGTCGTTCTTCCAGTTAGCGGCGGCGAAATACTGCGTCGCTTCGCTGCCGCCGCTGACGCTGATTGCAGTCTCGGTCGACAGATCGTTACGGCCGGCCAGTAGCTCCTCGTGATCCAACGTCTTTAGCGGCCGGCCGTCGGGCCCGAAGAAGGGTCGCGCCCCTTCACCGAAGGCACCTACCGCCTCCTCGACCGTCTCGAAGCTCCGGAAGCCAAGCTTGTTAGCCAGGTCGAACATCCCGAAGCGCTGGGTCAGGCGAACGCTGGGGCGACCGGGGCGGCCACGCTTGGTCTTGATCACGATCACGCCGTTGCTGGCTTTCTGACCGTAGATCGCCGCCGCCGAGGCGCCCTTTAGCACCTCGACGCTTTCGATGTCTTCCGGATTGAGGTCAGCGATACGATTGACCAGCGCGTCCTGTGTCAGTGCAGGGTTGGAACCCGTGCTCGCCCTGCTCACGGCGTTCTGGTTGGAAGCGATGGCCTCATTGCTGACGATGACACCGTCGACGACATAGAGCGGCTCGGATAGGGCGTTGATCGAGGAGGCACCGCGCAGGCGCACCTGCACTCCGCCGCCCGGAGCGCCGGAGTTGGTCTCGATCAGCGCACCGGCGACTTTGCCCTGAATCGCCTTTTCCACCGACTCGGTCGGGATCCGCTCGATATCGGCGCCGGCGATCGTCGCTACGGCGTTGGGAAGGTTCCGTCGCGAGATCTCGGTCGCTCGTCCCACCACCACTAGCTCCTCGAGGCGCAGTGGGTCGAGCTCGAGCGTGACGTCTGCGGCGGCTTGGTTGGCTCCCACCGCGATTTCCCGTGTTCGATAACCCAGGAACGCCACGACCAGCACCACGTTCCCGCTAGGCACACTGATGCTGTAACTTCCATTCTGGCCAGTGAGTGCGGTGATCGTGGTACCTTTGACCGTGACGGTCGCACCGGCAACCGCTTCACCGGTCGCCGCCATCACACGGCCCCTGACTTCGCGCAGCTGCGCGAAGGCGTCGCTGGTCCCGAGTAACAGGAACAGCGTCAGCAATGCGAACAACACACGTTTCGACACGTCGCCCTCCTGCTGAGGTTGAGGCTGGCGCGCTTCTCTAACCACGCGCTATTCGCCGTGATGGCACGACCACCACGGCACAAAGACTCCACGTGTATCGCGGAGTGACCGACGTTCGATTTTGGCTCTCTTATGCCAGTAATTGGGACACAGGGCAGGTAGCAGGCCCACCAGCCGCGCCCCTCATCGAGAACTATTCTTGGTAGCTATTGATGAGAATGGGACAGGGTAGTCCCAAAGTAGCGGAGTCGTCAACCCCTGGCGCTATTCGCGCCAGATCGAGATCGACGAGTGGACCAGGTTGTTCGCGAGCCTGAAGTCAATCCGCTCGCCGGGACCCACCGTCACCGGATCCGAGACGTACGGCTCACTGCCTACTGGATCAGCGATCAAGCGTAACTCGACCACACTGCCAACCAGAACCGCCGGGATCACGAAGGTTTCCGTGCGCATGCTCGTCACCGTTCCGATTCGTGCCCGCGCTTGCCCTCGCAGAACGTACACCGTCACGTTCGACCAGTGACGATTTTCGACCGAGAGCACTGTTGGAAGCTCTTCCGCCTTCTCCTCGCCGGTATCGGAACGCTGCACCAGGCAGCCGGCCAATCCAATACACGACCACAGGGCGACGACCACCACGTCCGCTCTAGAGATCACCGTTTAGAAGCTCCACGAGAAGCCGCAACGTTTACCTATACTGCAAACTTACTAGATCGGACTCCGCTTTCGCTATCGCTTCCACTCCAGGCTAACCTCGCGCTCCAGATCGTAGTCGATCCGCCAGGGCGGCAGGTCCTTGCCCCCTTGTCGCAAAAAGTGGTCGAACCAGCGCAACATTCGGAGGCTGTAGTCGTAGCGGGCCGCCGCCTTGCGATTCCCGTGACCTTCACCCGGGTAGAGTATCAGCCGGACCGGCACCTCAGTCATCATCTTCAAGGCGCGATACAACTCGCGAGACTGACCCGGATTCACCCGCGGGTCCTCCTTGCCATGCAGGATGAGCAGCGGTGTCTGCGCGTTGCTCACATGCATGATCGGGCTTCGCTCGAGAAACAGCTCCGTATCCTTGTAAGGGTTCGAGAGCCAGTGGACCAGCTCCATCTCCCTAGGGATGTCACTCGTACCGGTCTTGGATAGCTGATTGGAGATCCCCACGAACATCACGCCTGCCGCGAAGCGTTCGCTATGGCGCGTCGCGCCCCAGGCGGTGAAGTAGCCGCCGTAGGAACCCCCGGTGATGCCGACGCGCGCGCGGTCGGTCAGTCCGCGCTCGATCAGATAATCGACACCCGCCAACACATCATCGAATTCGGCGCCGGCGCCATCACCCTGATCGGCCTTCGCGAACGCGACGCCGCGGCCCGTGCTGCCACGGTAATTCGGGTAGAACACGGCATAGCCACGCGCAGCCGCCATCTGCCCCGGGTACGAGTAGCGGGTCAACCAGCCGTTCTTGAAATGCGCCTCCGGACCGCCATGAGCCACCACGATCGTGGGGACGCTTGTCCCCGCCGCGCGCTCCAGCGGATGAATCAGCAACCCCTCGATCTCTAGCCCATCCTCCGCTACCCAGCGCACGATCTCCTGCTCGCCCAGCGCAACTTCCGCCAACCATGGATTCACGTCGGTCAAGCGATTCGGCTCGGCTCCTGACTCCGCTCGCATCGCGTAGACTTCCGCTGGCACCCTCGGCGACTGGGCAACGGCCGCCAGGCTGCGCCCGTCGTTGGAGAGGCTGATCCCATCTAGAACTGGATCGGTTCCATCATAGAAGACACCATCCTCACGCCCGTTTAGCCGGACTCGGCCTACCCGACTGCCCACACCGATATCCGCCAGATAGACGATCCTGTCGTTAGCGGCGAAGGCGAAGTCGGACACGTGCCCCTGCAGGCCCGGAAGCAAGTCGCGAGGCGCTCCCCCGGTCGCCGCAACCGCCATCAGCCGCCCCTGCAGCGGGTCGTTGATGTCCGCCCCCGAGACCAGCGCGATCGTCTTGCCGTCGGGCGACCAGCGGAACGCACCCAGCTTGCCCGGATTCTCGATTCGCGCTGTCACATCACCTGACATGGCATCGAGGACGTGCAGCCTCCGGAACATGTAGCGGTCGTCGATCAGCGGTGTCGGTGACAGGTCGGTCAGCAGGCGCGTCCCATCGGGACTCCAGGCGACGTGCCACGGCTGGCCCGGTAAACCCTCCAGTGCCCGGGCCTGCCCGGCCGATCCATCCAGACCTTGGGGTAGGTCGAAGACGAATAGGCGCCGCGCCGACCAATCTTCCTCGTAGACCTCCTGGTTGAACCCCTGGTCGCGCTGAGCCTTGCGGTCGGCGGGCAGCGGCTCTTCAGCGACAAATGCGATCGCGCGGCCGTCGGCGCGCCAGTCAAACGCTTCGATCGCCGTCTCGTGCTGATAGAGCCGTCTCGACTCGCCGGCCTCCGCTGCGATGGCGTAGATCGATACGTGCTCATCGCCCTCGCGCTTGGCGAGATAGCTGAGATAGCGGCCGTCCGGGGTCCAGCGGACGTGCGAAACGTTGACGTCACCGGCGACGAAGACCCGTTGCTGCGTGCCATCGAAGTTGACCACGTGCAACTCGCTCCAGGCCGAACCGTTCTCATCGCGACCGGGCTGGCGAGGTACGCTCACCGTGTAAGCGATCAGGTCGCCGCTCGGTCTGATGGCCAGCTCGCCGACCGCGCGAATCCGCGCCACATCCTTTGGCGTCAGGACGCGCGCCTGGCTGGCAACCTGGACTTGCTGGGCCGTCGCCATGGTCGCCGTGTTTGACTCAAGCGGTAGTATTAGAGCCAGGCCCAGCAGAACGCTGGCGCTGAGACGTCTCATCATTGAATTCCCCCTCGGATCAGCCATTCTATCGGTTTGACTACTGCGCAGCCTAGGTCAGTGCCTCCATCTTATCAAGCACGAACTCGGCGAAGGGAATCGCGCAGGTAAAGGCCGGCGAGACCGCGTTGAGCACATGTAGCGAGCCGCCGTCGCCTTCAAGCTTGAAGTCGTTCTCCAGTCGATAGTCGCTGATATCGACAAGTTGCGCGCGGATACCTGGAAGACCCCAACGCCAGGAGCGTTTGGCCGGCAGGTCGTCGGCCAACTGAGACGCCTGCCGCAGGAGTTTGGGCGTGTAGTATTTGAGTAGTTCGCGCCGCGCGATACGCCTGAAACCAGCCCGGTTACCGGCGAACATAACCCCCTCGAGGCGGACGATCTCCATTAGCTCTCGGAAAGCGAAGTTCCGGTGCCAATCGTACTGTTCGCGCCAAAACGCCGGAACCGCGGTGGGACCGATCGTGACCCTTCCGTCCACGCCGACCGTCAGGTGTACACCCAGGAACGGTGTCGCCAGGTCCGGGACCGGATAGATGTTCGTGTTTAGCGGGTAAGCGCCGGGCCGCGACTCCAGATAAAGCCCTTTAAACGGCAGGATCCGGTATCGCTCAGCGAAGCCGAAGTCACGCGCTATCTTGTCAGCATACAACCCGGCTGCATTGACGACGTAGCCGGCCGACACTCTGCCGCCCGTCGTCACGACGCTGTCAGCTTCCCTTCCCACGTAGGCGGTGCCGGAACGAATCTCGATGCCGGCGGCCACGGCATCCTCGACGAACGCGGCAACCACCTCCGCAGGATCCACCGTGGCCGTGGTCGGCGAGTAAAGCGCCCGCTCAAAGGTCTTTGCTTTCGGCTCGACTTCGCGCGCTTCCGCGCCGCTCAAACTCGTCAGCTTGACGCCGTTCTTCCGCCCGCGCTCGAGCAGCCCGTCGAGCACGGCGAGCTGTTCCGCATCTTTGGCCACGACGAGCTTCCCACAACTGTTCAACCGCAGGCCGCGCTCGCGGCAGTAGACGCTGAGCTGCTCGTTGCCCTCCCTGGTGAACCGGGCCTTGAAGCTGTCGGGCGCGTAGTAGAAACCCGCGTGCAGAACACCGCTGTTCCTGCCGCTGGCGTGCATTCCACAACGCGGTTCTTTCTCGATCAGCGTCAGACGCGCATCCGGGTACCGCTTGCGTGCAGCGATCGCTGTGCGCAGCCCGATCACACCGCCGCCGATGATCAAGACATCGGTCGCCCGCTCTTTTGCCATTTGGCGATTCTTGACTTGGGGCGTCAGTCCCCCGATGCCTCCACCGGCCTCAGCACAACCGGCTCGGGTCCCAGCTCGTCCAGGCTGAAGGCGCGCGCCGCCTCGACGGACAGCATCAGCCCGAGGATGAAGAGCGCCGTCGCGATGAGGCCGATCAGTGTCAGGCCATAGTTCGCGATCAGCATCACGATCGCCGTCATCGTCATGACCAACATGAAGACCATCGGGATGCCCGCAAACGCCCAGCGGCGTCCCGTGCGCTTCAACCAGACCGTCACGGCCAGCAGCGCCAGCGCGGCCAGCAGCTGATTGGTGGCGCCGAAGACCGGCCAGATCGCGCGCCAGGCGGGCAGAACCGTTCCGGTTAGCGGGTCGGTGTAGGTCACGAAAACCAAGATCGCGGGCAGCAGCAAGGTCATTAGTGTCGAGGCAACGCGGCTCTTCGCATCGTTCGTGTCCCAACTAAATGCTTCCTGCACCACGTAACGTCCCAAGCGCGTGCAGGTATCCAGCGTCGTCAGCAAGAACGTCGAAAGTGCCAGCAACCCGAAATGCGACCCGAAGCGTGGATTGATGCCGAAACTGCCCAGGAACTGGCCGATCCCGCCCGCGTAGACCGAAATCGGATCCGACCGCAGCGTATCGGCGCCGAAGGAAAGGATCATCACCGTCGACAGCGCGATCACCGCGACGACCCCCTCGATCAGCATCGCGCCGTAGGCCACGCGGCGCGTGTCCGTCTCGCAACTCACCTGCTTCGCTGTCGTTCCGCTGGCGACGATGGAATGGAAGCCCGAGCAGGCACCGCAGGCCACCGTGATGAACAGGATCGGAAACAGCGGTCCCAGATGCGCCACGCCTAACGCTGTCACCTCGCCGGGCCGCACGAAGGCCGGCCATTGACCGCTGACGGCGGCAGAGCCGGTCAGTGCCCCGATCAAAAGCCCCGCGCCCGCCCCGACGACCGAAAGATAGAGTAGCCAGCTGGACAGGTAGTCGCGCGGCTGCAAGAGGATCCACACCGGTGTGATCGAGGCCACTAGGCAGTAGCCGAGCAGCACCAGGTTCCAACTGTTCTTTTCGGCGCCGCCCACGGCAGGTAGTATGCCGCCCTCGAAGACCAGCATGTCCCCGACCCAGATTGCCAGCAAGACGAGCGGCAGAAAAATCAGCGTGCCCGTCTTGAGACTCAACCCGCGCCGCACCATCGCCCAACCCATCGCCAGCGCCAGGACGACGAAGAGAGTAGCGGAGACCGCGACGCCGCTGCCATTCATCTCGACGTTGACGAACGTCGCCGCGGTCAGATCCATGAACACGACGATGACGTAGATGAGCGCCAGCCAGATGAAGGCGAGGAATAGCTTGTAGGCTGTCGGAGTGATGTACTGCCGGGCCAGGACGGCGATCGATTTCGCCTTGTGCCGCACCGATGCGATGGTCGAGCCGAAATCGTGCACGCCGCCGACGAAGATCGAGCCCAAGACGATCCACAAAAGCGCCGGAACCCAGCCGAAGAACAGGCCGGCCAGTATCGGCCCCACGATCGGACCTGCACCAGCGATGGAGGAGAAGTGATGTCCCAGAAGGACCTGCGTCCGCGTCGGTACGTGATCGACCCCGTCGTACTGGCCTTCGGAAGGAACCAGGTGGCGATCGTCGAGACCGAAGACGCGGCTCATCCAACCGCCGTAGACGCGGAACGCGATCCAGAAGAGCACGATCGTTGTCAGCAGTATTCCAGCCAGCATGGACTCCTCCGATTCGGGACGGAAGCTGACTCCGGAAGTTGCAAGGCCTCTGCAAGTGCGACAAGGGTGTCAGCCAAATCGTACGACAACGGCTGAGACACCTGCCTTAGCTCCGCGTGAGCAACGTCCCCTGGCAAGATCAAGTTCCGGCGAGCGCGACCGGCCGCTTAAGCCTCAAAGTCAACAAGAAAGCCAGAATCACACCGACGCAGGCCGTCAGGAAAGGCGATCCCGAACCGTACAGGTCGAACACCGCGGCGCCCCAGAGCGGTCCCAACACGCGCGCGACGCCCCCGAAGAACTGGTTGACCCCCAACGTGCTACCCTGGACATCGGCAGCCGCGGAGCGGGAGATGAGTGCGGCGAGCGGCGGGAACAACGTCCCGGTCCCGGCGGCGAGGAAGGTGATGGCGACTGCGAGCAGGAGGTAGGAGTTGGCCAGCGCTGCGATGCCCAAGCCGACAGCCAGCAGCGCCGCTCCCAGCCGCGACACGTACGGCTCGCCGAAACGGCTGACCAGCGGACCGACCGCGATGCCGCGGACCAGCACGGAGACGGAGCCGACATAAACAAAGACGTATCCAACCGTCGACTCGTCGATACCGAAGCGAGCCTCGAGAAACAGCGGAAAGATCGCCGTGATCGAGGCGAAGGCACCGATCCCGAGGAAGTACACCGCGATCATGCCCATCAGCGGCTGGCGCAGTGCGGTTCGCGCCACCTCGCTCAGCGACGGGACCGCAAGGCCCGACCCGCGATCCGCCGAGCGATGCACAGCGGGCTCCGGCAAGAACTTCAGCGCGAAGACCAGGTTCAGCAGGCAAAGCCCCGCTGCCACGAAGCCCGGCGCCATGTGTCCGCCCAGCCGCCAGGCCCAAGAGCCGATGGCCGGGCCGATCATGAAAGCAGCGCCCGAGGCCGCCGAAAGCCAGCCGAGCACCTGAGCCCGGCGTTCTGGCTTGGTCGTGTCCGCCACGTAGGCCTGGGCGACGGCGATCGTGCCGCCGGATGCGCCCTGCACGAGTCGCGAGATGAACAAGACCGTGATGGTGGTGGCGACGCCGAAGAGAACGTAGGAGACTGCCGAGAAGGCGAGCCCCGCTAAGATGAGGGGGCGCCGGCCGTAGTGATCGGAGATCTTGCCCCAGAAGGGCGTCGCGATGAGTTGCGCCACCGAGAATGAGGCGACCAACGGACCGACCATCCAGTCGGCGGCGCCAAACTCGGTGGCATAGAAGGGAAGCAACGGAAGAACGATGCCGAAGCCGATCATATCGACCAGCATCGTGCCGATCAGTACCAGCACCGATCCCAGATCGATTTCCGGCTGCTCAGCTACGGTTCGCGATCCCAGTTTGGCTCCCTCACCCCACGTTGCAGTCGAAGCCCGAGGTATTTTGCACCTAGGCTAAGGCGCCGTGAAGTTACACCACTAACTGACGTCGGGGGAGGGTTGAGTCGGCCAGATGTCAACGGGCCCCAGGGGATCGCGACGACGGCGCAGCTAAGATCGGTGCACTTAGACCAGGGTAGCCGCTTCCTGGTCCTTAGAGCGGGCCACCCGACGCATCGCCGCGATGTCCCGCAGCTCAGGCTCGAAGAAGAACTCCGTCTTTCCGGAAAGCGGAACCAGATCGTCAAGCCAGGCGGCCTGCTCGTCGTAACGAGCGAAGAATGGACGGCCGACCCATTTCGGATCGCGCGCCTGCAGAAATTTGAGCACGAAGGCCTTCTGGCCGGCTACCATCGCCACACCATCGACGAGCACCTTTCCCGGGGTCGCCGACATGCTCGGCCCGCGGGCGGTGCGCGCCAGGCCGGACACACGCCGGTAGGCTCCGTTGTAAATCTCCAGCGCTCGCGCCAGCGGCACCTTGAAATAGTCTTTTGGTCCCGTATCGCGCTCCACGAACATGTAGTAAGGAACCGCACCCAATCGCACCTGTTCACACCAGAGGTCCGCCCAGATCTCGGCGGAATCGTTGACATGGCGAACGAGGGGCGCCTGAGTCCTCAGCACCGCGCCTGTCCCCAGAATTCGGCGAATCGCCTCACGAGCCACCGGGGTCTCAAGCTCGCGCGGGTGACTGTAATGCGCCATCAGCGCCAGGTGCCGGCCCGAGCGAATCACTTCCTCGAACAACGCGAGCAAGTCATCCGCATCCGCGTCGCTGACGAAACGGTGGGGCCAGTAGGCGGGAGCCTTCGTACCGATACGAATCGAAGAGATGTGCTCGAGCGCCGGATCCAAAAGCGGGTCCAGGTAGCGACGAAGCACCGAAGCCTTCATCACCAGCGGATCACCGCCGGTCACCAGAACACTCTTGACCTCGGGATGGGCCCGCAGATACCGCAGCCAGGGCCCCGACTCGCGGCTGGCGAACTTCAGCTCCTCGATCCCCACGAACTGCGGCCAGCGGAAACAGTACGTGCAATACGAATGACAGGTCTGGCCCGCCGCGGGAAACAGCAGGACGGTCTCGCGATACTTGTGCTGGATTCCGGGAACCGGCCCGTCATCGAAGACCGGAACGTTCAGGCTCAGCTGACCCGCTGGATGCGGGTTCATTGTATACTGGATCGCTCGCGCCGCTTCCTCGATCACGTCGCGCGGTGCATTCCGGAGGATGAGCTGGTACATGCGCTTGAAATCGGCTGGCCGAAGCATCTCCGGCTGCGGGAACGTCAGCTGGTAGATCGGGTCCTCCGGTACATCGCTCCAGTCGATCAGATCTTCAATAACATAGTTGTTCACCCGGAACGGTAGGACCGACGCGACCGCCTCCATAGCGGCCCGCTCTCCGGCCGACAGCCGCCTGAGCTGCGGAATCTGGCTGATATCCTTGCGCGTGAAGACACGAAACTTGCGCTCGTGTCCCAGAGCCGTCAGTGACCTCCGTTCTGAGGTATTTCGTTTCATCGACAACTCCTCGATGACACCGCTGGCCGATCGCGGCTGCAGACACTTCCCGGCACGCACCACGGAAAATGCAAGAACCACTGCAAAAGTGGCGATGGGGGTCGGATCGACTGCGGCGTCCGGCTGGCTGGCGGCAGTTCTCCGGAAGGCGGAGCCTGACCCGACTGCGATTACGGAATCGACGCCCACGGCTCGAGCCGAAAGGGCGGGAGGCGCTGCGCGAGGCGACTACACCCCCGTGGCCCGGACGCTTTGCCGGACCACCTACACGGCACCATTTGTGATTGTGTTACACATATAAAGTACCCCCGCCCATGGCTCCCGGCAAATTCGAAACGTCTGTTATCTGACATAATACCACCTATGCGTGGTCCGACGGGGACACCGGTGGCCTAAGAGACACGGTTCCCGATCGCGTTGTCCCGATTGAGGTTGGGCTCCTAGATTGCCCGGCCTGTGACATTCTGCCACGTTCGCGAGGCCGGACCGACGAAGGCGTTACTCTGCTAACTATATGCAAACATTAATCTTGGAGATAATAGACCTGAGGGCCTGAATGATGCTGAGTCATTCTTAGCTGGATCTATGCTCGGGAGTCACAGGAAGACCTCACCGAACCAGGGATCGAAGACGCAATGAGTACCAAGACGCTGACCCAGGAGAAGCCCGGCGTAGCTGAAGACCTCAACCCCTACCGCATCGCGCAGCAGCAGTTCGACGGAGCGGCCCGCTACCTTCCCGGTCTCAATGAGGGTCTGGCGGAGTTTCTGAAGCGTCCCAGCCGTCTGATCACTGTGGAGTTCCCCATCGAGACGGCGGAAGGTGAGGTAAAGAACTACGTTGGGTACCGTTGCCTGCACAGCGTGGCCCGCGGCCCCGGCAAGGGCGGGATCCGCTACCACCCCGATGTCACTGACGATGAGGTGCGGGCCCTGGCCTCCTGGATGACCTGGAAATGCGCTGTGGTCGACGTGCCCTATGGCGGCGCCAAGGGCGGTGTGGTCTGTGATCCCAAGCAGCGCACCAAGGACGATCTGCGGAAGATCACGCGCCGGTTTATCGCGGAGCTGGGGGATGCGATCGGGCCGTTCACCGACGTTCCAGCGCCCGACGTGAACACGAACGCGGAGACGATGGCCTGGATCTATGACACCTACGAGATGATGCACAAAGGCCAGAACAACCTCGGGGTCGTCACGGGCAAGCCGGTAGAGATGGGCGGATCGCTGGGGCGGCGCGAGGCGACGTCACGGGGCTGCCTGTTTAGCACGCAGCAAGCGCTGGCGCGCGGGATCGTGCCGGGGCTAAAGTCGGTGCAGGGTGCAACCGTGGTGGTACAGGGTTACGGGAACGCAGGGGCGATCGCGGCGGAACTGTTCGCGGCCGAAGGTGCGAGGATTATCGCGGTGAGCGACTCGCGTGGTGCGATCCACAATCCCCGGGGTCTGGATCCGCGAGCGGCGGTGGATCACAAGGCGCGGACGGGCTCGGTGGCGGGCCTCTCGGGGACGAAGCCAATAACGAACGAGGAGCTGTTGGCGCTGGAGTGCGATATCTTGATCCCAGCAGCCCTGGAAAACGTGATCCGGGCGGACAACGCGGCCTCCGTGCAGGCACGATTGATAGCCGAAGCGGCGAATGGCCCGACGACTCCGGCAGCGGATCGGATCCTGTTCGAGCGCGGCATTCCGGTACTGCCCGACATCCTCGCCAATGCCGGTGGCGTGACCGTGAGTTACTATGAGTGGGTGCAGAACAACGATAACGAGCAGTGGGAGGAGGCAGAAGTCAACCGGAAGCTGCGCAAGAAGATGGTGAAGGCGACGGACGCGGTGATCGACAAGCAAAAGGAACTCAACGGCTCGCTGGGGTCGCTGGAGGGCGAGCGGCGCAAGAACGGATTGGACAGCGGTTCCCTACCGCCCGTCGACTTGAGGACCGCGGCATACGTGCTCGCTATCACACGCGTGGCCAAGGTCACACTGGTGCGGGGCATCTGGCCGTAGGTATCTGGCGACATGGCGACGACCAAAGCGAAAACCAGACCTAAACCTTTTCTCTTTCCGGAGTTTTGCAAGGCCTGCGGCCGCTGCATCTCAGCCTGCCCCAAGGACTGCATCGTCCTAGGAACCGAGATCAATCCGGCGACCGGATTCACCCCGGTGGTCATCAACCTGGACTTATGCAACGGTTGCGGGCTATGCCTCAGCGCCTGTCCGGAACCCTACGGACTGATGCCGGCTCCAGCCGATGTCGACTACGAGCTGCTAGATCCGGAGAAGCTGTTCGGAGAACGCTGGACGACCGCACCCCGCGCCGCATCTATACCGGACACGCAAACACAGTTGCCGCAGCTCGAGCCCTTGATCCTCAAGGGCAATCATGCATCGGCCATTGGGGCGCTGTTGGCCGGCTGCCGTCATTTCTTCGGCTACCCGATCACGCCCTCCACTGAGGGCGCCGAACTCCTGGCCAAGCTGTTGCCGCAGCTGGATGGTGTATTCCTGCAGGCCGTCAGCGAAGTTGCCACGGTCAACATGATGTACGGATGTGGTGGCGCCGGACTGCGCTGCATGACCTTTACTTCGTCGCCCGGGTTCAGCCTGATGCTGGAGGGTATCTCTTACATGATCGGTGCGGAGATCCCCGGGGTCTTTTTCAACGTCATGCGCGGCGGCCCGGGGCTCGGCAACATCGGGCCCGAGCAGGCCGACATCAAGCTGGTCTGCCGCGGACTTGGACATGGCAATACACACGCGCCGGTGCTGGCACCTTCGACACCGCAGGAGATGCTCGATCTGACGATGGTCGCGTTCGACCTAGCCTTCAAGTACCGCCTGCCGGTCGTTCTGGCCAGCGATGGCTACCTGGGCCAGATGACGGGACGTGTTGAGTTGCCGGGCCACATGGTGCGGCCCGGGCTGCCGGACTGGGCTGTGTACGGCGATGAAAGTCATCGCGGCAACTTGATGACCTCGATCTTGCTCCACGAGCCCGACCTCGAGGCTCACAACGTACACCTGAACGAGAAGTACCGGCTGATCAGCGAGCAAGAGCAGCGTGCCGACCTCTTCCATTGCGACGACGCCGAACTCTTGATCGTCGCCTGCAATACCCCGGCTCGCATGGCCAAGGGCGCTGTGCAGCAGCTCCGGGACCGCGGCATCAAGGTCGGGTTATTCCGACCCGTAACGCTCTGGCCCTTCCCGATCGACGCCCTCAAGTCCTTGTTAGATGGCACGCGCCGCCTGGTCGTGGTCGAAGCGGGCAGCGGTCAGCTGGAGGACGAGCTGCGTCTGGCTCTGAGTTATGCCGGAATCAGCGATGGATTGGCGATTGACAGGGTGCAGCGCTTTGGTGGCGTGTTGCCGCAGCAACAGGAAATCGTGGACAAGATCGTGGCATTGGCGGGTAGCGCATGAGCAGCGTCTTTTACGAGCGGTTCGAACGGCATGCCCATGGTGAGGGGCTCAAGGGTCACTCGACCCACTATTGCCCAGGCTGCGGGCATGGGCTGATCCACAAATATGTGGCGGAGGCGATCGACGAACTCGGCATCCAGGATCGAACGGTAGCGATTTCGCCGGTGGGCTGCGCCGTCTTCATGTACTACTACCTTGACGTCGGCAACAGCCAGGCGGCGCACGGACGAGCGCCCGCCGTAGCCCTGGGCCACAAGATGGCCAACCCCCATTCGGTCGTGATCAGCTACCAGGGTGACGGCGATCTCGCCTCGATAGGCCTGGCCGAGATCATGCAAGCGACCCAGTTAGGGCTGCCGCTGACGTTCATCTTCGTCAACAACGCGATCTACGGGATGACCGGCGGCCAGATGGCCCCCACCACGCTGATGAACCAGCGGACGACGACGTCGCCGACCGGCCGCAATCGTCTGATGGGTGCGCCGCTCAAGATGGCCGAGACGATCGGTCAGCTGGACGGGCCGGTATACGTTGAGCGCTGTGCCTTATTCGATAACAAACAGCGCGTCCGTACCCAAAAAGCGATCAAGAAGGCGTTGCGTCTGCAGGTGGAGAACAAAGGACTCGGGTTTGTGGAGATTCTATCGGAATGTCCTACGCACCTGAAGGCAACGCCGTCCGAAGCCGAGACATGGGTGAAGGAGGAGATGGTCCCGGTCTTTCCGCTAGGTGTCAAGAAGGATATAGAAGTCGACTCCTGGTTCGACCTGGGCACGCCGAGCTTTGAGGTCGATGACGTTATCGAGGTAATCGGTGCCGCGAGCGAACCGCCGCTTCGCTTTGGCCGTGCTTTCCCGACTCACATCGACGAAAGAGACGTGTCGATCAAGTTCGCCGGCGCCGGAGGCGATGGCGCGCAGACTATCGCGATGTTGACGACACGGACCGCGATCAACGAAGGGTTCGACTCCACCCATATCCCCAGCTATGGACCCGAGTCCCGCGGCGGCACCTCCTACGCTGACGTGCACGTCGCAACCAGTGAAGTCCTGTCCCCGGCATCGCCTCGACCGCACATTCTCGTGGCGTTCAACCCGCCGAGCCTCGAGAAGTTCGGGCCTAGCGTGCGCGCCGGTGGTACGATCATCTACGATAGTTCTGTCATCCCCAGTCCGCCCCAGCTCGACCCTGAGGTCAGGGTCATCGGGGTTGCCTGCACGCAGATTGCCAGGGATCTGGGCAAAGTCATGGTAAAGAACGTCGTCGCGCTCGGCGCTCTGCAGGCGGCGACCGAGCTGTTTCCTAAAGAAAGTCTCTTAAATACGATTCGCCAGGCGCTGAAGGATAATTGTGCGATGCTCGCCCTCAACGAGGAAGCCTTCGCTTGGGGTGGCCGGGCTTATGAGGAGGCATCGACTACAACCGGGGCTTGATGCGCTCCGCCAACGACAATCCTGGCATACGGGCGATCCGGCAAGGGTCGCGCTGCCACCTGCTTTGACCCACGGCAACACATGACCGCGCCGACAGGTCGGCGTGCACGGCACGAGACCCTCACGATCTTCTCCACTTCGATTCTCTAGAACGCCTCGTTCGGATGGAGGCCATGACATGTACATAGGTGTACCAAGAGAAACTCACCGTTTGGAACATCGCGTCGGTCTCTCTCCGCATGCGGTCGCCCGGCTGACCCGATATGGGCATACCGTCGTCGTCGAGAAAGACGCCGGACTTACCGCCCGGTTTAGCGACCGGGAATATGAGACCGCCGGCGCGACGATCGTCTTCAGCAGCGAAGAGGCGTACAAGCGAGCGGATGTGGTCTGCCGCGTCGGTCTCCTCTCCACTGCGGAGCTCGATTTACTGAAGCCAGGCCTGATCATCTGCGCGTTCCATCACCTGGCGGTCGCCCCGCGACAAAACGTCCAGCGGCTGATGGAGTTGGAGACGACGATCATTGGCTACGAGATCATCGAGGATGAGAAGGGCGACCATCCCATACTCGCACCGATGAGCGAGATGGCCGGACAGATGGCCCTGCACATCGCCGCGCACTACTTACAAAACGAAGCGGGTGGGCGCGGCATCTTGTTGGGGACCGTTCCTGGCGTCGCTCCACCCACCGTTGTTGTCCTCGGCGCGGGATCGGTTGGCCGGAGCGCGGCACGGCATGCCCTGGCAATCGGCGCTCATGTGATCGTGGTGGATGAAGACCTGGCCAAGCTGCGATCGCTGAGTGCCGAGTTGTCCGGACAGGTCGTTACTGCCGTCGCCGGCATGGCCCAACTCGGGCGGTTTACAGCCATCGCCGACGTCCTGATCGGCGCCATTTTGATACCGGGCGCTCATTCGCCGATCCTGGTCACCGAGGAGATGGTGAAGAACATGAAGCCCGGTAGCGTGATCATCGATATCTCCATCGATCAGGGCGGCTGCGTAGAGACGAGCCGTCCTACGACCATCGACGATCCGACCTTCACGGTTCACGACGTGATCCACTTCTGCGTTCCCAACCTGACGGCAAACATCGCGCGCACGGCTTCGAGGGCGCTATCCAACGCGGTGCTCCCCACGCTCAAGAACATCATGCGCAAAGGTCTGCACCAGGCCCTGGCGGAAGATCCGGGCCTGGCAGCGGGTCTCTATCTCTATCAAGGGCAGATGACGAACAGACAGCTGGGCGAGGCTCTGGGTATCCCGGCGCTGCCGATCGAGCAGCTCATCGGCGGGAGTGGCTCGAGATGAACTGGCTTGACGACTACAGGTCAAAGCTTCGCACACCCGGCCAGGCCGTCGAGAAGATCTCGAGTGGCGATCGGGTTTACTACGCGGGTAACGCGGCGATCCCCCAGACCCTGGTTCGGGCGCTAGCCGAGCGCAAGGACTCGCTCGAGGACGTACAGCTCAACCACGTCCTGCTGGTCGGCCAGGATCCGCTCTCCAAACCGGGCATGGAGCAGCATTTCCGCCACAATTCGCTGTTCGTTGGCCCGGCTGACCGCAAAGCGGTTAATGAGGGACGGGGTGACTATGTGCCGATCTTCCTGCATCAGATCCCGCGGTTGTTTCGAGAGCGAATCGTCGCCCTCGACGTGGCAATGGTGCAGTGCTCTCCCCCGGATGAACACGGCTTCATGAGCTTGGGTGTCGAGACATTGGCATCGATCGCCGCCTGCCAGATGGCCGGAACCGTTATCGTGCAGGTCAACGAGCGGATGCCGCGTGTCCTGGGTGATTCGTTCCTGCATGTCAAGCGCGCCCATGCCATCGTCGAGGCCACCGAGCCGCTTCCCACTCTGCAACCGAAGCCCGCCACTGAGGTCGAGAAGGCCATCGCTCAGCACGTGGTTCCACTGATCAAGCGGGGGGCTACGGTGCAGATGGGAATCGGCGGCATACCCGATTCTGTCTGGGAGGCGATCGAGGGGGATTTGGAACTGGGAATCCACACCGAGATGATCTCCGACGGCGGCCTGGGCGCCATCGAGCGTGGCGTGGTTACCGGAACGCAGAAGAACCTTCACCCCGGCAAACTCATACTGACGTTCGCGCTGGGAAGTGAGCGGCTATATGACTTTCTCGACAACAATCCGCTAATCGAGGCACACCCGGTTGATTACGTGAACGACCCGTTCATCATCAGCCAGAACGAGAACATGGTCGCGATCAATTCCGCCATCGAGGTCGACTTGACTGGCCAGGTATGCTCTGACTCAATAGGACCGTACATTTACTCCGGCTTCGGTGGTCAGGTCGATTTCATTCGCGGCGCCGCACGCTCCAAAGGTGGACGCCCGATCATCGCACTACCTTCCACCGCCAAGAACGGTGAGCTATCGCGAATCGTGCCGTTCCTGAAAGAGGGCGCCGGCGTGGTGACTAGCCGGGCCGACGTGCACTACGTCGTAACTGAGCACGGTGCCGCCAACCTTTTCGGCAAGAACCTGCGCGAGCGTGCCACAGCACTGATCGGGATCGCTGACCCCGCGTTCCGCAGCGAACTAGAGCGGGCGGCGAAGGAACGAAGGCTGCTGCCCTAGTCCGATCAGAAAGAGGAGGCAGATTTGAGCAGGACCCTCGTAACCGGGGCTCTCGGACAGATCGGCTCGGAGTTGGTGGTCGCGCTCCGCGAACGCCACGGCGCCGACCAGGTCGTGGCCTCGGACATCCGCATGCCGCAACCCAGTAATGGCGACGGACCCTTCGAGTACGTGGACTGCACAGTCCGGCGCATGGTAGATGAAGTCGTGCGTAAGTACGAGGTGGGTACCATCTACCACCTGGCTTCCCTGCTCTCGGCCACCGCTGAAGAGAAACCGCACACCGCGTGGGATGTGAATATGGGTGGGCTCTATCGTGTGCTGGAAGTCGCGCGTGAGAACCACTGCGCCGTGTTTTTTCCCAGCTCGATCGGCGCCTTCGGTCCGACAACACCAAAAGACCACACTCCCCAAGACACCATTCAGCGGCCCACCACGATGTACGGAGTGACTAAGGTGGCCGGCGAGCTGTTGTGCGACTATTACCAGCGGCGCTTCGGCGTGGACACTCGCGGCGTGCGTTACCCCGGCCTGATCTCCTACGTCGCGCCGCCGGGCGGCGGCACCACCGACTACGCCGTAGAGATTTTCTACGAGGCGATCCGCAACAAACGCTATACTTGCTTTCTCGGCCCTGATACCTGCCTCGACATGATGTACATGCCGGACGCCATCAAGGCAGCCGTCGACTTAATGAACGCGGATCCCATGCGCTTGGCACACCGCAACGCGTTCAACGTTACGGCCGTGAACTTCACACCGGAGCAGCTGGCCGCGGAGATACGCAAGCATATACCGAAGTTCACCATCGAATACCGGATCGATCCCGTCCGCCAGGCCATCGCCGACTCATGGCCGAATTCATTGGACGACAGCGCGGCGCGGGAAGAGTGGGGTTGGAATCCCGAGTACGACCTCGAGTCGATGACTCGAGACATGTTGGAGAACCTCGAGACCATACTGGATACGACCTGATCGAGTTGCCTGGAGCCTTCCAAAAACGGCAAGGGCAGCCTCACCCAGCGCTGCCCTTGCCGCTTTCTACTCCTATTTCCCAGTAGATCCTCTATCTGCTGCTCGTCGAGGTCGGTTGCGGGAACGACAGTTCCGGCCGTACGTAACCGTGTGAGATTTCCAGCCGGCGCGCGAGACTCATCGCCTTAGCGTCCAACTTCTTGCCCTCTTCGCCCAGCTTCGCGTTGATGGCCTGCACCCTCGCGTGATACTGAGCCATGTCATCAGCGGTCTCGACCACCAACAACATCGGCAGATCGGCGCCGATGACCGCCGAATAGATACGCCAGCCGGTCTCAATCTTATGTTTCTTGTACAGGTCGACATATGCCTTGGCCACGGCCTCCGCGGCGAACTCTGCACCCGGCTTCAGGTACCACCAGTGGTAGATGCGCAGTGGATGCTCCGCGGTGAGGGCCGTTGTCTCGGGCAGGTAAGACATGTCTTCGCGCAGCGCCAGCACGAAGGACGTCTGGTGGTCCACCGTCTTGCCGCCCTTCTCCAACAGCGCGGCCAGCTTCTCTGGGCCGGCGGCCATCATCGCTTTCTCCCAGTTCTCGAACGTCTTCGCAAGGCCGTCGAAACCGCCGACCGGCGTTGCAAAGACGTAGCCGATCTCGGGGCCCGAGATGGCCGTGAACTGTATAGAAGCGGCGTTGGGCGCAGCCGCCATCATGGCGATGAACTCTTTGGAAACCGCCTCGTACTCCGCCATCATGGAAGGTTTAACGTGCTCCTGCATGATGAAATACATCTGCGGCGGCTTGGTCTCCTGAGCGACCGCCGGAACGGCCAAGCCGAGAAACGGGGTCGCAAACAGCGCCAGATACATCAGCCTCTTCATGCCGAGACCTCCTTATATGGTGGTTGGGGAAAAACGCGCCAACTTTGGCGCGGTCGAGCTAGAAAAGAGAACGGGCGTCTCAGCGAGCGCCCGGATTAGACGAACTGACACTGCGGGACCTCCAAAGTGTGGGGCGGCACTTCCGACGGTCCATGCGTCGTAATTTGAGGCCTACCAAAATACCGGGGTGCAACGAGGCTGGCAATGACCGCCAACCGCTTGACACGCTTTTGTCTCTTGGCTAGGCTGCCGCCCATCGATCGCCCAAACAACTCCGGATAACGAACAACGAAGATGGAACCATGACGAAGATATCCCGCGTAGCCGCGGCGACACTGGCATTCGCTCTCGCGCTCGCCCTCTCTGCCGACGGCGTTCTCGCTCAGTCGTCAAGCGGAGAAGATAGGCTGGGCTGGTTCTATACTGCCGAAATCACGGGTGTTTGGACGGCTGGGAACTCCGAGTCCACTACACTGGGCTTCGCCAGCGGGTTGCGCCGCGTCTGGCCGCGCTCACAGATCAAATTCGCCGGCGGGGCCATTCGCACCGAGTCGGGCCTCGCAACGCGATTTGCCGAAGGCTCTGTCGACGACTTCACAGTCCAGAAAGAAACCGACCGGGAAAAGACGGCAGAATCCTACTATTTCCGAGGACGCTACGATTACCAGCTGAGCAAACGCTTCTACACTTTCGCCGGCGGAGATTGGCTGCGGAATACTTTCGCCGGAATCGATAGCCGGACCCTGTTGGCGGCGGGCGCCGGCAACACCTGGATCACAGATGATCGAACGAGCTTCACCACGGACTACGGTCTAACCTACACGTTTCAGCAAGATGTCGTTGAAAACCCATTCCTCAGCACGAACTTTCCCGGTCTGCGCGCGGCCTACGATTTTTGGCGGCAGCTTACCAGCTCCACCGAGTTCCAAAGCACCCTGGTGGTCGACCTGAATCTGGACAACACCGACGATGTTCGCTTCGACCTGCTGAACGAATTGCCCATCTCCATCAGCTCCAAGCTGGCCTTCAAGCCGAGCCTCCAACTGCTCTGGCGGAACCAGCCCTCGCTGACCCAGGTCGATCTCTTCGATTCCAGCGGAACACCCACCGGCGAGAAGGTTCGCGTTCCTCTCGAGAAGCTCGACAGCTTTTTCAAGGCGGCGCTGGTCGTCAAACTCTAGGCCACAGCGGCAGAGAAGCTGGCGCTTTCCAAGCCCCGCAGGCTTCGGTTCCGCGAGCGGTATACCAGCGTGGGCAACCGGCGCCCAGCAAGTGTACAGGCTATGTCCAACTACTGTAATGAACAACACATTGACAAACTTGGCCCTGTGCAACATATTCATGGTACGGCTTTGAAACGTCGTTTCGCCCAACTTCAACACTCGCTGGACTTGGAGGCACTGAAAATGGCAAAACTTCATTTGACCTTGGTGGCAGGCCTGTTGGTTTGCGGCACCGCCGTGGTGGGCTGCGAGGAAGTCACCGAGCCGACTGCCGCACCGGTGGTACAGGCGGATCGCACGCCCAAAAATGTCGAGCAACCAAGCATCGTCGAAATCGCCTTAGGCGATGACAGGTTCGAGACGCTGGTGGCGGCTGTGGTGGCCACGGACCTAGTCGATGCGCTAAATGGCAAGAAGCATTTCACCGTGTTCGCCCCCACCGATGATGCATTTGCAGCGATCGGTCTAGACCCGAGCAATGTCGGTGACCTGCCGACGGACGTGCTGCGCGATATCCTTCTTTATCACGTCACACGAGGTGACCGCCTCTCCCAGAGCGTGGTGGGGGCCAAACAGATCCTCACGCTGAATGGCGACCGGCTCTTCGTGGATGGGACGAGCCTGGTCACACCCAACAACTCTGCTAACCTGGTTCTCGATCTCATTGACATTGATGCACGCAATGGCGTGGTCCATGTGATCGATGCCGTGCTTCTTCCTTAGGTGATCTTCTAAAGTCGCGCGCAACGCGTCGAGATCATGGCAGCGTCGGCCCGGCCGGCCGACGCTGCCATGTTGTTTCGCTACCTCCTGCCGCGGTTGACCGCTGTACTCAGAGCCTTAGACTCATCCCTCAAGCCGAGCATCGTTACGGCGGCGCCCAACTATTTCGCCCCGAATCCAGGCTCAGCAGACGGCGTTACACCGGGGATGCATTTCTAATCAAACGCAGATATCGCTTCGTTAGGATGGCGCTACTTTCCGCGGTGGTGTTGGGACTGGGCCTCACAGCCATCGCCTTGGTCCAGCCCCGCTGGCTGATCGACTCGTTCGCCTCACGTGCCCCCGATGTCCTTTACTATGTCGAGACTGAGGCGCCCGTCGTGGCGCTCACCATCGACGACGGGCCGGATCGCCAGACGACTCAGGAAATCCTGGCCGTGCTGGCTGAATACGAGGCCAGTGCAACGTTCTTCTTGCTGGGCGACCGAATAGAAGGAAACGAGGATCTGGTCAGAGAGATCCTGCGGGCCGGTCACGAGCTGGGGAATCACATGACTCGGGATGAGCCGAGCATCCGTCTTTCTCTTGACGAGTTCGAGGAGAACCTGCGGGAGGCCGACAGCGTTCTTGCACGGTTCGCACAGCCGTTCTGGCTGCGTCCCGGCTCGGGCTGGTACAACCGGCCGATGCTCGACGTCGCGCGAAGCCATGGATATCGCGTGGCGCTCGGCTCGCTCTATCCCTACGACGCTCAGATCCCGTTCAGTCCGTTCGCCGCTTCCCTTATTCTGCGCCGGCGCCGGCCCGGTTCCATCATCATTCTGCACGATGGGGGTGGCCGCGGACGGCGCACCGCGGCGACGCTGCGGACGATCCTGCCGGAGCTCCACCGCCGCGGTTACCGCGTGACCACGCTGTCCGAGCTCGTTCGCTCGACTGCCAACCCTGCCAAGCCGGACCTGGGCGGAGCCGGCTGATCAATCGCCGAACTTGAGCCCCTGCGCCAACGGCATCTCGTTGCTCCAGTTGACGGTGTTCGTCTGCCGGCGCATGTAGACTTTCCACGAATCGGAGCCTGATTCGCGCCCGCCGCCGGTCTCCTTCTCGCCGCCGAAAGCGCCACCGATCTCGGCCCCACTGGTACCGATGTTGACGTTGGCGATACCGCAATCGCTGCCACGCGGCGACAGGAAGTACTCCGCCTCGCGCACGCTATCGGTGAAGATCGCCGAGGAAAGCCCCTGAGGCACACCGTTGTGCAGCGCCACCGCTTCCTCGATCTCAGATATAGATCGCTCTCGCGTCGAAGCTTTGTTGCCGTAGCCGATGATGTAGAGGATCGGCGCGAAGGTCTCCTCCTGAACGATCTCGTATTCGTTCTTGGCCGCAGCGATGCATGGCTTGACGTAGTGGCCGCCGGGATAGTCGGCGCCATCCAACGGTTCACCGCCGTAGAGGATCTTGCCACCCTCCTGCTGCACGCGAGCGACCGCGTTTTGCAGATCCTTCAAAGCACCGCGCGTGACTAACGGACCCATCAGGGTCTCCGGTTTGCGCGGATCCCCGATGCGAATCCCCTCATAAGCCTTGACCAGACGGGCGACAAACTCTTGCCGGATCGATTCATGGACGATGATGCGGCGCGTGGATGTGCAGCGTTGTCCCGCTGTCCCCACGGCGCCAAACAGGATCGCGCGCAGCGCGAGCTCGAGGTTGGCGCTGGGAGTGACGATGATCGCGTTGTTGCCACCCAGTTCGAGGATCGTGCGACCGAGTCGCTTGCCGACGACCTGCGCCACCCGGTAGCCCATCTGACAGCTGCCCGTCGCGGAAACCAGCGGGATACGCCGATCGTGCAGTAGCCGGTCACCAACCGTCGAGCCCTTGCCAATCACCAGGGAGAAGATCGCCGGATCGACGTCGTTATCGCGGGCGACTCGCTCGGCGATGCGGGTGCAGGCAATCGCCGTGAGCGGTGTCTGGCTCGATGGTTTCCAGACCACGCTGTCACCACATACCGCTGCGATTGCCGTGTTCCAACTCCAGACAGCTACCGGGAAGTTGAAGGCGGAGATGACTCCGACCACGCCTAGCGGATGCCATTGCTCGAACATTCGATGGTCGGGCCGCTCCGACGGCATGGTCAACCCGTAGAGCTGACGGGACAGGCCTGTGGCAAAATCGCAGATGTCGACCATCTCCTGCACTTCACCCTCGCCTTCCGGCAAGATCTTGCCCATCTCCAACGTCACCAGCTGTGCCAGCTCCGCCTTCAGTTCGCGCAAGCGCAGCCCAAGCTGCCGCACGATTTCACCGCGCCGCGGGGCGGGCACCTTCCGCCACTCGAGGAACGCCTGGTGGGCGCGCCCGACGATCTGATCGTATTCGTCTTCCGAAACCTGCTTCACCGTAGCGATGCGGGATCCGTCGATCGGTGTAATGACCTCCAGTTCGGGTCCTGAACCGACCCACTCGCCTCCGAAACCACCGGGGTTAGTGTCGCTGATGCCGAGTTTTGCGAAGAAACCCTTGTCTTTTGCCATGTTGGCGCCTTCCTATCTGAGCTTTTTGAGTACTCGCGTCGGCGGCTATGCTTCCGCCGAGATACGGAGATTCTACCACGGCGGTGACGCTCCGGCCACCCGGCTCGCATGGTCAGTGCTCAGGAGAATTCGGCCGGCCAGTTGTGAGGCATTTCGCAACCCGCTACCATATCGGCTTGCCTGACTCGAGCGTAGGATACTGCCCATGAAGAAGAAAAATCGGACCTTGGTGACATTGCTACTCGGTTTGATCGTCAGCGCGAGCCTGGGCGGCACCTTAGTAGCGCAGGAAGCCAGCAGTATGAACGTGCTTCTCGTCGTTGCACACCCGGACGATGAAGCGATGTTCGCGGCCAGCGTCTACAAGATTACCCACAAACTGCAGGGTAAAGTCGACGTGGCAGTAGTGACCGATGGGAGCGGCGGTTTCCGCTACGCGCAGCTTGCCGAACCGATCTACGGTCTCAAGCTGACGGACGAGAAGATCGCTCGACAGTATTTACCTGCGATTCGTAAACGTGAGTTGATGGCTGGCGGCCAGATCATCGGAATTCGCGATTACTACTTCCTCGACCAATTCGATCACGCTTATACCGAGAGCATCGACACGGTGATCACCCACGTCTGGGACGCCGATCAAGTCAAACGGCGCCTGCGCGACATCATGGCACGAACCCGTTACGACTTCGTTTTCGTTCATTTACCCATTCCCAACTTCCACGCTCATCATAAGGCCGCATCCATACTGGCGCTGGAGGCGGCTAGCGCTCTGCCCGATTCACAGAGACCGATCGTCCTTGGAAGCTTCGTCGGAAGCCGCGGCGACTCGACGGCGTTCCCACCCGACACGTACAGCGAACACCCGGGATACTCGATCACAAGAGTGCGCAGCGATGTACAACCGTTTGTGTTCGATCGCGGCGAGCCGTTGAGCGAAGACGGCAGGCTCAACTATCAGATCGTCGTCAACTGGATGATCGCCGAGCATAAGTCCCAAGGGACGATGCAGTTGCTGATGAATCGCGGCGATCTCGAGCGCTTCTGGTACTTCACAGCCAATCCACCCGGCGGACTGGAGCGGGCCCGTACCCTCTTCGAGCAGCTGACCCCTTCAGCACTCAAGTCCAAGGCCGACAACTGATGTGCCGAAGCCTTGGTCCGGGCGAGCACATCACTTCCGCTGGAGAGATGACCTCGTTACACTGTTCATTCGAACGCACACCGAACCATCGTTCTGTCGCGCCGGCGAATCCACAAGCTCCGCTCTTTAAAGCAGTGCTGCGGCGTGCTCCATCCGGGAGATGATTCGATTAACAACGATATCGAGTTGCTCAGAGACTTTTGGTACTTAGCCGTCCCTGGCAGGCGTTTGCGGCACGGCCAGATGATGCCCAAAACGCTGCTCGGCGAGCCGCTGTTGCTGATGCGAACGCCAGACGGCGAGCCGCACGCGATCCGCGACATGTGCCCGCACCGTGGGATGCCACTGCATCACGGTCATTTTGACGGCGCTCATGTCACGTGTCCGTATCACGGCTGGCGGTTCGCGACCGATGGCCGCTGCACCGAGGTCCCATCCCTCACACCCGACCAGAATGCCGATGCTTCCCGGATCAAGGTGAAGAGCTATCCCTGTCGCGAGGTCCAAGGGAACATCTGGGTATTTGTCGGCGATGGTAGGCGGGACGAGAGCGCGACCCTCCCCGACGTGCCACTGATGCCCGGCATCGGTGACAGGCAGCCACAGGTCGACTGCTCGCTGGTTTACCCGCTCAACGCCGATAATGCTGCTTACACCCTGATGGATCCGGCGCACGCCGCCTTCGTGCACACCTGGTGGTGGTGGAAGAAAGGCCGCACCAACCTGCGTGAGAAACGCAAGGACTTCGAGGCAGCGCCGCTCGGCTGGCGCCAGAAGCGCCATGCAGCTCCGGCAACCAACCGAATCTACCGCATCTTCGGCAAGCAGGTCACGACGGAGATCTCCTATCGCCTTCCGGGCCTGCGGATCGAACACGTGGAAGGTGAACGGCACGTTGCCGTAAGCCTGCTAACGATCACACCCATCGACGGCGAGCGAACCGAAGTCCACCAGTGTCTTTACTCAACGCTGGGCTGGCTTGGGCCAGTTAAGCCAGTGTTGCGGCGTTTGATCTACAAGTTCCTGGATCAGGATCGGGAGTTGGCCGAGCTACACCGCGACGGACTGGCGTATGATCCCCCGGTGATGCTGTTCGGTGATGTCGATGCCCAAGCCAAGTGGTTTTTTAGGTTAAAGCGCGAGTGGGCGCAGGCGCAGACCGAGAATCGCCCCTTCAAGAACCCGATCGAAGCACAGACGCTGCGCTGGCGAAGCTGAAGATCCCGGATGGACCATCCGGCTGCGCGCTAGATGCAGACGCCGGATTCTCTCTCCCATATGGCCGATTGTCGTTCGGCCAGGCTACCGGCCGCGGAGATATACAATAAATAGAGGTTGGTCTGTACTGGATCGCAGAACTCGACCGTCTTCAGGACGATAAGCTCGTAACCATCAGCAACAGCGCGGATCGCCGCCGTATTCTTCTCTGATCCCCAGTGATAGTCGTGGGCGCGGGCCAGTAAGATGGCATCCGCTTCGGCATCGATTGTCCCCAAGAACGCGCCGAGACCCTCAGACCCCGACCATGCGTCTACCGCACCATTCCTAACTGAAGCGATGTAGTAATAGCAGTTTCCCGGCAGGCATGCTTGTCCAGAAGCGAAGACCGGGAAGACGGTGTCGAAGACCGCGAGCAGCTCCGCGCTCAGCTCTTCCCTCGCGCTCGGGCCGGCGGATCCGAGAACCTCAAAGCCGGCGTCTCCATACGCAAGTCGGTACTCCCAGTAGTCGTAATCAGCGCTGGGAACGACGGATCCGTAATCGAGTTCGCCGAGGCTGGGGATCTGAGTGAAGGCCGAGAGATCGACATCGAGACCGGTGGTCGAGTCGCAGCCGGCTGTGCAGATCAGCAGCAGCCCCAGCGCCAGAGCGGGTTGTGACAGCGTCATGTTGCCAAAATCAGTTACCGTCGAACATGGCCGGGCGGCAAACTGCATTATGGAACTTCGTGAGCCATTGCGCTAGCCAGAGCCGGCCAACGCGGCAATGCAGCCGCTAACGTGGAAGAAGACTGGAACGCAAGGGAAAACCGGGGCGCGCTGGCGCCCCGGTCGACTGCCTGGGTCTAGCGGATCTCGATCTCTCTCAGCATCCCATGCACGAAGTGGGGAGCCCCATCTTTGGCGTCCGGGACGAAACAGACCAGGGCGTAACGGCCTGGTACAAGGTCCAGCGTTACCTCGTTTTCGATACCGCCGGCAAGTCCACTAGTGCCACCGACCGGCATTCCCGCTGGCTCGCCCTCACCCTTCTCGACCCAACTCAAGAGATCGGCCAACGTCGCCCCTTCGTTGAGCTTGAAGACGACGATCTCATGGGTCTGCGCGGCGGGATTCCGAACCAGCCAGCGCTGCGCGCCCGCCGCCAGCGGTCGTGAGAATATGAAATCGTAGTCGATAAGGTCGACCACGACATCAGCAGCCGGACGGGCCTCCGCTTTCGAGCTGCCGGCTACGACGGTCAGCTCCCGGGCCATCCCCTTCATGATATGGGGTACCCCGTCACTGGCCGGAATGATGCAAATCAGCGCGTAGCGACCCGGCGACATTGAGATGGTGGCGCTGGTCTCTCCGCCTGGTCCTGCGGCACCGGGGCCACCCATGTCCACCGCCCAACTGGGAGCGGCGTGGCCGGACTTGAACTCTTCCAGCAAGTCGTTGAGCCGTTTACCGTCGTTCAGCCTGACGATCCACACATGATGCAGATCTTTACCACGATTCTTCATCCGGAAAGTCAGCGTTCCGGCCGTCACTTTGTCGGGCGCCTTGAAGCTGTAGTCCGACGCCTCGACGGTGACGATGTTCTTCGCCACTGGCCGCGCGATGGCACGCGTCGTCGCCACGGCGGCGGCCGCTAACGCAACCATGACTGCCATCACTGCCAATATGTTCCTGGTCATTCTCGGTTTCCTCCGCCAAAGACACAACTGCCCCAGCCCGGGCCAACACTAGCGCCGCGGGGGCATTGCGGTAAATTTGACCCACGAGTCGGACCCGCGGCTGAGCCGCCGGTCCGGCTCAATTCTTAGGGGCCGCAGCGGAACGCGGTACCCCAAGTTTCTGGGGGGTGGGCCTTTTTCGGCTCAGTGAGTGCCCCAAGGCGGCACTCGTTGCTGGTTTGGCTTACGGCCGAGGTGGCAAAGAGGGTCACCGTAAATGAATCAATTGCAGAAGCGCGCTCAGGAGGCGGCTATTCAAGCCTTACGCCGCGCTTGCTACACCGCTGCCGACTCTGACAGTCTGCGCCGCGAGATCGGCGTCCGCCTGGCTCAAGCCGTGCCCGTCGATGCCCACGGCGTCTGCTCTACCGATCCGTCCCTCTGGCTGCTTACCGGCGCTGCGACTCACGGCATGACCGCGAACCAGGTTCACACCTACATCAGCGTCGTCTACCCGTTCGAAGAAGCGACCACCATCATGGACATGGCACGGTCCAACCAGACCGTGAGCCAGCACCGCTCGCACTTCTACGACGAGCTGTTGGGCCCCGAGCGTCTGGGTGCTCGCCTTCTCGCTGTCTTCAAGACGAGTGACTCGCTATTCGGTTGGTCGTGCCTGCTCCGCGAGTCAGGCGCTGCCCCGTTCCAAGCTACAGACGTGCAGGCTCTGAGGCGGTTGGCACCTCACCTGACCCGAGCGCTAAGACGCGCTGCGCAGTTGGACGCTCACGCCGATCCCGGCTGCCACGCTGACCCGGGCGACGTGACGAGCGGGCTGTCTGACGCTCCCAGCGTACTACTTGTCGACGGACACGGTGAGATCACCTTGCGTGACAGTCGCGCGGCCGGTGCTCTCGCCGATCTTGCCGGCACCGCTAGTGGAACCGGCAAAGACTTGCCGCCGCCCGTGGCGGGAGCGTTGGCCCAGCTCTATGCCCGGCATCGCTCTGCCAGCCCTCTGGAACCTCCACTGGAGGGACTGTTGCGGGCGCGGGGGCGGAGCGGCCGCTGGTACGAGATTTCGGCTACGCTCAGCGAGCCCGACGCATCCGGTGCCAGTGTGGCGGTACTGGTAATCGTCCCCGAGCGGCGCTTAGATCCAGCTGCGCGTCTGGCACACTACGCTTTGTCACCGAGGGAGCGGGATATCGTCTGCCGCGTAGCCCGCGGTGAGTCGACCAAGGCAATCGCTCGAGCGCTGGGAATATCGCCCTACACCGTTCAGGAGCATATCGGCAACGCCTCCGACAAGATCGGCGTACGTGGGCGACGCGCCCTGGTTGCGAAGTTGTTCTTGGATTCGTGCGGTGCTGCAGCCAACGGCTCGGATTAGATCCACCACGCGCTGACCTTCGCCGTCACATTGCATCGCCATTAAGACACCGGTCACAGAAGGACCTTGGCGACCCGGCGGCCGACTATTCGCATCGCGTGGCCACCCGCGAGTTGGTGTTAGAAGGATTACACCGCGACCCGCATCATCTCTTCTTTCGTATGTATTCTCTTTCCTTTTTAGCAACATCCTTCCACAAATCTTAAAGGTCATTCTGTCCAATTGCCGGCAGCTGAGAACTCGGTTCAAGATCGCAAGTTCTTCACGTGCGCCACATTGCCGATGAAACGAGGTCGCGGATCTCTGACTGGTCCCTCTCTTGCCTGTATCGATGTCGGCTCGCGCGCAAACTAGAACGATCGACCCGCGAAGGAGGACGACCACCATGAGAAGTATCACCGCCCTGGCAGTATTTGCGACGTTCACGCTGTTTGCAGGCTGCGAGCAATCACCGATCACACAGCCGGATGCCGGCGAGTTGGTGTTCGACGCGCCACTTGACATCGAAGGAGATCCCGACGGAGGGGACTGTCCCAACGTGTACTGGAATTCGCAGGAGACGCTCGACGACGGTACCACGACGATCACCTGGTCCTCGTCGTTGGGCGGCTTCGACTACGGTCTGGGAACGGACTACGCTGCGGCTGTCACCTGGTCAGTCGATGGAGCGGACGCGACACTGAACCCGCAGACGGGCATGCGTCCCCGCGGCAATACGTGGACACCGCGCGGCCGTGACAGCGCCGAAGGGGATCTTGTCACGGCCGACCCGCCCTTCACCATCAATATGTCCGAGATGCACAGCAGCAGTGAAGACACCGACGGCGATGGAGTCGACGACTGGCTGGGCGAGATCGGCAACGGTCATTTTTGGGTCGTGCTCGATATCGACGGCATGAACCGGCCGGTCAAGCTGGGTGTCAACATTCACCTGGAGGATCCGGCTGAGGGCTTCGCCACTCGCTGTCCCAACGGCTGACGGCTGTTGAACGACTAGATGAAGAATGCCCCCCGGAACGACGTCCCGGGGGGCATTCTGTGTCGGTCAGATTTTCCTACGGCTTGTTTGCCATGCGCGTGTTCAACAATCGCTGAGCGGTGTGGCACCCGCCAATTCACATGGTCCACCCAAGTTGCCCTTCATCCCACCCTTCAGCATCTTACGCCTTCCAGCGGCTGCAATCCGCAAGCTTAGGTCTGACGGAGAAACGTTCCAACGTGTTCAACGAGCTGCTACGAAGACGGGTCCCCCACGTCTTGGGGCTATATCTCGCGGCCGGTTGGGGAGTCCTGGAGTTTACCGACTGGCTGACCAACCGTTACGGCTTCTCCCCTCACCTCGCCGACCTCGGCTTGCTGACCTGGGCGCTGATGATCCCCACGGTCTTGATCCTCGCCTACACCCACGGTGCAGCGGGCGGGCAAGGCTGGGGCCCGATCGAGAAATACGCGATACCACTCAACATCGCGGTCGCCGTGGCGGTGATCGGACTGCGAGTGTCGACCATTCAGGGATCGGGCTGGTCACTCAAGCCGTCGACCGAGACCTACGAAGCGACACGCCTTGCCGTGCTTTACTTCGAGGATGACAGCGAGGGGCAAGAGCTCGGCCATCTGGCCAGCGCGTTCACGGGCGCGCTGATCGACGAACTCAGCCAGGTGGCCGCGCTGGACGTCGTGCCGCGGGCCGCTGTCAAACCCTACCAGGGCATCTACGTCACGTTGGACAGCCTGGCTCGGGCGCTTCAGATCGGCACCTTGGTCGAAGGCAGCGTGTCCGGCGCAAAGGAACGCCTCAACGTCGGCGTCACCCTGGTCGACCCCGCCGCACAGACGTCCCTTGGCAGCTTTGATCTGGATGGCACGCTGGAGGAATGGGAAGACCTGAGGGACGACCTGGCCGCGGAGGTGGCGCGCCTCTTACGCCAGCAGCTGGGCTCAGAGGTACGGCTTCGCGAGCGGCGCGCGCATACGGAAAGCGATGCCGCTCTGGCCTTAGTCGAACGAGCGGAACAACTTCGAGCCGAGGCGCGGAAACTACGAAGGATGGGTGACATCTCCGGTTTGAAACGGACCTATACGCGCGCCGACTCTCTGCTGGCCGAAGCCGAGTCGCTGGATGCGCGCTGGGTCGAACCGATCGTTCAGCGTGGCTGGTGGGCCAGCGACATGGCTGGGCTGTCGAGCCTGATCCCAGGCTCATTCGCTACGGGTGAGATGATGACCGCTCTCTTCCACGCTGAGCGAGCCGTCACCCTCGCGCCCGACGATGCCAGCGCGCTCGAGCTTCGCGGTTCGCTGCGCTTCGAGGTGTCACGCAATGACAAACTGACAGAGCCTGCCGAGCTTCGAGCGGCGGCGGAGCGTGATCTCAGTGCCGCCGTCGCCGCCGATCCCTTCCGAGCGGAGGCGTGGAGAGACCTGAGCGAACTGAATCGCGTGGAAGGGCGCTTCGCGGAGGCCAAGGGTAACGCGGAGCGGGCACTCGAGGCTGATCCGTTTCTGAGCGAGGACCGTGACGTCATCTTCACGCTTTACCAAAGCTCACAGGAATTGGGGGACATGGATGAGACCGTGCGCTGGTGCGCTGAGGGGCATCGGCGTTTTCCCGATGACTACGGGTTCGTGGCGTGTTCCCTCTTTGTGCTCGCTCTCTCCCGGGGGCCAGCACCCGATGTAAGCAGAGCCTGGGCGTTGCTGGATACGCTCGTTCAGACGACTCGACCACAAGGGCGAGACACGAACCGCCGGATCGGCGAGACGTGGGTTGCGGCGGTCCTGGCGCGCGCGGGAAGTGAAGACAGTGCGCGGTCGGTATTGCGACGGGCCCGCGACACCGCCTCCGGTGACATCAAACCCTGGCTCGACTATACGGGAGCGAACGTGATGCTCCTGCTGGGCGACCGCCAGCAGGCGCTGGCGCTGCTCGACTCGTTCCTCGAGGCCGTTCCCCAGCGAAGACAGTACATCGCCTCTGACTGGATGTTCGAGGATCTCTGGGACGACCCCCGCTTCAAGGAGCTCGTCGCCGCCGAGCAATAGGCCCCGGCGTCAGGGGCGCCGAGGCCTAGATTACCTTGCCTTATACAAGACCTGGTCGAAAGATTCTCTTGATCAGCCTCCGCCAATGATGATCTCCGGATCGTCTGTCCTTAGAGCACCGGCGGCCAGGACCACGACCGAGTATTTGTAAGTGCCATCCGGTGCATCACCCCTGATCGTCAAGCTCTTAACGGTGTTGGCACGGTCCCCAACCGTGAACACCTGGCCGCTGAAAGGGGTGACGTCACCGGTGATGAGAATCGTCCAATTACCCGCGCTACAGGTCCACTCGATCGTGTCGCCCCGGTTGACACGGACCGTGCTCGCGGATTCTCCATTCGCATCCCGATAGCTGAACTGACCTTGCGCGTCGAGGAAGATGTTGACGCGATGAGTCACCGCCTGGGCGGGTTGGTTAGGCTCATCCAAAGCCGCGTCAGCGTCGGTTGAAACACCCTGGCGCGTCGCTGCAAGCAGCAACACCAAGGCCGCGGGCACAAACACCAAACCTGCTATGACCCGGCTCTTCATGTCACCTCCCGGCACAAGTGTTGAGAATAGGGCGTTGATAGGATCCAACGGCAAGATAGTCGCCGAAGCCAGTCACACCAAGCCTCCACGTCAAAGCGATGCTCCGGCCGGCATCATCGGGACGCATCGGCAAGCGATTCGGTTAGCGGCTCCGGGCGTCGGAACGGCGGATCGAATTCGAAGCCGAATAACTGCGGGTTCTCACCGATGACTGCGGCCGAGACGACACTGAAGATGTAATCGTAGGTTTCCTGCGGGATCTCACTTCGGTACTTCACCAGCAATTGCCAGAAGTTTCGCTGCCGCGGATGCTGCGGCAGAGAGCGGATCAACCGAATGATCCGGGTCTGGCCCCAGTTGTAGGCCGCGACCACTAACAGGCCGGAGGCCTGAGCGTCCGTGTTATAGATATGCCGTAGGTAGCGCGCCGCGGCACTTGTGGATTTTTCGAAATCGTGGCGCTCGTCCGCCGGGTCGTACCGTCGAACCCCCACCAACGGGCCGGTTCGCAGACCGTACTCGCGCGCTGTGCCGGGGATCAACTGCCACATTCCCTTGGCGATGCCAAAACGCGTCGACGGGCCAACCGCATCAAAGCGCAAATCGCTCTCCTGCAGCGCCAAATAGAAAAGCTCCGGCGGCAGGTCGTGCTCCAGCATGATCTCAGCTACTCGTTGCCCATAGTCGCCGCTCTGAATGCGAGCGATGGCCTGCTCCAAGCGCGTCGAGCTTTTCCAGCGCTCGATGTAGCGCAACACCTCATCCACGAAATCCCGCGGCACGTTTACTTCAGACTCGCCGAAACGGTGCGCCATTCGATAGATCAACTGGACCTCTTCCGCGGTGCCAACGCTATAGATGCCCAGCTCCTCCACGAAATCACGGTATTGCTTATCGAGTTCGACGCGTCGCTCCCGATAGCTCTGTCGCTCCGCCGCGCTCAGCTCCAGAACCGCCACCTGCAACTCGAGTCCCTTAGCTGCGTAGAATACCTCCTCTGCGGCGGCCCGCTGGCGCTCGATTCGCTGATGCAGCACGTACGCGTACAGACCAGCGCTCGCAGCAATTAGAGTAACGACGCCCAGGGCGATCCAATACTTGCGGGCACGGCGCTTCTGTGCGCCCGCCAGTACATCGCGCAGCCGCGCCGTGACCGTGCCCATGTACTTTGGCGCCCGCCGGCTCAAATAGCGTCGGGCGATAAAGCTGTCGGAAGGTACGGCTGTATCTTCGAGCTCGGAATCCGGGGAGGCCTCCGGCGTAAGCAGAAGCGCTGGCCCGTGGTGGCCCAGGCGCACACGCAGCGCTCCGGTCAGCACGACTTCGTCGATCTGTCTACCAGCGACCACCGTCCCATTCGTGCTTCCGAGATCACGCAGCCGCCACTCCCCAGCCTCCAGAACGACCTCGGCGTGGCGCTGGCTAACCGACGGATCTTCCAGTACGAGATCGTTCTCCGGCCCCCGCCCGATCGTGAAGGACCTGCCGAACCGTGACACTGCTGACTGACTTGCCACCTTGACGACGAGGGTTGGTCGATTCCCCGAAGAAAGAGTCTCGGCGTTGCTCATGGGCAGTTGATCGTCGATCGTGCGAGAGTGCTGTGACCCGCTGTCGCGAATGGATAACAGCAACAAGTTGCAACATATTTGAACGATGGTCGAGACCACTGGGGTTTCGGCCTAACGGGAAGGATAATGGTTCTCGCTTTTAGTTGCATGATTCCAATCGGTACTACATAATGCGCGGCAGTGCGATTGGCTGAGGCGGTCGAGGAGCTTACTCGCTACCGGGACCTCAGCCTTGCTGGGAACTGACACACCAGTCTACCGACCGATCCGCTTCGGACCACCCTCCGTTCGTTGTACCCTTAGATACTCCAAATCCAAATCAGCTTCGGCCAGCCCAGCGGCTCGAAATGCGCGTGCGCCCCCTCAACCTTGCCGGGGCGTGGTTACTGAGTGTTAGAACAAGAGGAGACACGACATGCACCACCCTCCCAAGGTGCTCGCCACAGCTTTCGCACTAACCTTCTTCTTGCACCCGCTCGCCGTTAGCGCACAGGCGCAAGAGGAGGAAAACGAACAGAAGAAGCCGGTGACGTTATTCGAAGCGACAGTACCTTCACCCGTCACAACTGACGGCGGAGTCGCAATAATTAAGTTCCGCTGTGATCGTTCCCTCGAGGGCGAAAAGCTGGTACTGGTAATTCGTATCCCTGTTGGACAGAGAGGAGTCTCGCTGACCGAGAACTACCTGTATCAGTCCGATAAGCCGAGCTCCGGCCGCTTCTCGATGCCTTCGACTGCCGACGGCGAAGTGCGCTTCCTTCTATCAACGCCAAAGATCAGCGGGCCGCCTGACCGTTACGGCGCTCGATCCACGTTTATGCTGCGTGGTGAACGGTCGATCGGTGTTGAGTTATTCAAATGTCTGGATGACAAATGCCGGAAGAAAGGCAGCTTGAGCAATCATCTGACGCTAGACGTCGTGTTCACCTAGCAGTTCGTAAGTCTCCAACCACCCGAGGGAGGTCATGGCATGAGTGCGATCCGCTGCCCGCACTGCGGGAACGAAATTACAGGAATGCAGAAGATCTTCATCGAAACCCTTTTGAAAAGCGAAGGGGTTGTCGATTCGACTCATCCCTGCCCTTCATGTGGCAAGGCGATCAGCAAGACAGATCTAGAGAAGAGTCAAGCACAAGGCAAAATAGAAGGTTGAATATCGCTGCGGGTTCTAACCGTAGATAGTATCGAGCGCGACCGACTCGAAGCAGAAAGGCGGTTAAGCAATGCCAAGCGCAGAGATCGTCATCGATCGCCCTCTTGATGATGTTTGGGGATACGTCACGACCTCGGGTAACTGGAAGAAGTGGTGGGGAGGCACCCTCCAAGATGTCGAGCCCGGCTGGCAGTCGGGAGCAAGCCTGACCTGGGAGAGCGGACCTGCTTCGAAGATTTCGTCGTTGGTGCCCCGGGAAAGGCTCACGCTAACCAGCCCTTTCATCGAGAGCACCTTCCGCCTCGTAGTTCGAGGCGATGACGCGACCGGCGTCAGCATTTCGTTCGCGCCCCGGGGAGGAGCGCAGTTTTCGGACGGAGGCAGCGCGCACCTCAAGACGGTCCAGGGGCAATTGTCGATGCTCAAACAGTGCATCGAGAGCGAGACTTAACGCCGGGTCAAAGACGGACTCTTGAGGGCGAGTCTTAGCTAGAGCACTAGGCCAAGCCAAGCGCGTTGAACAACCCTAGACCCGGAAACTCCGCCAGTCCCGCTCGAAACGCTCTTTGGCGCGAGCACCGCTGGCGGAAGGAGGTTGGAAGGTCACGCTCGGTTTCCCGGCAGCCAGAAACTCGCCCTGGAGCATCGCACCCTCGGAAGTGCCGTACATCAAGAAGCAATGGCCCCGCCCGGGGAAGCTGACGGGCTCGCCGCCGCTGACCGTGGCCGCGATGTTGAGCCCGACCGTTTCACCTTGCGAGGATGCGAATACACCGGCTTTGGGCAGCCCGCGGCCGTTGGCCATCTCAATGACGTTCACATCGCCGATGGCGTAGACGCCGGGGACCCGCGTCTCCAACGTGTCAGGCTTCACCGGCACCCAGCCGCCGGCAGCGGCCAACCCCACTGTTTCTAGGATTCTCGGAACCCTGTGTACGGGAATTGTGATCACGCAGTCGGCGTCGACGGTGGTGCTGTCGCTAAAGACGGCCTCACGGTCACCCCGCACGGCGGTGATCCCGGCGTTTGTGTGTAGCTCGATGCCCCGCTGGCTCAGATCGCGGGTTAGCGCCGCGCCGGCCTCGGGCCCAGCGATAGGAAGCACGGCGGGCTCCGGGGTGAAGACATGGATCTCGATTGCCTTCCGCACGCCTTTCTGCCTGAAGTACCAATCGAGTATGAACGCAGCTTCGAATGGCGCCGGTGGACACTTGTAGGGCATGCGCGCGACCGCTATGACCAACCGCCCTTTGCGAAACGATCGCAGTCGAGCGCGTAGCCGGCGCGCCTGCTCGAGGTCATAGAAGGAGTGGGCGGACGTCGCACCCGGCACAACATCCCAGTCGTACTCGGCACCAGGCGCCAAAACCAGGTAATCAAACGGCCGCTTGCCGTCGGACAGCGTCACGCTTCTGCCCTCCAGGTCGATGGCCGTGACCTCCGATTCCAGAAACTCGACGCCGTGCCTTCGCAGTGGATTCAAAGAGCGCGTAAGCGTACGTGTATGCCGCTCACCAACCATCAACAGCGGATACGATCCGCAGAGGTGAGTCCTCGCGGAGCGGTC
The DNA here is from genome assembly GCA_041617795.1 of Gemmatimonadota bacterium. Lineage (GTDB taxonomy): Bacteria > Gemmatimonadota > Gemmatimonadetes > Palauibacterales > KS3-K002 > JBFJOD01. The sequence continues at coordinate 6,695 of JBFJOD010000009.1, read as the reverse complement.
GACCAGGGTAACGCGGTGCTGCCGGCCCAAGCGGCGCCGCGCGGCCAGCGCCGCCGCGACACCCCCGAACCCGCCCCCGATGATCAGTATGCGCTTATCCGCCACTACTCGACTCCCGGGCTAAGCGCCGCCAAGTGCGCACTCGTTCTTGCCGACCTCCAATTCCTCTGCTTCGGGCTCGCTAACCGGCAGCAGCCCGACATTCACCGCCTTGATCTTGCGATAAGCGTCCGGAAAAGACGTCGTCTTGCTTTCCACCCACGCGACAAAGGCGTCGCGATGCGCGAACCGCAAAGCCTCGTTGTCTTGCAACAACCGTTCGAGAGACTGACCGACCGAGCGATCGGCCCGCCGTTCCAGCTCTGAACCGTAGTGGGCGGGGTAGATCATCGTTTCGACCGGCCATTCGCTCTTGGCCGTTTCAACGCTCTCCCACAGTTGCTCCGCCCACTCGCTGACCTTGCCAGCGAGGTCGGGGCGGCCCACCGATGAGATAAAGACGAAGTCCCCGGTGAACGTCGCCGCACCATCGATCGCGAAACTCAGACTCCCCTCGGTGTGACCTGGCGTATGCAACGCCCGCAGCGAGCAGCGCCCGAACTCGATGATGTTACCGTCTTCCACCGGCTGGAAGTCTAGTCTGCCGGGTCTGCCGTCGTAGGGATAGATCGCGTCGGCCGGGTGAAGGTAGTACGGCACTTCAAGCGTTTTGGCGATGCTCGATGCTCCACTGATGTAGTCGGCATGAACGTGTGTGTCGGCCACGCCCGCTATCCTCGCTCCCGATTCGCGCGCCGCCTCCAAGTAGGCTGCGGCGTCGCGTGGCGGATCGACGATCAAAGCTTCTCCGTCGCTCACCAGCAAATAGCCCAGCGCTCCTTTACCGATGCGATCGAGCTGGACGAGGCGGTCCAGCGACGACGGCGGCTCGAGCTCGCGGGCCACGCAAAGGTTCATCCAGGCGACCATGCCACCGCGCAGCGAGCTGGCGTCGGCGCCCAAGCGATTGAGGAAGAGAGCGATGACCCTGCTATCGTTCCCGTGGCCACAGACGACCACCACCGGGATGTCGGGGTCAAGGCCCGTGCTCGCGAGGTTCGAATGTCTGACAAGCTGGGAGCCGACGATGTTGTGGAAGCGCTCCTCAGGAACGAGATCGATTCGCCCCGTCGCAACACGGGCCGGCGCGCGGACATCCACTAGCTGGATCGGTTCGCCCGCCTCCAGTGCCAGCGCGAGCTGTGCCGAGGACAGTTCCGGGGCGTTCGCTGAATTGAGCATTTCCGCGCAGTGCCTCTAACAGGAATGAACCCAGGAGAACTTGATAAGCCGTGACACTAGCGTCAGTCTCATGAGGCGTCAACGCGGCTGGCGGATGCACGGCGCCGTCCCTAGGATCACGGTGATTTCGAGTCGATCTTACAGCCCGAGGAATCGAGCAATTTGATGACATCACATCCAAACAAAGTTCTCCTTCTGTTCGCTCACCCCGCTCTGCAGAAATCACGCGTCAACCGGGTTTTGATCCGCGCGGCACAACAGATCGACGGTGTGACCTTCTGTGACCTCTACGAGATCTACCCCGAGCTGGACATCGACGTACGGCGTGAGCAGCAGCTACTCGTCGAGCACGACATCGTCGTGTTTCAACACCCGCTCTTCTGGTACAGCACACCGGCGATCCTCAAGGAATGGCAGGACCTCGTGCTGGAGCACGGCTGGGCCTACGGCAGCGGCGGCACGGCGCTACGCGGCAAGAAGTTCCTGAGCGTCATCACTACCGGCGGCCGCGAGGCAGCCTATCGCACGGATGGCTACAATCGCTTCACCATGCGCCAGCTGTTGGTACCAATCGAGCAGACCGTGCGGCTGTGCGGGATGGAATACCTCGCACCATTCATCGTTCATGGCACCCACCGGATGACGACGGCAGAGATGGAACAGCACGCGGGCGACTACCGGCGGATGCTTGAGGCGCTGCGCGACGATCGGCTCGACCTCGAGGCGGCCGAACGGCTGACGCGGCTGAACGCGGACCTCGATTCCCTCATCACGAACTGACGACAGAACGATGTACGGACAGGGCTTCTTCTATCAAGCGTTCGTCTACTTGTGTGCGGCGGTGATTTCGGTACCGATCGCCAAGCGCCTCGGCCTTGGTTCGGTGCTCGGGTACCTGATCGCTGGAATGGTGATCGGCCCCTTCGGCTTCGAGTTGATCGGTGCCGAGGGGCAAGACGTCATGCACTTTGCCGAGTTCGGCGTCGTGATGATGTTATTCCTGATCGGACTGGAACTCGAGCCCGCATTGCTTTGGCGGTTACGCGGCCCGATTCTCGGCCTCGGCGGTCTGCAAGTTTCCGTCACGGCGCTGCTCGCCACAGCGATCGGCCTGGCGGCGGGTCTCAGCTGGCAAACATCCCTCGCCGTTGGCTTGATCCTCGCTCTTTCCTCGACCGCCATCGTCCTGCAGACGTTGGCGGAGAAGGGTTGGATGAAGAGCGACGGCGGCCAGAGCGCTTTCGCCGTCTTGCTGTTCCAGGACATCGCCGTGATTCCCATGCTGGCTATTCTGCCGTTGCTGGCAATCGAGACAGCGGCGTCCGGGGCTCATGCAGGAGAGACGGCGGAGCACGCCACCGCCTGGGTCGAGAGTCTTCCACCCGGACTCAAGACGCTGGCCGTGCTGGGGGCCGTGGCGGCTATCGTGATTGGCGGCCGCTACTTGATGCGGCCCGTCTTCCGCTTCATCGCCAAGACGCGGCTGCGCGAAATCTTCACGGCCGCGGCACTGCTGCTGGTCATCGGCATCGCGCTGCTGATGTCGCAAGTGGGATTGAGCCCCGCCCTCGGAACGTTCTTGGCCGGCGTGGTCCTGGCCAACAGCGAGTACCGGCATGAACTGGAGGCGGACATCGATCCGTTCAAGGGGCTTTTGCTCGGTGTCTTCTTCATCGCGGTCGGCGCCTCCGTCGATTTTGCGCTCATCGCCTCGAACCCTGGGCTGGTCGCGGCGCTGGTCGGATCGCTGATCCTGCTGAAGTTCTTGGTGCTGGTCGCCCTCGGCCGCTACTTCGGCATGGGGCTGGACCAGAACCTGCTTTTCGCCGTCGCCCTAGCTCAGGGTGGTGAATTCGCCTTCGTGCTGTTTTCATTCGCCACTCAGAACGGCGTGCTGACGACCGAGATCGCCAATCCGTTGATCGCTGTCGTTGCCATCTCGATGGCACTGACACCGTTGCTCATTCTTCTCAACGAGAAGCTGATACAGCCGCGTTTCGGCACGCATGAGCAGGTCGAACGTGAAGCCGATGAGATAGACGAGGAGAGCCCCGTGATCATCGCCGGGTTCGGGCGGTTTGGCAGCGTTGTCGGAAGGCTCCTACGCGCCAACGGAGTCCGGCCGACGGTGCTGGAGTACGACTCGGACCACGTTGAGCTACTGCGAAAGCTGGGCTTGAAAGTGTTCTACGGCGACGCATCCCGTCACGACTTGCTACACGCCGCCGGTGCCCCGCGGGCGCGGCTGCTCGTGCTTGCTATAGATGATCACGACAAGACGCTCGGTCTGATCAAGAATGTGAGGAAGCACTTCCCGCAACTGACCGTGCTGGCCCGGGCGAACGGCCGCCGTCAAGCCTATGAGCTGCTGGATGCCGGGGTGACCCATGTCTACCGCGAGACGCTGGATACGTCACTGCGAATGGGAATCGATGCGCTTCGCCTACTCGGCTTCCGATCGTACCAGGCGCACCGCTCGGCGCGGACTTTCCGGCGGCACGACGAGGACTCCGTGCGCGAACTGGCAGGCATGCGCCACGACCGGCGGAGCTATATCAGCATTGCGCGCCAGCGGATCCGCGACCTCGAGGATATTCTATTGCAGGAAATCGAGGGGCCAGGTGTGGATCGCGATGCGGGCTGGGACACCGAATCGCTGCGCGAAGATCTCGGTCGGATCGGCCGCGATAACGAAACGTCGCCGCCAACTTAGGACTGATGACCGCACACCTCAATCGCTCAGGGCGAGTCAACTAGAACGGCAATTCCAACGTCGCCATCCCGCGGATTCCCAGAACGACAGCATTGTCGAGCTGCCGATCCATCCCCGGATTGATCACATACTGGACATCGGGTTGCAGGCTGAAGAAGGCACCTAACTGGGCCCGGTAGCCGAACTCCACGACGGTCTCCGCCCGCTCGAGCTGATCGCCGTCGGGATCTGACGCCTGAAGAAACGGCGACCCGTTGCGCGCGTGGGCGACACCCAACTGCACCACATCGCCCGGGCGACTCGGGATGATCCCCGAGTAGACCGCTCCGCCACCGAGGTAGAAGCCCAGCTGATTGACGTCGTCGCTGGCCGCGCCCACCCGCGCGAACAAAGAGAGTCCGTTATCGCCGTGGGATCCCCTGTACACCAGCCGTTCACCCAGTGCGTAAACGCCCCAGCTTTTCGCTGGCTCTCCCGGCTGCCAGCGCTCGAAGTCGCGGGTGTAGGCCCACCCACCCACCGCAACCTTGCTGCGCAGGCGTTGCACGGTCCGGCCGCGGCCGATGCGGCGGCCGCCCGTCTGTACCCGGGACGGCGGCTCATCGAAGATCGCGACGACTCCGGGCGCGACCCTCGTGTAGCCGAACTCGGCGGCGATCAGCGCCCCCTCCCCATCCCCCAGGTCGAATCGCGAGCGGTCAGGATCGGCAGGATCGCCCGGCGAGCCATCCAACACGGCCAGCGCCGCGTAGACCCGCGGCAGTGGACGAGCCTTGATACGCAGTCCCAGCGTGGTGAGCGGGAACGTCGATGGGCCGTTGATCCCCGTCAGGCTGACGTCGGGACCGAAGCCGAACGAACTGTTGAGGAAGTCTCCCGCGACCGGGATGACGTCGAACTCGGCGTTCACATCGTAGACGCCGGCCAAAACCGACAGACGTCCCGGCAACAAGTTGTGCTCTACCCAGAATTCATAGAGTCGCCATTCTGTTGGCGCCTCGATGTTGCTGACGCCCTGCAGGTCGCCGACCCGCTCGCTTATCGAACTGCCACGGTTCGATTGAACGTGGAGCCGGACCGACGCCTTCCCGGCCTTGAGCAGAACGCCGAGATCCAGGTCGAGCATCAGATCCAAGTTGTCCAGGTATACCGCCTTCTCAGACAATCCCCCGCCTGTCGCTGCCAGAACATCTCCGGCATAAGAACCTTCAAGCCGCACACCCGCGGGCCAGCCTTGCAGCTTGTCTTGCGCCCGCAAGTCGCACACGAAATGCAGGGATGCCACGAGCAGGCTCGCCAGCACCCATGTTGTAAACCGCTTGTTCAACTCCGGCATCGATACTCCAATCGTTATCTCGTAGAGAGTCAATCTTGGCCTTTCCAGTCTCGCCTCACTCGACATGCCGCTGTTCGGTTGCCGAGCCTAACGACGCCCGGGACTCAGCGAGACCGTGTCTTGCGTAGGGAATGACGTGGATTGCTCTCGAATGCACCCATGGGAACCGCCCGGTCCCCGAATCGTGCGCCAAGATATTGACTCGCTGCTTACTCCACCGCAAGGAGTTGCTGAAAGCACCAGCGCTATGTATTCTTCTTCGCTTGCGATTAGCTGAGGTTGGGGTGTTTCCTCTTCCGGAGTGATCCCGGCCGTGCGGGTCTGCAAGCAGTCAGACTCCCAGGAACAGTCGCAGCGAATCCCCACCGCCTCTTCGCTCTATTTTCCATTGAAATGGCCAAGGCCGCTTCCACACGAACGCAGTCCGCCACACGCCCAGCTATAAGACCCCAGGAACCGCCGACCTGAGTCGCTGATTTGTGTGCGAGCATACTGTTCTTCAGTTTCTAGCTGCGCCCATTTCCCAAGAAGACAGGAGCGAGTGCGATGATAAGGCCAGTCCATGCGGTGCCAATCATCACGGCTTTGATGATCGCTTTGTCGGGGTGTGGTGGTGACGACAGTACCGGACCGGCAGGCGCAAACTGCGCCGGAGGCCAGGGATCGGTCGTGGAATTCTGTCGCCAAGTCGACCATTACGAGGCAGGGTTTGGCGTTCCCGGCCTCGATGTCATCACGGCGACTTGCCTGGTCGGTCCCAACGGCGCGACCGTTTCCAACCAGATGAACGGCACGTACTACTGCGGAGGAACTTACAAGCTCACATCATTTCCGACTGCTACGATCGAATTGAATTGGGGCGGCAGCACCTCCTACTCAGACTACGCTGAGCATCAGATAACTTCCCCCGGCGAAGGCAGCTTCAGTGTGAGAGTGAACAAGATATCCGGAGGTGCCGGCAATCTTTTCCTGACCATGTCCAGCGGATCGAGCTGGATGTTCGATGTTGTCCTGGTCAACACCAACTGCCCCGCTGGTTCAGCGGCCCCGACGAGGCAGTTGCTGCAGGTACCGCGCACGAGCCACCATATCGGCTCGTTGCTGACTAAGACGGTGCCGTGGGTCTACGGTTCGTCTGATAATCGCCGCTGAGCGAACTCATGTTAACACTCCGGGAGCGACGGCAGCGCCGCTCCCGGATTCGTTCAGGCCTAGCGGACGCTTCGCCGGACTCGACGCAGACGGTTCCCCAACCCACATCCGGACCTTACCTTCACGCAACCCAACCACAACTCTGAAGTGCTCCACTCGGAGGAAACGATGATCAGACGGCTGGCAATACTCTGGGGCCTCATCCTCTTTCTG
>JBFJOD010000008.1:0-44993 GCA_041617795.1 Gemmatimonadota bacterium | reverse complement strand
CCTCCGGCGCCCGTGGGCGGTCGCGAACGCATCCCACCGCCGAGAGCGCCCAAAACAGCGCCAAAGAATAGGCGGTTGAGCGGAGGCTCACGTTTAACCTCATGGCTCGCGCGTGTAAACGCGGACCCAATCGACCAGCATCGTCTGCGGAAAGACTGTGCTGCCGTCCGGTGGCCCGACGAAGTTCCCTCCGACCGCTACATTCAGAATGATGAAGAAGGGGTGATCGAACACCCAGCGACCGCCGGTTGGCAGGTCGCTCGGCGTGACCGTCTGGTAGCGCGTGCCATCCACCATCCAGCTGATGCGCTCCGCCTCCCACTCGATGGCGAAGACATGGAAACCGACGTCGAAACCTTCCCCGGGCAGGTCGAAGCGGCGGCTTACGGCGCCACCGCCGAAGTAGCCCGGGCCGTGGAGGCTGCCGTGAACCACGCTCGGCTCCTGGCCGCGGTACTCCATGACGTCGATCTCGCCGCAGGCGGGCCAGCCCACCGTGTCGAAGTCGGCACCAAGCAGCCAGAACGCCGGCCAGATGCCCCGACCCACCGGCAGGCGGATCCGCGCCTCGAAGCGCCCGCGCGCCTGCTCGAACAGAGCGCTAGTGTTGATGCGCGCTGAGGTATAGTCCCGTCCCTGGTAGCTCTCCTCGCGCGCCGTTATCGCCAGGTGGCCGGCACCGTCCAGCGAAACGTTTTCCGGGCGCGACGTATCGTACTCGAGCTGCGCGTTGCCCCAGTCTTCGCCGATGTCGTAGCGCCAGCGGCTGGGGTCCGGCGGCTGACCTGCGGGCCCTTCGAACTCGTCTTGCCAGACCAGCCGCCACTCCGACAGTCCATCACCGCAGCGGAGGTCCCAACCGGCGATAGCGAGTGTCAGCACCGCCACTGCTAGAACCCGGCTAGCCAGTCGCGGTCGCCTCATCGCGCCGCCGATCGGCGCGCAGGCGCCGGTGGAAAGAGGCGCGCGTCGGCCAGCGCCGCCTCGAGGACAAGGGTGGCGGCTCCGACCGCGACCGCCCGTGGCCCCAGCTCGCTGGTCCGGATCTCAGAGGCGGCTACCGAACTCACGAGCGTGCGCCGTCGGACCGTTTCGCGCAGCGGTGCGAGAAGCAGCTCACCGAGGCGCGCCAAGCCGCCCCCCAAGACAACCATGGCCGGGTTCATGAGATTGAGCATGCCAGCCACCGCGATGCCCAGGTAGCCTGCTGCCTCGTGAACGACCTGTAGAGCCAGCGGGTCGCCGTCGAGGGCCGCGTCCTCGATGGATTCGATGGTCAGTTGCGCGTCAACAAGAACGCTTTCCGGATATTCGCCGAGCAGCGCGCGAGTGCGCGCCACAAGCGCCGGGGCACCGACGAAGGTGGTAAGACACCCACGAAGACCACAGACACAGGGTGCTCCTTGCGGGTCGATGGCCAGGTGCCCCACTTCACCGGCAAAAGCCGTGGCTCCCCGGTAAATCTCGCCCCGGATGATGTGGCCCGAGCCCACACCGGTCGCCAACTTGATGTAAGCGAAGTCGTCGATGCCGCGACCTGCCCCCCACCAGCGCTCGGCCAAGGCGCCCAGGTTCGCATCGTTGTCCACCAGCAACGGCACGTCATACCGCCCGCGCAGATCGCCCAGGCCAATCTGTCCTCGCCACTTGGGAAGCACTACCGCGGAGAGCCGGTCGGGGTCCTTGGGGTCGACGGGGCTAGGAACGGCGACGCCGATCCCGACCAGCGGTTGACTACCGAGCTCCGAAGCCGACAAGCACGCTTCGCAGAGTTCGGCGATCAGCGCCCTTGTCCCCTCTGGATCATCGCGCACTGGATAGCCGCGGTCCTCCCAGGCGAGCACCCGGCCGCGCAGATTCGTGAGGGTGACGGCTACGTGGGCGGCACCTATGTCGACGCCGAGAATTACGCAGGCGTCGTCCTGGAACTCGAGCAAGATGGGCCGTCGCCCACCGCTCGAGGGCCCGGCGCCCACCTCGGCAACGAGCCCCGTCGGCAACAGCTCGCTTACGATCTCCGAGACAGTAGACCGGGCAAGGTCGGTGTGGCGGGCGATATCAGCGCGCGAGATCCGGCGCTCCTGCCAGATGAGCCGCAGGACCGAACCGATTAGGGGACGCGGGCGCGTCGACGCGGCGCGCTGCGTCCCCTCGTTTGCCAGGTCTTTCCTCTTAGTTGCCACGCCGACGGACCGGCAGCGCCAGCGGTCTACTTATGGAGGTAGACATTGTCTACGTAGACCGTGTTCGGGTCACCCGAGATGATGAGCTGAGCGAGGTGTGCCTTTTCCACCAGTCCCGTGAAGTCCGTCAACGGAATCTCGAAGCTGACCCAGCTACCCGTGGCCAGCGGCGGATTCGAGCTCGCAGTAAAGGTGAGCTCGTGCTCCGAGTCATCCGGGCCGCCGTCGAAGGTTCCGTTCGGGCCGAAGTCGACCAGCTTGATCTTGAACGCCGCCGGATCGGCTGTCGGGTCGGGCGTCCAGATGTCCATGTGGAAGTGCGTCATCGCTGACGCGTCGATCGTCTGTGACGTGAACTCGATGCCGGCGAACACCAGCCCCGTGTACCTCTTCACATCGTCGCCCGCGACCTGCTCATCAGCCACGTCCGCCTGATCCCAAACGGCCGACCAAGTATCCACCGTGACGTCGGTGTAGGCGTTGCTGAACAGCGAGATGACATCGGCCTCGGGAACGGTCGGCGTCGGCGCCGGCGTGGTGGGGGCATCTGGTGCTGCGCCTATGTACAGGTAGACGTTGTCCACGTAGATGGTGCGGCTCGAGCCCGAGAGAATCAGCTGGGCGAGGTGCGCCCGGCTACCGAGACCCGTAAAATTCGCCAGCGGGATGTCCACGCTGTTCCAGTCCCCGGCCGTGAGGGCCGGGGTTGACGTCTCAGAGAGCGTGATCTCGTGCTCGCTGTCGTCGCCGCCGCCGAAGGCACCATCAGCGCCGAAGTCGACGAGCTTCAGCTTGAAGGCCGTCGCATCGGGTACCCACACATCCATGTGGAAGTGGGTTGCCCCGAAGGCGTCAGCATCGATGGTCTGGGACGTGAACTCGATGCCTGCAAAGACGAGATTCGTGTACTTCTTCGCTGCGTCGCCCGCCACCTGCACGTCAGCGACATCTGCCTGGTCCCAGACAGCCGACCAGGTGTCCACCGTTACATCGTTATAGATGTCGCTGAACAGCGAGATGACCTCGTTCGCCGGTAGGGTCGGAGCAGCCGCCGCGCTGGTCGGTGCCGCAGCAGCCGTCAACTCTACTGCGCCGGTCGCATCCACCGTGCCGAGCTTGGCCGTGATCATCGCGTTGCCGGCCCCAACCACATCGATCGCTCCATCAGCGGAAACCGTGGCGACCGACTGATTCGACGAGCTGAAGGTGAAATAGCCGGGGAAGGCTTCGATGAGCTGGTCGGTCCCGCCGACGTCGAAGGTGACTGTCGTACCGCCCACGCTGACCATCTCGCCAACCTCCACACCCAGCGTCTGGGTAGCGATGGCCGGCCGTGGGTTCCTGACCGTGCTGACCGTCTCGAACATGATTTCGTCGAACCACACATCATAGCCGATGCCGCTCTCAGGTCCCTCGGCGAAGAAGAAGAGGCCGTCCTCCGACGAGAGCTTCGCGGCGAGCGGGATGGGGATGACGTACTTCGTCCAGGTGGTGGTGAGCGCGATGCCTGACCACTTGGCCTCGTACAGCGATGTCGCTGTGTTGTCATTTCCCAGGCCTGCCACATCCAGCGTCGCCGCCATGCTGGCCTTGGCCCAGAACGTCAAAGCGTTGTAGCCCGACAGATCGCGCGCTTCGGTCGTCGTGAACGCGCCACCGGCAAAGCCGCCCGCCGGATCGCCCGGAGCGGGCACCGTGACCTTGAGCGAAGCTGTGCCCTCGTATCTCTCGTTGGTGACGATCGTCACGGCGTCCACCTTCGAGTCGAGGAAGGCTTGATACGTGACGTTATCGCCGAAGTTGTCGGAAAAAACTGTGGGGTCGGTGTTCGGAGGTGCCGGCTCAGTTGCGCTATCTCTATCGCAGCCGGTCGCCGCGAGGCTCGCGACGGCTATTGCCGCAGCGATGAAAAACCGGCTCTTCGTGGTCATGTCCGCCTCCGGGCTGGGGTACGGCGATCCCGAACCAGACCCACCACGAATGGGGTGAGCCCGATTATCCGTACTTTGTTCGGACTTCGAACAAAGTACGGGCTGGCGGTGGCCCTGTCAAGATTATCCCAGACCCTTTTGTCCCGCCAAAGGCGAAGGCGCAGCGCGACTCTAGCCGCGGCCCTCGGATGCTCAGGGGACCAACGACAGCCTCGCAACCGCAATGCTGAAGCGCCGAAAGAGGGCCGGATGGCAGGACATCACAGCCCCCCCCTTGGCGGCTGACTCTTCAAGTCGGTGAGCTACTCCGGCAGCGGGATCCTGGCAGCGTTCTCGTTCAGCCACTGCTTGAACGTCTTCAGCTCCGGGTTGAGCCGGCGGCATTCCTCGACGTTCCGGTTCTTCGCGTAGACGTGGGTGAAGTCTCGCTTGAACTGGAACATGTTGCCGATATCGTCAGCACCCGGGAAATCGAAGCTACGATAGACGTCCGCGGGCACGGCCTGGTATGCGACGGCCTTGCCAAGAGCCTTGGAGAGGGTGTCCGCGATCTCATTGCCTGTCAGATGCTCGCCGGCCACGCCAACGGTCTTGCCGATGTACTCCTTGCCGCGCTGGAAGATGCCGTAAGCGCACTTGCCGATGTCTTCGGCGGCGATCATCGGCAGCTTCACGTCGTCCATCGGGAAGACCACGAACAGCGAACCGTCCTCAGCCTTCTGCGGACCCCAGCCGAAGAAGATGAGGTTCTCCCAGTAGCCCGACGTGAACAGGAAGGTCGTGGGCACACCCTGGTCCTTGAAGTATTTGTTCGCTTCCGCCTTGGCGTCGAAGTGAGGCACCTTGTAGTTGTCCTGCAGCGTGGGCATGCGGTCGTCGTCCAGCGGCACGTAATCGCGCGTATCCTCGAAGGTCGACCAGATCGCGTGTTGGACGCCGGCCGCCTTGGCCGCCTCAGCCAGGTTCTCGCCGTGCGCGGTTTCCTTTTGCGGGGAGAAGTGCTCCCAGAAGTTGGTCACGCAGAAGGCGCCGTAGGCTCCTTTGAAGGCCTGTTTGAGGCTGGCTACGTCGTCGAGGTCGGCCTTCACGACCTCAGCGCCCTGCGCCGCAAGTGCCTTCGCCTTGTCGGATCCCGGATTCCGCGTGATCGCCCGCACTGCGAACTCGCTGCCTTTGTCACGCAGGATCGCCCGGGCGAGGCCGCCGCCCTGAGCGCCGGTGGCGCCGACCACGGCTATAACCTTCTTGGCCATTTACTCCTCCGATGGTTGCAGGTCCCTATTCTTTTGCAGAGCCGTGAGAATAACAAACTGACGGCTGGGATGCACGGTCTGCAAAGCGGGCTAATCCGGCTGCAGCCAACCAGCCTTGCCGCTCGGCGCCTCGACTAAGAGGAACCCACCGTAGACCCCGAGGACCGGGACCTCGACGCCCGCATCGACGCTGTCCACCGCCCAGGCCGCGGCTGCCGGATCGCTGAGCAGCTTGCCACCGCTCGCCAACACCTCGCGCCTGATAGGCGCGTCGATCGGCTCGGTCAATCTGGTGGCAACAAAACCGGCGGTGCCGTCCGGCAGAGTCACACGATACCAGTCACCGGCACCCGCCTCCACTTTCAAGGGCGTGTGGAGTGGCAGCTCCGCCAGCGCGTGTGATCGCGTGGTCGGCAGGCTCCGGATTCGCGAATCCGCTTCGCGAACTCTCACAAACCCTCCGATCACTTTCGGATCACCAGTGAAACTCGCGGGTGTGGTCGGAAGTTCCTCGAGTGCCGGGTAGGGATCGAAGGAGCCGCGCGCATAGATGCCGAAATGCAGGTGCGGCGGCGTCGTGCGCGCATTGCCGGAGTTTCCGACGAAGCCGATCGTGTCGCCGGCTGTCACCCGCTGATTACGGGACACCGCCTGGCTGTCGAGGTGGGCATAGTAATGCGTGCGCCCGAGATCATCGCGCAGCCAGACCACGTTGCCGCCCAGGTTGTTGCGCCGGGTGCTGCGCACGACACCGTCCGCCGCGGCGACCACCGGAGTCCCTCTCCGCGCAAAGATGTCCAGGCCCTCGTGCTGACGACGCCCGGCTTCGCGGGCGTCACCGTACAAGCTGCCGATCGCCGACGCATCGCGTCCGGCCACCGGGAACCGCAGTGAGGGCTTCACCAGGATCTCTATCGAATATCGACCACCGCGTAACAACTCCGGCTGGATACGAACCAGATAATCGCCGTCACGGCGCGCCAAGAACTCCAGACCACGACTCAGACTGTCTGCGCTGGCCAGAAAGGTTGGCGGTCTGTCAGACCCCGGCACAACCAGATAGAGATCGATGAAGACCTGGAAACTGCTGTCCGGCTCGCTGGCGAACCTCGCCTCGAGCAGCTGGCCCCGCCGCAGAGACACCCGATAAGCCGCCGCCATGGCCTCTCGTTGGTCGAGATAGCTCTCCTCGCGATACGGGGCCGCGACGACGATGCCGGCTTCGAGCGCCGCTTCTGCGGCAGCGAGCCAGTCGTGGCCCAGAGCGGTTTGATCGAGGCCCGCCGCCACCAGAGCCCGCTCGTAGCGCTCGTGCGGGGTGAAGTCGCCCAGCAACTCGCGCACCCTATCCCTGTCGCAGCCGCTGATCCCAATCAGCAGGGACAAGCCGAGCAGGCAGAAGCGTCTCCCTTGGAAACTGTTGGTCATAGGATACGTGTAGTTCAAGCGACCGATCCGGAGGGGCAAGGCGGGCAGTGGAGCGGATGGGATTCGAACCCACGACCTCCTGCGTGCAAGGCAGGCGCTCTCCCAACTGAGCTACCGCCCCAATACAAGCTTTTCAGGCCTTAGAGCCGCCGTCTGTGACGAAATATGGTGACAAACCCGGCCAAAGCCTTCCATTCGTGCCTAACCCGCCGCAAAACCTAGCAACGGGAGGGCACGATGCCAAGGAAGCGGAAGAATCCGATGCCCTATTGAAGATGGGGTCCACCAACATCGACCTGATCCCCGGGTGCATCCGCAACCGATGGGCGGATGTCAGGACTCTGGAGGAAAGGACCAAACCCTCCAGAAACACAAGATCCCCTCCCCTCACCCCTCCCTTGCCCGGCACCACCCCTCCACACACTTTCCCCTAGCCGCCCCTCAGGGGCTCATAGGGTCCCCAAAGAATGTCGATCCTTAATCCTTATCCTTTGAAAGTGCCCAAGAACGGGCCCAAATCGTTACCTTCACGGTGTTCACCTGTTCTTAGTCCCACTCCACCAGCGTGGCCGGGTTGGAAGACGAGTTCTGCGAGTCATCCGCCTCCATGTCCTCCGCGGTACCTGCACCGGCAGCGGTCCGCTGGGACGGGGTCACCGATGACGGGCCGAGTGATGGGTAATGGGGGAGTGGGGCCGACGACCCGCCGACTCCTGAGCGTAACCTTCTTTCTTGTGGGCGTAGCCCCTGCGTGCGCCGAATTCACCGGGCCCGAGGACCCGGCGCCCGGCGGCGGCCCGCCGAGTGTGTTCCTGACCCAGCCTCGTCAGGCGTATCTGGCGATTCGGCAGCGTTGGAGCGAGCCGCTCGAGCCTGCGGGCGGCACGTTCACGGCCGGGCGAAACCACATCTTGAAGGACGGGCAACCCTTCGAAATCCGGGCGGTTGTATACGTACCCGGCTATCCCGGCCATCTCCCATGGGATACCGAGACCGCGTGGAGCCTACCCGAGAAGTTGCGGAACAGCATCGCTCGGGACCTGGCGCAGATTGCCGACATGGGCGCCAACACAGTTCGACTGTGGGGCGCCCCCCGTTACGCGTACGAGGCGATCGCCGAAGTCGGTACGCTTCACTTCATCCAGACCCTGTGGGTCGACACGGAGGTCGGCGACCTGCACGACCCGGGCTTCAAGGAATCGACCCGCGCGTACTTCCGGAGCGTGATCGATCGCATCCACGGGGCCTTTCCGGACGGTTCCGCGCCACTCGTCGCGTATCTGGTGGGTAACGAGCTCAGCGAGCGGACGATTCTCGCGACAAACGCGGCCCATCCGGACCTCGATCGCTATGACGGCCTCCATGTGCGAACCACTGCGGGCCTGAATGCCACGGAGGTTTTCCTCGCAGAGATGGCCGATTACGTGAAGCAGTACGAGAAGGACCACTACGGTTTCACGCACCTGGTCTCCTACGCGAACCAGATCCGCACCGCGGATCTCATCGATACGCCCTTCCTCGACTTCCGGAGCCACAACGTCTACCCGTACGACATTCCATATCTGCGGCCGGGTACGGCCCCGGGCAGCGCATCGGGGACGCTCACGCAGGGATGGATGGAAGAGCTCAAGATGCGGCACTCCGGAATCCCGCTGCTCGTAACGGAGACCGGCTTGAGTGTCTCGCCCAACGCCCCCCACGTGGGGCCGCCGAACTACGGGTACGGGGGCAATACCGAGTCCGAACAGGCGACGGGGCTGTTGCGTGCGCTCGAAGACGTCTCGACGGCCCGTGACCCGCTGGCCGGCATCGTCGTCCACGAGCTTCTGGACGCCTGGTGGAAGTTCGGCTTGGAGGACTCCTTCACGCAGGACCCCGACGACGTGGAGGAATGGTTCGGACTGGTGCGCCTCGCCGGCTCCTAGGGTCTCGGGCTACCTGCTCAGGTAGATGTTGTCCAGGAACACCGTGTTGGGATCGCCCGAGAGAGGCCCTACCGCCTCTGGTACACCCTCACCCAATCGATTTCGAAGTGCTGGGGGAATTCGGTCGTGGCGTCGGGATCTCCTGGCCAGTTGCCACCCACCGCGAGGTTCAGGAGCAAATGGAAGCGCCGGTCGAAGGGCGCAGGGAACGAGAAGCCTGACGTACTCCAGTGGGTCTGGGTCTGATAGAGCGCCCCGTCCACGAACCACCGGATGACACCCTCCTCCCACTCCAGCGAGAAGACGTGGAAATCGTCGGCGAAAGTGCCGAAGGGCAGAGTGAACGATTCACCTGAGGAGACGTTGTTCGGCCAGGCTCCACCGTAGTGCAGCGTGCCGTGAACGGTCGCCGGCTCGTGCCCCAGCAGCTCCATGATGTCGATCTCGCCGCTTGCCGCCCAACCCCCGTACACGTTGTCCGTGGGGAGCATCCAGAGGGCAGGCCACATGCCCTGTCCTTGGGGCAGCCGGGCCCGGGCTTCGACCCGGGCGTAGGTCCAATCCCCCTTGCCGGAGGTCCGCAAGCGCGCCGACGTGTAGGGCTTACCCCCGACCGCCTCGCGTCGAGCGGTGATGGTGAGGATTCCGTTTGCCGTGACAGCGTTTTCGGACTGGTACCACTGGAGCTCATTGTTGCCCCAGCCGCAGATGCCCAGGTCACAGCCGTCTCCCGACTGAACGGACCACTTCGTCAGGTCGAGTCCGGGTCCGTCGAACTCGTCCTGCCAGACGAGCGTCCAGACCCCCGTGTCCGCCGGCTCGTCAGCGGGAACCTCAGGCTCGGACGGGTTGGGGTTAACCGCAGCCCCGCCGCATCCCAAAGCGACGCAGACTGAGAGTCCGAGCCAGGCAGATCGTAAGCCCATCCTAGAGTTTGCGCTCATAACCAGTCGTTTTGGCGGCCCATCCCTTCCCGGGCCGGTGTCGAACACTCGCCAAGGTTCCAGGCAGCCGAGTGCTTGGTCCGCTAGTGCGATAGATCGACCCCGCGCTGCCCGGCGCGGGGTCGATTGTCGTTCTTCCGGACCGGATGGTCCGTGGGGCTACTTCCTCAGGTAGATGTTGTCCAGGAACACCGTGTTGGGGTCGCCCGAGATGATTAGCTGGGCGAGATGGGCCCTAGTCGTCAGCCCCGTGAAGTCGGAAAGCGGGACGTCGTAGCTCACCCAACTCCCCGTGGCGAGCGCCGGCGTGGACGACGCGTCGAGAGTGATCTCGTGCTCGACGTCGTCACCGCCATCGAAGGCGCCGTCGGCGCCGAAGTCCACCAGCTTCACCTTGAATACCTGGCCCGCGTCGGTGGCGTCGGGCGTCCAGAAGTCGAAGCGGAAGTGGGTCATGGACGTGGCGTCCACCGTCGCGGAGGTGAACTCGATCCCTGCGAACACCAGGTTCGTGTACTTCTTCACGGAATCCCCGACCACCGTGACATCCTCCACGTCCGCGTTGTCCCAGCTGGCGGACCAGGTGTCCACCGTCACGTCGGTGTAGGCATCGCTGAAGAAGGAGATGACGTCCGCGGCGTTGTGGGTGGGCGTGGGCGCGGCCTCCGACGGAGAGTTCACGTCATTGAAGAAGAGAACGTTGTCCACGTACACCGTGTTGGGGTCGCCGGAGATGATGAGCTGCGCCAGGTGCCCCCGGGTCGTAAGCCCCGTGAAGTCCGAGAGGGGGATCTCCAGAACGTACCAGCTCCCGGTGCCGATGGCGGGTGTGGTGGACGCGTCGAGCGTGATCTCGTGCTCGACGTCGTCCCCGCCGCCGTCCCACACCCCGTTGGCGCCGAAGTCCACCAGCTTCACCTTGAACACCTCCCCAGCGTCGGTGGCATCGGGCGTCCAGATGTCCATGCGGAAGTGGGTCATGCCCGTGGCGTCGATGGTGGCAGATGTGAACTCGATGCCGGCGAACGAGAGGCCCGTGTAGATCTTCACAGGATCCCCACCGGCGTCCCCGTCGGCCACGTCGGCCACGTCCCAGTCGGCGGACCAGGTGTCCACCGTCACGTCGGTGTACGGGTCGCTGAAGAGCGAGATGACGTCACCGGCATCGTACGTGGGCGTGGGCGCCGGCGTGGTGGGGGCGTCCACCGGCCCGCCCTTATAAAGGTACACGTTGTCTACGTAGACCGTGCCCAGGTCGCCGGAGATGATGAGCTGTGCCAGGTGGCCCCGGGTGGTCATGTTCGCGAACTCGGACAGCGGCACGTCTATGCTCACCCACTCATTGGAGTTGAGCGTCGGTGCGAAGAAGGAGAGCTCGTGCTCCACGTCATCGCCGCCGCCGTCCCACACCCCGTTGGCGCCGAAGTCCACCAGCTTGACCTTGAAGACCTGGCCGCCGTCGGTGGCGTCGGGGGTCCAGATGTCCATGTGGAAGTGGGTCATCTCGTTGGCGTCGATGGTCTGCGACACGAACTCGATCCCCGCGAAGACGAGGTTGGTGTAGAGCTTCATGTCGTCGCCCTCGATCTCCGCGTCCTCCACGTCGGCCATGTCCCAGTCGGCGGACCAGGTGTCCACCGGCACGTCGTCGTACGCGTTGCTGAAGATGGAAATGACGTCGGCGGGATCGTGCGGCGGCCAGGGCGCCGGCTCTGACAGCGGGGCCCCGGTACTGATGCTGACGGATCCGGAAGCGGCCATACCGCCCAGCGACGCCGTGATCTCGGCGGTGCCGGATCCCACAACGCTGATGGTCCCGTCCGGGGCGACCGTGGCCACGGACTCGTCGGAGGACTCGAAGCTGAAGTACCACGGCATGGCGCTCACCGTGACGTCCACGCCGTCGGCGTTCACCGTGGCCGTGAGGCCCTCCACCTTGGCGGTGGCCCCCACCTCTAGCGTCAGCGTCTTGCCGGCCATCGCGGCGCGCACCACGGAGGCCCCCAACGAGTCGAAGTGGATGTCGTCGAACCAGATGGTGTAGCCCTCGTCGTTCTCATGGCCCTCGGCAAAGAAGAAGAGCCCTGTCTCGGCGGCGAGGACCGAGGGGTCCGGGATGGGAACGTAGAACTTCCTCCATACGCCGGAGATATCCAGGCTGGTGCTCTCGACCGTGTAGCGGGACGTACCGGTGTTGTCATTTCCGAATCCCGCCACGTCCAGGGTGGCGCTCTTACTGGATCGGGCCCAGAAGGTCAACACGTCGTACCCGGAGAGATCCCAGGCAGCATTGGTCGTGAAGGCGCCACCGGCGAAGAACCCCGAGGCATCCCCCGGTCCCGGCACCGTGACCTTGAGGGACGCGGAGCCCCGGAGCGTCTCGGTGTTGTCGATCTCCACGGCGTCGACCTTGGAGTCGGCGAAGGCCTGGAAGGTCAAGCCCTCGGCGTAGTCGTCCAGGAACACCGCACCTTCCGACGGAACGTCGGGCAGGTCGGGACTGAGCGGGCCGTCATCACTGTCGCACGCAGCGGTGAACAGGAGCGCCAGGATTGCCACTGCCGTGGAACGTCGCGCGGTCATGTTTCCACTCCATTAGGGGTGATTCGACGTACCGAACCGGCGGGCCCGAAGCTCGACCAGAGCCCTCACTTTGTTCGGTATACGAACAAAGTATAGTCGTGATTCTCTGTTGTCAATAGCCAATAGAGCAATCAGGTATGGGGTGCTTTGTACGATAGGCGCACAAAGAGAGGGGTCGCCTGACCCGCGTGGGCCGGGGGCACACCCTGCAGCTCACTGCCGCTGGAAGTACCTTAGCCGCTCGCCCTTTAGGCAGGCGCTCTCCCAACTGAGCTACCGCCCCCAAGACATCGGCCGGGCATGTCTCTACGCTGTGACCCACAAGCTCAATCGTCGCGCCCGGCACCCGTCCCGCCTCCCGGTGTATAGGGGCGCACATAGGAATGCGGATCGAAGCCAATACACCAGCTCCGGAAGGCCGGTGCGAGATGCCCCAACCCGAGCACACCGACGTCCTGATCATCGGTGGCGGATTCGGCGGGATGAACGCGGCGCTCAAACTCGATCGCCTGCTCCGCCGCAAGCTGAAGGCCCGCGTCACCCTCATCAGCCGCACGAACTTCTATCTGTTCACCCCGCTGCTCGCGGAGGTCGCCGCCTCGCTGATCCAGTCGCGCCATGCGGTCAACCCGATCCGCCGCATGCTGAAACGCGTGCGCTTCATCGAGGGCACGGTTCGACGGCTCGATCCACCGGCATGCCAGGTATCCTATGTCGACGAAAACAGGCGCGAACGAGTGATGAGGTACAATCACTGCATCCTGGCGGCCGGCAGTGTCACCGAGTTCTTTGGTATCGAGGGTCTGCAAGAGAACGCTTTCACGATGAAGACGCTGGCCGACGCCATCCGCATCCGCAATCACGTGGTGCGGACGCTCGAGCGTGCCGATACGCTTTCGAAAGCTGAACGTGGGGGCTTGCTCAGCTTCGCGGTCGTGGGTGGCGGCCTCAACGGCACCGAGGTGGCCGGCGAGCTGCACGACTTCGTCGTGCAGGCGGTGGAGGACTACCCCAACATCGAAGCCGCGGATGTCCGCATGGTCTTGGTCGAGATGCGCGATCACCTGGCGCAAGAGCTGCCTCGCGAGGTCGGTGACTACGCCAAGCGGAATCTCGAATCACGGCAGGTGGAAGTGTGGCTCAACGCGCGCGTCACCGCGTATCGCGATGGCGTTCTCCACATCGACGACGGCCGCAAGCTGGCCACCCAGGCCGTCATCTGGAGCGCTGGCGTTCGTCCTTCGCCGCTCATCGCCGACATCGCGGCGGAGCGGGTAGAGCGGGACGATCGCCTGCCCGTGACCGAGTTCCTGCAGGTCCGCGGCTACGATACACTTTGGGCGGTAGGCGATTGCGCGCTGATCCCCGAAGCCGACGGAAAGCGTTACCAACCACCGACGGCCCAGCACGCGGTGCGCCAGGGTCGCCACGTCGCCAAGAACGTCTACGCCGCGATTCGCGGCCAGGCGCTCGAGCCGTTCCGTTACCGCGGCCTCGGGATGCTGGCCACGCTGGGCCGGCATCGCGGAGCCGGCCAGGTCTTTGGCATCCGCCTAACGGGATTTCTGGCCTGGTTCGCCTGGCGGACCTACTACCTGCTGGCACTGCCGCGTTGGGAGCGCCGCTTACGCGTCGCCTTCGACTGGACGCTCGACCTGCTGTTCCCACCCGACATCGTCGAGCTGAAAGTGGAGCCGGCCTTAGCCGAAAAGTTGGACCCGCGAACCTGACCCCGGCGGCGGGCCCATCCCTTGACACCCACCTGGCCGAGCCGCCCTATGTCTGCAGGCACCGAAACTGGGATTCCAGAAAGGGACGGCGATGAACGGCGCACATCTCCACCTGCTCATCAATCATTTCCCAATCGTCGGGCTCGTCTTCAGCCTCGGGGTCCTCGTCGTGGCGACGGCGCGCAGGCGACCCGATCTTGCGCGGACCGGTTTGGTGATGTTGGTGGTCGTCGCGCTCATCTCCATCGCTGTTTACCTGACAGGTAAGCCTGCCGAGGAGATCGTCGAGAGCCTGCCGGGAACTTCCGACAGGTTGTTGGAACGCCACCAAGAGGCAGGACTGATCGCGTTCATCGCCCTCGAGGTGCTCGGCGCCTTCTCGCTGCTGAGCTTGATCGCGCACCGGCGCCCACAGCCGTTTCCTAGCTGGCTGCTTTACACTCTGCTGGTCCTCACCCTGGCTGTTGCAGGCTGGGTCGGCTGGACGTCGTCCATCGGCGGGCAAATCACTCACCCGGAGGCACGACCCGGGTTCAATCCCGTCTTACCGACGATCAATTTGGAAGAGTGAGCAGCGCCAGAGCCGCTATTGCAGCGCAAGCTCGGCCTGCCGGGCCCGTGAGGCTCGGACCCGATACCACACCAACCCGATGACCAGTGGGAAGACCGCAAGCACGACCCAGAGCGCGGGCTGCCGGAACCGCAGTGAGACATCGAAGGTCTCGAGCACCCAAGTGGTCGCCTCCAGCACGCCCCAAGCAGCGCCCGCATAGATTGCCGTGGCCTGAATGAGCTGGCGCTCGTAACCCAGCCAGAGTTCCGGCCTGACTTCATCCCTGGGCGCGGGGGCGGAGCTGGCCGCGGCGCTGAGTGCCTCTCCGAACGCCGCAGCGCTACTGTAGCGGGCGCCCGGCTCTTTCATCAGCCCGCGATCGACAACTCTGGAGACTTCGATGGGCATGGCTGGCTCCACCCGCAACAGGCAGAGCGGCGTCTCCTCGGCCTGTTGACGGACATAGTCCTGGGCTGTCGGGCCGTCGAACGGCAGGCGCCCCGCCAACATTTCGTAGGTCAGAACGGCTAGGGAGTACTGGTCGCTGCGCGCATCCACCGCGCCGCACTCGGCTTGTTCCGGACTCAGATAGGCCGGTGACCCCATGATCTCGCCGGTACCGGTTAGTGTCACCGCCCGGTTCTTCCCAGATGAGAGCTTCGCCAGCCCGAAATCAGTGAGCAGGACCCGCCCCGTGCCCGTCTCGATCAGAACGTTAGCCGGGCGAACGTCGCGATGAATCAACCCGCGAGAATGGGCGTAGCTCAACGCATCACCGATCGCCTTAGAGATACGAGCGACCTCCTGAAGTGGTAGCTTGCCCTTCCTTTTCAGACGCGCCTGCAGCGTCTCGCCGTCGACGTACTCCATGACGAAGAACGGCAGACCGTTACGTGTCTCACCAACGCTGTAAACGCTTACGATACTAGGATGCGGACAACCGGCCATCGCTCGCGCTTCTCGCTTGAAGCGGATGACCGACTTTGGATCCCGGGCATGCCGGGGCAGCAGGACCTTGACGGCAACCTTGCGATCGAGCGAGCCCTGTTCCGCCAGATAGACGAGTGCGCTGCGACCCGTGCCGAGCTGGCGCTCGACGACGACGTCGCCACGAGTCGCCTCCTCCACGTGGCTAGCCAGCTGGTCTTTTGCAAGCTCGCTCTGCGCGAGCGCCAGATCCTCCGGGGCCATCGCTCCTCCCGAGCGGCAGACAACCAAATCAAGCAATGCAATTTACGCGCCGACGTCCGCAGGCGACAAGCTTGTGGCCCAATCAACACAGCGACGCATCGACCGCCGAATTTGACGAAAAGGCCTATTCGCTACAGTTTGCAAGCCGAAAACCCAACCAGCAGCGCCCCTTAGTCCTCGGAGGTGGCCATGCATAACCGCGCCCTATTCTCGGCGTGCTTGATCCTCGTGCTTCCGTTGTTTTCGCCGACGGCCGCTCGCGCCCAGTCGATGCAGGAAGTCCTCAACGGGCTATTCGTGTTTGGCGGAGGCGACGATCCACTGTTCCTCGTAGGAACGGCCGGGCAAGAGGCAACAGCCGTTCACGGCAACCACTTCATCCCAGCCTCCTCGCAGGCGAACGGTTTGCTGATCAGCTTTTTCAACGCGTCGATCGGCTCTAATGTCGCCAGTTTCCCCCTAAGCTCGGCGGTCGCAAGTCAAACGTTCAAGTTCGTCGATGGCGTGCCAACGCCGACCTCAAACAGTTTTGGTCCGATCTTCGCCGAACGCGCTCAGACGGTGGGCCGTGGCCGACTGAATGCCGGGCTCAATTACTCGCGGCTGCGTTTTTCCGACATCCGGGGCGTCGACCTCAACGACATCGCGCTTACCTTCGTTCATCAGAACTCCGATTTTCCAGGATGCGATGAGGCCTTTGCGGCCGATTGCACGATCTACGGGGTCCCGTCGTTCGAAAACGATGTGATCAACCTCGATCTCTCGTTGGACATCGATGCAGACGTGTTCGCTTTCTATGCCACTTTCGGACTTACGGACTGGCTCGATATCGGCGTGGCGGTTCCGGTCGTCGATTTTCACATTCGCGGCACATCGGTGGGGACGGTCGTACCTACATCCAACCCACCCTTCCACTTCTTTGGCGGCACACAGGATGACCCGATTCTCTCGGCCACCAACCAATCCTTTGGCAGCGCCAGCGGTATCGGCGATATAGCAGGTCGTCTAAAAGCCCTGTTGGTCCGCGCTGACAATTGGGATCTCGGTTTGTTGGGCGAGGTTCGTGCGCCGAGCGGACGCGAAGAGGACTTCTTGGGCACCGGTGAATGGAACGCCAAAGGATTGCTGATCATCTCCGGCACGTTCTCAGACTTCTCCCCGCACTCTAACGTCGGGTTCGAGTATCGCGGCAGTGATCTCGAGCAGGACGAGCTTGAAGTGATACTCGGTTTCGACCAGCGCCTGTCCAACTGGGCGACGCTTGCCGTCGATTTTCTCGGAGCCTTCAAGGTAGGAGACCAGACGCTGACTTTCCCGGGGGACGTCGCTTACGAAGCCCCGTTCACACGGCGCGTGTCCGTCACAAACATCCCTAACAAGCGGGATGATATCATCGACGGTTCGTTGGGCTTCAAGTTCCAGACGGGTGGCGGAGTTATCATCATCACAAACGTTCTGGTACCGCTGAACGATGGTGGGCTACGCTCGGGTCCGATCCCGACCGTGGGATTGGAGTACACTCTATAGTGGATCCGCCTGCGAGAGGCGGTCTAGCCCCGGACTCCGATGACGACCCAGCGGCCGCCTCTCTCAGCGATCTCGAACACTTGCGGGAATCGCCGTGTCTCGCGACCCGACGAGCGACTCACATAGTCGTAGCTCGTCTGGACCGACGCCTCGATTCGATCACCGATCTCAGCGACCGACTCGACATCGAAGCTAACCTTTAGGTCTCGCATCTCGCTGAAGAAGCTCTCGAAACCGCGAACCTGTTCAGAGCTGAGATCGACCCAGACCTGCCTAAGAGCCGGCAGGTCTTTCGTCTCGATCGCGCGGCGAAGTTGTGCCAGAGTAGCGCGAACCACCTCCTCCGCTGCCGGCTTCGGCTCGGGCCGCGCCTCGACCGGGGGCGGCGCCGCGGCCAGCCGGTAAGCTTCCACCGCGCTGGCGATCTGCACTAGCGCGGCCGCGGGGTCACCCGCCTGCTCGGCATCGAGTGCCTGTTTACGGAGACGCTCCGCCTGAGCGTACTCGGGCGCACCCTCCCGAGCCGCTGGCTGCAGCGACGCTAACGTTTGCCAGGCGGAATCGAGGCGAGCACGCCAGGACAAAGCCGTCGTCTGAGAAGAGCCGTACGCCGTCTGCGCAGCATTGAGACTTTGAACCGCGTCGCTGTGACGACCCGCCGCCGCCTGCCGCTCAGCATCAGCCCGCAGAGACTCTGCCCGTCCGAAAACCGCGGCGGCCAACCGCATCGCCCCGACTTCCAGGGCGCGCGCACGAACCTCCTCCGTCTGCACGCGCGCGCTCTCATAGGCCGAGCGAGCCGCGCGGGACGGATCGGAGCGCGTATTCCGCGGTGATGCCGTGACCGGCGCCGGCTGTCTGATGGGCACGCGACGTTCTTGCGGCGGCTCCTCCACCTGCTCAGCGGCTGCCGGCTGACCGGAGCCCGAGTCCTCCGCGACGGCTTCCGTCAGCGTATCAACAATGCCAACCGCAGGCACGCCGCTTTCGGGAGCCCCGCCGGGCTCGCCGGAAACGATTTCCGTGGCGTTGACGGTCTCCGCCACGCCGTCACCGGCGGTACGCGTCGAGAACATTGGCCAGATCACAGCGCCACCCACGATGATCAGGCCAGCCGCGATAATCGCCCCACCCGCCGCCAACGGGATCCAGCGCCGCGAGGTCCAACGCCGCTTTGCGGCGGCCGCCGCCTTCGCTGCCGTAGCTCCCAACGACGTGGCCGCCGCTGCCCGAGCCTGCGCCGAAGCGGGCACAGTCTCCCAGAACCGCATGAGATCGTTCAGAAATTCGCCCGTATCGGCGTAGCGGTCGTCGGGGTTCTTGGCGAGCGAGCGATCCAGCACCTTCTGCAAGAGATGCGGTACATCCAGACCCATCTCGCGTAGCGGGGCTGGGTCGCTATGCAAGATCTTCGTGAACACCGTCTGCAAGCTGTCACCCTGGAAGGGGCGGCTGTAGGACAGCAGTTCGTAGAAGGTGGCCCCGAGAGAGAAGATGTCGGCACGCGAGTCGATCGGTTTCCCAGAGATCACCTCGGGCGCCATATAGTACGGCGTCCCCACAACCGAACCGGTCTGAGTCAACTCGGAGGATACCAGGTGGGCCACGCCGAAGTCCATGAGCTTGACCTGGCCCATCTCGGTGACCCGGATATTCGCCGGCTTCACGTCCCTGTGTATGATCTCTCGGTCATGGGCGTAAGCCAAGCCGCGGCACACTTGCTCGATCAGGTCGACCTTCTCGACGATCGTCAGCGGCTCGCGCGCGTCGATGATACTGTCGAGATCACGACCGGGAATGAATTCCATGGCGATGAAGGGCTGGCCGCCGGCGTCGCCGAGCTCGAATACCGTGATGATGTTGGGGTGCTGCAGGCTGCCCGCCGCCTGTGCCTCTCTGAAGAACCGCGCTCTGAGCTCCGGGTCCATCTCCAGGTGGGCGGTCATCACCTTGATCGCGACATGGCGAGCCAACGATGGGTCATGCCCCTTGTAGACCATGCCCATGGCCCCACGGCCCAGCAGCTCGACTATTTCGAACTTGCCGATTCTATCCATCAGAGAGGCGCTCGGGACGAGCCGTTGTTCGCTCAGCGAATGCCACAGACGGGCGCGGCTTGCGAGCTATTCTAGCCGCCCTGGTTGGGGCCGCCCCCAACGACGTGGGGACACGCGGCGTGAATCGCTTACATGATAACCGGAATCAATCTACCCGGCCTCGATTGTCCATGCAACAAATGCGCCGGCAGCGGAGCGGTCGAGCCGGCGTGGGTTTCAATGGCTCTGGCAGGGTGGGACTGCCGGGAGAGGCTGTTGCTCAGAAGGGCCAACGAAACAGCGTAGCCGGGCCGCCGACGCCAACGATACCCGCGGCTACCGTCCAGGCGACGTAGAGGGCGAAGATCAGCCAGACGCTGGTGATCAGGACACCCAGCCTGCGGTTCGTGGTCTCGAGCCGTTTCACCAGTATGTGCAGCTGCGCCAGCTGACTCTGGCCCGTGTGCGCCGAACCGCGCCCGCTGAGATCCCCCAAGCACGACTTGCAGGAGATGTTTTCCGACGGGTTCACTTCACCGCAGGTGGGGCAGATCAGCAGTTGGTCGCGTCTTGCCATCGCTGTGGTTGTCTATTGCCTCTCGACCGTCACCCGGTACGTCACCGCTAACGCTGGGCACGGGCCCGCGGCCGGGCAGTAGAAGCCGAAGACGTGGCGGCCGGCGCCGAGGAACAAGTTCAACGCCTCTTCCACGAAATCGCCCGGTCCCGAGGTGTTCGCCGTCTTCGGCCGGGAGCAGGCCGTGTCGTCGTAAGAAGTTGGCGGGTTGCCGATTCCGTTACATACAAAGAAGTCGATGTTAGCGGCCTGCTGCCATGCAGCCCGCACGTCGAAGGTCTCGCCCGGCCCGGACGGAACGCTGATCCAGAAGAAATTAGTGTCCGAGGGGACCCTTACCGGGTCCATGCTGAGGATCTCGTCGAACGGCAGCCGCGCCGAAAGATCGACGGTATCCGTGTCAGCCAGAGGGAATGCATCGTTGGGCTCGAAGGGATCGTCGACCGTGCCGGCGCTGCTGAACGAGAAACGCGTGAGCACCGTGTCACGCGCGCCTCCTACGTCGTCCACCAGATTGACGAGAGTGAGCTGACCGGAATTGGTACCGGCGCCGACGAAGAATTTCAGGGTATCGGCCGTCGCCGTGTCGACGTATCCGATCGTGCCGTTCGGGAAGAACACCCGCGTGCTGTCGGTGAACTTGTGCAGCTCACTGGCCGAGACGGTGACGAAATCGCGAAAGTCGCCGCTGGTGATCGATGGCTGCCCGTAAAACCGCTCTACGGTAATTAATGTAGGAATGTAAGTGGCGCCGAGCGTCGCGTTCGGCAGCGTCGGATCGGTCAAAGTCACGCTGACCGTGGACGTGCCGGTATCGCGTGCAAGCCCGCTGCCTGTGCCGGCATTGAGCAGCCGAACTACGGACGGGTCGGCTGACGTGAAGTTCGCAGCGAAGGCCGTCAGCAGCGTATCGCCGCGGGTGTCGCGCACGCTGGCGAAGTACTGCACCGTATCGCCCATGACGGGGGTGGTACTCGAGGCCGAGTCGGCGGTCAGCAGGTACGTCGTGACGCGTAACTGGACGCTGTCGCGTAGCGCGCGCCGCGGCAAGCGCGGTTGTGACAGGTTCACCCACAACCACGACTGCCCGGTATCCGCGAAAACGGCTTGATTCACTATAGCGGTGACCGGTCTGACGATGAGCGAGTCAGAGGTCTCGATCGACTGAACCGTGCTGAGGCGGGGCTGTGCGTTCTTAGTAACCGCAACAGTGACGGTCACGCTGTCCGTTCGTAGTGTATCGGCCAGCGGGCCAGGACCCGCGAAGTTCGACTCGATATTCACCTGGCGCACGAACGTGCTCACCCGCAGCGTGTCGCCGAACGGCTCGCCCGGCAGATCCAGGTCATCGAACTCCACGGAGACTAAGGCGCTGCCGGGATTCTCGAACACCGCCATCGTGTCAGAGACGATGCGCACGACCGTGGGATTCGATGATGTCCAGCGAGTGCCGGCCGAGGTGAAGTTCTTGACCGTATCGTTCCCGGCCTTCACAACCGTTGCCCGGAATACTACGGAGTCGGTAACGAGTGTGTCGCCGTTTATGAGACTGAGGTCACCTGAGACTTTAGTGATCACGTCCCGTCGCACCACGAACGGCTTCACCGTGACGGAAAGCATGCCCTCGATGAGCCGGTTGGGGTGCCCGGGGATCTGAGGCTGATCGACGGTTATCCTCAGGTTCGCCGTACCTTCGCCCTTGAGAAGGGCGAGGTCGGCACCTGTCGCTCCCGATGGGTCGACGACATCGGTGTTGGACGACGAGACGATCCTGACGCCAGAGCTGGTGACGGCGTTGCCATCTTTGGTGACCGTGACGTTTGCCCGAACGATATCGCCCATCAACCCATCGTTCGCCGGAACCGCGGCTCCCGTTACGGTGGACGACAGCGAGAATTGCGGAACGTATTCGGTCACCCGCAGGTCCATCTGCCCCTGCAGGTCGACGGTCCCCTGCAACCCGGGATCGGAGATGGTGACCCGGACAGTCGCCTCACCTGTCGACTTGAAGGTCGCGTCTCCCGTTGACGCGTTCAGGATCTCGACGACGCTGGGATTGGTGGATGAAAACTGCTGGGAGACGATTGGCACTTCGCGACCGCTGTCCGTTAAACGAGCCGTGAAGCTTACTGTGTCGCCGAGCAACGTATCCCCCGCCGCGAGGAACGGCGAGGCTCCGGCCGAGATCTCGACGACGAGCGTGGTCTGCCTCTGCTGTGTCGTTATATCCTCACAGCTCACGGCGCCCAGCAGCGCGAACGCCACGACAGTGACCGCGACCCGGCGGCTCACGAGCGCAACCGCAGCAACGTGAACTCCACGTCACCCATAAGGGTTACCCGTACGCCATCCGCCGGCATCAGCTCCAGCGATAGGTCGGGTGTCTCGTCACCTGGCAACTGGTTAGTCTGCGTCACCCGGGACTTCTTAGCGCTCCGCACCCCATCGATCAAACCGTACAGCCAGAACGCGCCAGCTACTGCCGCACCGACAACGATCTGGCGTGTTTCTTTGACCGTATCGGTCCGCGTCACGCTGTAGGTGCAGAGCGTGTTGCCCGTCCCCGGGTCGACCTGGCATGTCGCCGTCGGGGTCGCAGCGCTGTATTGGAAGCCGGTTATCTCTTCGCTGGTGATGAGATAACCCGCCGCCAAGCCGGCCGCCGCGCCCAAGAGCACGACGACACCCTTGGCCGTGTTGCCGGAGTAGAACTCGCCGCCGCCCGGAAGCACGAAACCGAGAGCCGCCGCAGTAGCCGGGCTCTTTCCAGTGAAGCTCCCGGTGCCGAGCGTGTCGGTCGGCTCGGCAGGCTGCCTTGCCACGGCGGCGCTCACGCTGACTCGCGCCATGCCCACGGGCCCCTGCGGGCTGACCGCTCGGACCCAGGTCATGCCTGGCGACCTGCCCATCACAACACCCCCCTGCGACACGACAGCAACCGTCGAGTCGTCCGAGCTCCACTCGAAGACGACGTTGGGGATTGCGGTGCTGTCGGGGTCCAGTGCTTTGGCCCGCAGGATCTCGGTCGAGCCCGTGGCGACCGCCAGCTCGGCTGGCTCTAGCGCTACAAACGTCACGACCCGGGGCAACTTCACACACTGGCTGCGACCGCGCAGGTTCGCGATCAGACCCTCGCTGGCCCCGGAGACCCGCAGCTTGCCGGCTGCCTCGTCGTCGAGACGAAATCCTAGACAGGCTTCTCTGACAAGAAAGAGGATGCGCTGATCAGAAAAGACCCCCGATTCGACCATCTGGGTCAGTTGATCGAGGGTAAACGGCGGGCGTTCCTCCTGAGCCTGGAGCCCGGAAACTCCAGCGGCCAGTAAGGCAAGAAGAACGGTGCTAGTAAGAAGGGCGTACCGCTGCGTCATCTCGGTCGACGGGTCACCGATTCACGATTCAAAGCTGTCAGCGAACTCGATTGTAATCTAAGGACAGACGGTCTGTTGCTCCATGCGACAGGCGAGCCGGGCCTTACGTATCCCTTCATCCGCCTGCGCGACGATCGTCTGCAGCACACGGTCGTCACGGTACGTGCCCAACCCCGCGCCCGCTTTCTCGTAAGCGTCCCGGTAACTGTGTGTCGCTTCGACGTAGCGCCCAAACTCATGCAGTTTGTTACCTTCAACCAACAAATGATTCAGTTCATCCAACAGGAACCCCGGCACCGCGGGCCGCCGATCGACTTGCCGCTTCGGCTGTGAAACTAAGCGCTCTAATTCCGGTGCCAACACCCAAGACTTGCCGGCTTCGATCTGCACATCGCGCTGGAATACGCTGTACCCCGCGGCGGTGATCACCAACTGGTGCGTCCCTGGACTCAACTCGATCTCGTCCTGCGCATCCGCAGGCAGGTCAACGGGCCGTCCGTCAATCTCTAAACTAGCGCCTGCCGGCAGACTCGCAGCCAGCGACAACCTCCCAACTGCCTCCGCTAGGTTCGACTCGTCCGCGGCCGAGGGGGTATTCGCATCGCTCGCGGCCGCTTCGGGTGCAGCACGACGCATCTCTGGTCCGGCCAGACTGAGTTGTTTGGGGTTCGCACTCTCCTTCGTCGAACTGACGAGTCCGGGCCCTTTCGAAACGGCCAGCACTCCGACTGCGGCTACCGTCAACACGGTCGCTGCCAGAGCACCCATGACCCGGCGGTAGGCGGATCCGTGAATCGCGGGCATATCCTCGGTCTGGCCGTTCGCCGCCCATGGCACTTCCGCAAAGCGCTTCGTCGTCGGTGGATCGCTCGACCGTCGAAAAGACGGCGGTCCGGCAGGCGCTCCTGACCGCTCCGGCTGGTCCAGCCAACTGACGAAAACCGGCGGTCCCTTACCTTCAACGGCGACGCGGAAGTCCTCCATCGAGTCAAACCGCTCGGTCGGATCTTTCGAGAGCGCCTTATGAATGGCATCCCGCAGCGACAACGGGGTGTCCGGTCGAACGGCGTTGAGCGGCCTCGGTGGACTGAACAGGTGATGGTACAGCAGCTCTTTCATCGAATCCGACTGGAAAGGAGGGTTCCCAGTTAGAAGCTGGTAGCCCACCGCGGCCAACGAATACTGGTCGGCACGCCCATCCACCATGCGGCCTTCGCATTGCTCTGGCGCCATATACTGCGGTGTTCCGATCAGCGCACCCGTCTCGGTGAGCTGCGTGTTGCCGACCAGCGCCTTGGCGATACCGAAATCCGTCAGGTGAACGTGACCTTCCGCGTCGACGAGTATGTTGGCCGGCTTCACATCGCGATGGATGACCCCGCGCTTGTGCGCGTAGCCCAAACCGGCCGCCGACTCCAGCATGACCCTCTCGACCTCCTGCAACGACGGCACCCGGTTCGGCCCCATCAGCTCATTCAAAGAGCGGCCCGGGACGAAGTGCATCGTGTAGAAGGCGAGATTGTGGCTGTGGTGGACGCGGTAGACCGGAATGATGTTCGGGTGATGCAGCTTGGCGACCATCCGCGCTTCCCGTTTGAAGCGCTCGATCAACCCTTCGTCGAACATCAGGCTTGGAGGTAGCACCTTGATCGCCACCAGTCGATCGAGTCCGATCTCCCGGGCGAGGAAGACGGAGCCCATGCCGCCGCGACCCAGTTCGTGGTGGATTTCGTACTCGCCGGCGGTCGCCATCTGGAGCGCCTGCCGCAGATCGGTGGGGTATCCCGGCGAACGCTGTACTACGCCCTGTCCCGGGACAGGAGTACCACATTCATTGCAGTACTTGCTGCCCAGCGGTAGTGGCGTAGAGCAGTTGTTACAGACGGGACCGTCCATTTGCCGCGATATGCCCTATCAGATTCGCGTGCAGTCGGGGCACGGAACGTATGCAAATACCGACACTTATGCAACGTACGCCGGGCGTTCCGTCCCCAGCGGCCAAGAGAAACCTCAGTAATTACGGCGCGTCGGAGGGCCCCTCACTATAACTAGAGGCGGCCTCTCCCCGCCAGAGCGGCGTTCCCCGCCATAGTATCGGCGCCGCGACCCGTATTCTGCGCTGGCTAGCGGTGGCATGGCGGTGCCACATATCTTTGACGACCGAGTTTGCAGGACCGGTGCCCGGCGGTGTTCACCAGCAACGGAAAGCAGGGCGATGGCCACACCGACGCCGTACGCACAAGCGACTGACGAACGTTATCACGGGCTGAGCACTGATCAGCTGGTGCAGATCTACCGGACTATCTACCTCTCCCGGCGGCTGGACGATAAAGAGATCCAGCTAAAGCGCCAGAACCAACTATTCTTCCAGATCAGTGGCGCCGGACATGAAGCCATCGGTGTGGCGGCGGGCATGGCGCTGCGGCCGGCCTATGACTGGTTCTACACGTACTACCGCGACCGGGCGATCTGTTTGCAACTCGGTGTGACGCCCTACGAGATGTTCCTTCAGGGCTTTGCCGCCGCTACGGATCCGGCTTCCGGTGGCCGACAGATGCCGAGCCACTGGGGCAAGAAGGAACTCAACATCGTAACGTCATCCAGCCCGACGGGGACTCAGTTTCTCAACGCGGTTGGCTGCGCCGAGGCAGGCCATCGATTCCAGATGATCGACGAGTTGAAGGAGCGGACTGGCCTGTTCAAGGATGACGAGGTCGTGCTCGTCACATCGGGCGAAGGAACCACCAGCCAAGGCGAGTTCTGGGAGTCGATCAACACGGCAGCCAATCTCCGTCTGCCGGTGATCTTCCTTGTCGAAGACAACAAGTACGCGATCTCGGTGCCGATAGAAGTGCAGACTGCCGGCGGAAGCATATCGCAGTGCATGAGCGGCATTCCCGGGCTTTACATCGAGGAGGTCGACGGTTGCGATCCGCTCGCGAGCTTCGAGACGATGACCCGGGCAGCCCAGTATTGTCGCGGGCGAAAAGGCCCGGCACTTGTCCACGCACACGTGATTAGGCCCTACTCGCACTCGATGTCGGATGACGAGCGGCTGTATAGGACAGAGGAGGAGCGCGAGGAGGAAGCGCAGCGCGATCCATTCATTCGCTATGCCCAGTTCCTGGTTGAGGAAGGGATCTTGACCGAGAAGGAATTGGACGGACTGCGCGAGGACGTGGACGCGGAGATCCAAGAGGCCGCCGATCGGGCCAGCGAGCAGCCTCAGCCGGAAGCCGACACCGCCGGCCTTTTTGTCTATTCACCCGACATCGACCCTACTTCGGACGACTTCTCCACCCAGCCGGCTTATGGCGACGGCAACCCGACGACAATGGTCGACCTGCTCAACTCCTGCCTGACCGGCGAGATGGAGCGCGATCCCAGCATCGTAGTCTTCGGTGAGGACGTGGCCGACGTGAGCCGCGAAGGAGCTCTGGACGAAGTCAAGGGCAAAGGCGGCGTGTTCAAGGTGACCTGGGGCCTGCAAAAGAGATTCGGCTCGGCTCGCGTCTACAATTCGCCCCTGGCCGAAGCAAACATCGTCGGCCGCGCTGTGGGTCTGGCCGAGCGTGGCATCAAGCCGGTCGTGGAAATCCAATTCTTCGATTACATCTGGACCGCCATGATGCAGCTGCGTGATGAAGTGCCATTAGTCCGCTGGCGCTCCAACAACGCCTTCAAGTGTCCGATGGTCGTCCGGGTCACCTACGGCGGTTACCTGAAAGGCGGCGCTGTCTATCACTCTCAGACCGGCGCTTCCATCTTTGCCCACACCCCGGGCTTGCACGTCGTCTGTCCGGCGACGGCCGAGGACGCCAACGGCCTGCTGCGCACGGCGATCCGCTGTGATGACCCCGTGCTATTCCTCGAGCACAAACATTTGTACCGGCAGACCTACAACAAAGGACGCGATCCGGGACCCGACTACATGATCCCGTTCGGCCGCGGACGGAAGGTCCGTGAAGGGTCGGATCTGACAATCGTGACCTATGGCGCTACGGTCGAGCGTTCCGTCCGGGCGGCGCGGGAAGCGTCGGAGTCCGCGGGTGTGGAGACGGAGGTCATCGATCTCCGGACCCTCAACCCGTTCGACATGGAGATCATCACCGAGTCGGTGCGCAAGACAAACAAGGTGATCGTGGTTTACGAAGACCCGCTATCGTGGGGCTACGGTGCCGAGATCGCGGCACGCATCGCCGACGAGCTGTTCGAGTGGTTGGACGGCCCGGTTCGACGCGTGGCAGCCATGGACACCTTCGTCGGCTACGCGCCTAAACTCGAAGACGCCATCCTCCCACAGGTGGAGGATGTACACTCCGCGATTATCGATCTGGCGAGGTATTAAGGAATACTAAGATGTGCTCATAGGGGCTCGGCCGATTCGTCCGCCGCGTCCACGTTCGAGGCGGCGGCATGCCGCCGGGCTCGCCAACCTCGCACGTCCTCAACAAACTCCTGCCGCGAGACACCCTCCCCACAGTACCTGAGCCGGGTGCGAAAGGCGTCGAAATGCGGCAGATCGTTCCGCAGATCCAGGTACGCCGGCAACCAACCACGTACCCGACCCCAAGCGATCAATTCGTCGAGGGATTTATCGCTGTAGACATGACAGAGAGGATCGCCCCGCTGGATGCCGAGGCGCGGCACCGCTTTGGTGGCCTTATGATAGTGAAACTTGACCGCCACAATCAGCTACTCCTCGGCCACCCGTCTGTCGCTCAATTGAACAGTGTGGATCGAATCAGATCCAACGCCTGGCCACCGACCTGGTAGATCACCACGGCCAGCACGATGGGAACGGCGATTCTCATCGTCCACAACCAAACCTTCAGCAAACCTGGGGACCGGAATCCCCTAAGGACCTCGTCCAGCGGGTTCGACATTCGCCAGCCGACGAATAGCGCCAAGATCATCGCACCCACCACCAGCAAGAACTCACCGGCGATCTTATCGTAGAGCGCCAACACGTCCAGGCTGTAGGCGCAAGGTATCCCGACCAGCATGATAACGAGGCCGGCACCGAGTGCCGCCCGCGCTCGATCCAGCTTCCAATTGTCGATCAGGCTGGAGGTGACGACTTCGAGCAGCGAGATCGCCGAAGTGAGCGCGCCCACCAGCAACGCCAGGAAGAAGATCAGGCCCACAAGCCTTCCTGCTGCGCCCATCTTCAGGAAAGCGGTCGGCAGGCTGATGAACAACGTGCCAAGAGAGCTGGCACTTATCTCACCCTGGAGACTGAAGGCGAAGATCACTGGAAAGACGACCAGTCCAGCAAAGAAGGCGACACCGAAGTCCGCCACCGAAATCGTGGCAGCCGATCCCGGCAGGTTCTCGTCTCGACTCAGGTAGCTGGAATAAGTCAACATGGCACCCATGCCGAGACTCAGACTGAAGAACGCTTGCCCGGCGGCCCCGGCCAGTGTGTCCAATGACAGCAGCTTGGCGGGCTCGGGCCTCAAGTAGAAGTTGTATCCCTCGGCGGCCCCCGGCTGGAAAGCCGCCCAGATTGCCAGACCGACAATCAAGACAAAGAGCATGGGCATAAGGACGAGCGAAGCTCGCTCGATTCCGCCTTTGATCCCACCAATCACTATCGAGATCGTGATTCCTATGAATGCAATGTGATAGAGCGTCGCGCCGATCCCTGTCGCCGAGTGATCGAAGTACTCGGATGGGTTGCTGCTGAAGCCGCTCAGCATCGCTTCGAGCGTGTACCGGACGGTCCACCCTGCGATGACGGAGTAGTAAGCGAGTATCAGGCATCCCGTGAGGACGTAGAGATAGCCCAACGCCGCCCAATTCGGACCGCCAACCAGCCGTAAAGCCCCGATCGGACTGAGCCGGGCCCGGCGCCCTACCGCAAACTCCGACAGCATCACCGGCACTCCGACCAGGAATACCATCAAGATGTAGAGAATGACGAAAGCCGCTCCGCCCCGATCCGCTGCGGCATAGGGGAATCGCCACATGTTCCCGAGCCCCACAGCAGATCCAACAGCTGCGAGGATGAAGCCGGCTTTTGTACCCCAACCTTCGCGGCTACGCGCCTCCATCCGTCCCCCTCCGTTCTCGGGAGTGTTCTACAATGGGCCAGAGAACCGCACGCCACGCTAGGGTCAGCTTGCCGCGGCGTCAAGCGGCTCGGCTGATCCTGAAGGTTTTCTCGGGGCTGCCGATAAGGAGAAACCCTACCGCGCTGGAGGGCATGGGGTCAGCACCGCTAGCGGCCAACTGGAGCGCGCGGCTGGAGGTGTGTTCAGCGATTGACTTCACGTAGACCGCACGACCCCAGCTGCCGCTGCGCGGTTCTGGTTTCCGCAGGAAGGTACTGCTCAGTCCGAAGTGCTGGCGTCAGATCTGTTGGTGGCGTCCCCGGCACTATCCGCCCGCAGCAAACCGACCATCAACGCGCCGGGTCGCGGGCCCGGTTTCGCCCAGCGTTCCGGAAGTGCCGGACGGCCGGGATGCCGACGGCACCAAACGAACGCACGAAGCTGTGGATCTCGCGCGGGTGGAAGTGAATCAAGCACAACGATGCCTGCAGGGCCCGCAGACAGTGCGGGACGGAGAAAGCTGTCTATGCTCATCGGTAGAACCGTGGCCAGTTGTCAATCCTCACGCGTTGGGTCGCGGATGTGCTCCCACGCGCCATCCTAACGCGAAGTAGCACGCTCTGTGCCCGACACTTGACCGGCGAAACGCCAGTGAAACCGTGGCCTCTGAGGCACGGGCAACCCCATGTTGCCGCGTTGGGCGTGTCCATCCGACGCGCCCCTTCGTGTCGCTACGACACGGAATCGGTAAGGGATTTCTTCAAGTCTGCGGCCAGTCGGTCGGCACGGCGGGTGGTCTCGGGGAACCGATAGCGGCCACCGGGAGTGAGTCGAAGGACGAGCTCAGTTGCGGTGGAAAGGTTCATCAGGTGGCCCACCGACAAGTACACGGGCCGAACCCCGCGACGGGTCCGCAACGCGCAGCCAAGCTGCTCGCGGCTCTTGGGATCGACGAGCGGGGCTCGGGCGCCCCGCTCCAAGCCCAGCTTTCCGACCGTTCCGCACAATATCGATTTCGCGCAGCCGATCGCGGATACGCCGAATTCCAAGCCAGCATGGCTGGCGAGGCCGAACCGGCGCGGGTGCGCGAAGCCATGAGCATCAAACACCGCAACATCGGGTTGCCGACGCAGGCCGTGCCAGGCCGCGGCAAGCACCGGCAATTCACGGAAGCTCAAGTATCCCGGGATGTAAGGAAAGACGATCGGCTCCACGGCCGTGGCCGTCTCCACCGTCTCGAGTGATTTCAGGTCCAAGATTACTACGGCCGCAAACGCCAGCTTGCGGGACTTGTCGAAGGCCACATCCGCGCCAGCAACCCAGCGAGGTTCGAACGACGAGGGCGGCGCGAAGCGAATCCGCTCGCGAAGTTGTAGCTGAACTTCACGAGCCTCCGCGACGGTAGGTACGCTCACCTCTCGCGCCTCTGCAGCAACTCCCGCAGCAAGGCGGCCACCGCCGGATCGCCGACCGCCTGCTGCTGAATCGACTGCAGAACTTTCTGTGCTTCCGCCTGATCTCCCAATGCTTCGAGACAGCTGAGCAGCGCGATCCGAGCGCGAATCGTCTCGGGCTCATGCCCGGCCGCGCTGCGAAACACTCTTACCGCTTCTTCCAGATCTCCGCCGCGGCGCAGTAGCTCACCGAGCAGGCAGAGAGCCTCGACGTTGCCCGGATCATCTGCAACACACGTCTGGAGTGTCTCCACCGCATCATTATCGAGACGGGCCTCGATCTGTGCGCGCGCCAAAGCCAGTCGAGCCTCGGGCAACCGGGCTGCGTCGGCAAGATCTATGTAGCGACGCCAGAGTTCGACGGCCTCGTCTTTGCGACCGCGCATCGATCCGACAAGTCGGGCCAGCTCCTGATACGCCGTCGCGTCCCCCGGGTCGGTCGCGATCCTCTCTCGGAGCGCGCGTTCGCGATCGTCGATATTCCCTGTCATCATGGCTCAGCGGAGTAAAAACTCAGAGCGCCCGGCAGTTGCCGGGCGCTCTCGGGTTCCAAGAAGCCTCGAAACACCCCGACTCAGGCGGGGGCCTCGAGTTCGAAGTGCACGTAGTTTTTCGCGATGAACTCGTTCCATTCCCCCGGCACTTCGTCATCAGGGAAAATCGCATCTACCGGGCATTCGGGCACGCAGGCACCGCAATCGATACACTCTTCAGGATGTATATAATACTGATCTGGACCCTCGTAGATGCAATCAACAGGGCAAACATCGACGCAAGCCGCGTCCTTAACGTCAATGCAAGGTTGAGCGATGATATAGGTCACGTTTTTTTCACGCCTCCTTTACTTCGAAACGCCTGGAGGGAACCAACTCTACCGCGTCCCCGGGGCGATTTGCATCCCACCCGAAGATATGAACCCGGGAAACGGAGAGCAAGGCTGAGTCAATTGACGGAGCCACTCTCGCAAGCCTAGGTTTTATAGCTAGTTAGACACCCATGCGCGAGCCCAAACGAAAGATGCCAACAGGGAGTAGCTGGCTATGAGACCCTGGTCCCAGTTGATTTCCAGAATGCTGGTCTTAGTTGCACCAATCTGCCTGGCAGTGCAATCACCCCCGCCCATTAGCTCCTATGCGATCCTAGCACGCGATCCCTTGACCGGGGAGTACGGGGTTGCCGCCGCGAGTCACGCACCACTGATCGGGATGAACCTCGAGTTCCTCGAGCCTGACGTCGGCGGTGTCGTGGCCCTGGGCGGCCCGCTGATCGAGGCGAGCCAAAAGATCCTGGTCGCCCTCGGCGATGGCCTGGCTCCGGATCGGGCCGTTGCGATCGGCCTGTATGGCGATACGGAACAGGAGAGCCGTCAGATTCTGGCAATCTCAAAGGCCGGGGCCGCCGTTTTCAGCGGCAAGAAGCTGGAAAAGCGTGCCGAGCACCGCACCGGCGAGACTTTCGTTGCGGCCGGCTATCACCTGGTTGGCAAGGGCGTGCTTGCTGCAATGGAGGAGGCGTTTCTCGCCACCGACGGCGCGTTGAGCGATCGCCTTCTGCTGGCGCTGCAGGCTGGCCGGGACGCGAGTAGCGAAGCTGATGTCGCGCACTCGGCCGCTTTGCTGGTTGTCGCGCCGAGCGCACGCATGGCCACGCGTAACCGCCTGAGCGATCTGCGCATAGACTTCGTACCCGACGATGCCGTAGCGGCGCTTTCGAGGCTCAGCGCCCAGGTCGATTCGGTTTACGGAATCGTTAAGTAGCCGCAGCTTCTTTCAGTGTCGCCTGGATTTCATCGAAGTCTGGCAACACGCTAGCGTCCTCGGAAACCCAGCGGTAACGGACGACTCCCTTTTCATCGATAACGAAGGCGGAGCGTTTCGCGACATTCCGCAGGCCCATCAGGTTATCGTACAGTGCACCGTATGCCCGGGTCGTCTCGCGATTGAAATCGCTCAAGAGTGGGAAAGGCAACTTCAACTGCTCGGCCAGGACTTTCAGCGTGAACGGGCTATCCACGGAGGCCGCCACAACGCTGGCGCCGAGCTTTTCATACTGCTCGTAGTTGTCGCGCACCTTCGTCAGTTCGTTCGTACAGACCGGCGTGAACGCCAGAGGAAAGAACAGCAATAGGGTCGGGCCTTTGCGCTTGAGCTCCCCGAGCGACACCGATTCACCAAACGTGGCCTTGAGATCGAAATCCGGGGCGAGCTGTCCAACCTCAGCGGGCATGTGAAACCTCCGTTTCAAATCATGGTACTACTTCGGTGTCGGCTCTGTGGACCCTCCTACATGTATCCCGAAGCCCGGATCGCGCAAGTGAAGCGGGCTCTAGTGCGTGTCCGGGCCGAGATTGTTAGCTTATAGGGTTCCGATATCTTGAAGTTCCAGCCTGGCCGCCGCTGTCTGCGGTTTGCCGACTGGATTCCAGGAAAGGTCAGAATGCGCGAACTGAAGGTCTTGCAGCCCGGCGAGCTGCCGCTGGAGTACGCGGCGTTACGCCAGCAACGCGAGGACGTCCAGCCGCTCCTGCAGGAGCGGCTGCCGGGCAACGCAGGTCCCGGCGGCCGCAAACCGCCTTGGCTCAAGGCGCGAGCACCGGGGACGGGTGAGTATACCAACTTGAAGCGCCTCATGCGCGTCAAGACGCTACATACAGTTTGCGAAGAGGCGCATTGTCCAAACATGGGCGAGTGCTGGGGCCAAGGAACGGCGACTTTCATGATCCTAGGCGACATCTGCACGCGGTCGTGCTCCTACTGCGCCGTCACAACCGGGCTTCCGACGGGACTCGATGACGATGAACCGTGGCGGGTCGCGGAGGCGGTGAAGGCCATGGGCCTCCGGCACGCCGTAATCACTTCAGTAAACCGTGACGATTTGGCGGACGGTGGTGCCCGCATCTTTGCCGAATCGATCTTGAGAATCCGAGAGCTCGTCCCCAGCTGTTCTGTCGAAGTGTTGACGCCGGACTTCAAGGGTGATCTGGATGCCGTCGCTGTCGTGGTGGACGCAAAGCCGGAGATCTTTAGTCACAATCTCGAAACGGTGCGACGGCTCTACCGTTTTATTCGACCGGGCGGTCGGTATGACCGTGCGCTAAGCGTTCTCGAGCACTCGAAATCGCTCGACGCCAGTGTCCTGACGAAATCCGGTGTCATCTGCGGCATGGGCGAAACACGGGCTGAGCTCATTGATGCGATGAGAGACCTGGTGGGGGTGGGGATCGAGATCCTGACACTTGGTCAGTATTTGCGTCCATCGCCCCAGCACTTGCCGATCGACCGCTATTACACGCCGGATGAGTTTGCCGAGCTCAAGCGAATCGGCGAGCAGGAGCTGGGCTTCAAGCACGTGGAGGCCGGCCCATTAGTGCGCAGTTCCTACCACGCACGCGAGCAGGTGGAAGCAATCGGCGGTGGCTCATATTCCGAGCGCGGCCGTCCTCTTGCTGGGGCCACGGGCGACTAACCTTACTAGATTGAGTACCGGCTCGAGAAAACTGAGTTGAGCCGGGTGTCGACGGCGTGGGGCGGTACGGGCCCGCGCTTCTTCGCATGCAAATGGAGGATGCGATTTAGTGGCGACACACATAACTGAATCGGACGAGCTCCTCGGTCTCGACCGGGATGCTCTGATCGAGATGCTGCGCTGGATGATCCTCGGCCGGCGGTTCGAGGAGAAGTCTGGCGAGATGTATCAAATCGGCGAGATCGGTGGTTTCTGCCATCTCTACATCGGGCAAGAAGCCGTTGCCGTCGGAGCGATCTCGCCGTTGCGTGAGGACGACTACGTCATCACTGCCTACCGCGATCATGTCCACGCGCTCGTCAGCGGAATGGACGCGAACGCGATTATGGCCGAACTGCTGGGCCGGATTGATGGTGGTTCGCGCGGCAAAGGCGGTTCGATGCATCTCTTCGACCGATCCAAGAACTTCCTTGGTGGCCACGCGATTGTTGGCGGCCACCTTCCGGTAGCCGTGGGTGTTGGCTACTCGATCCGCTACCGCGATACCGACGCCGTCTGCATCTGCTTCCTCGGCGACTCCGTGGCTAACATCGGAGCGTTCAACGAAGCGCTGAACATGGCAGCTCTCTTCCGCTTGCCGGTGGTGTTCGTGATCGAGAACAACCGCTACGGCATGGGGACGGCGGTGCACCGCGCCGCCGCCATTCGCAACCTGGCCGATCGCGCCTGTGCTTACGAAGGTATGCACGGCTGGACCATCGACGGAATGGATGTTCTGGAGGTGCGAAGGACAGTGGAAGTCGCCGTCGAACGGGCACGGAACGACAAGATGCCGACGTTGATCGAGGCCAACTGCTATCGGTTCGTCGGACATTCTATGTCCGACCCTAACTATGGTCACTATCGGACGAAGGAAGAAGTTCACCACTACAAACTCAAGGAAGATCCGATCAAGCGTTTCATCGACATCCTCACGAAACACTCTCTGATCAACGAGACCGACCTCAAGCGTATCGAGTCCGAGGTCAAGCAGATCGTCGAGGAGTCGGTCGAGTTCGCGAAGAACAGCCCGCTGCCCGAGCCGCAGGAGCTGTACACCGACATTTACTCGGGAGCGTACCCCGACATTAAGCGGAGGGACCTATG
Source organism: Gemmatimonadota bacterium (assembly GCA_041617795.1). GTDB lineage: Bacteria > Gemmatimonadota > Gemmatimonadetes > Palauibacterales > KS3-K002 > JBFJOD01. The sequence continues at coordinate 9,640 of JBFJOD010000008.1, read as the reverse complement.
GCGGTAATCGCATACCGCGAGGCGCTAAACCAAGCGCTGCGCGAGGAGATGCGGCGCGACGCCGACGTGTTCCTCATGGGTGAAGAAGTGGGCGCCTATCAAGGTGCCTACAAGATCAGCCAAGGCTTGCTCGAGGAATTCGGCGAGTGGCGCGTGCGTGACGTGCCGATCGCCGAGCTTGGATTCACCGGTCTTGGCGTCGGAGCCGCAATGGTCGGCCTGCGCCCGGTGATCGAATTCATGACCTGGAGCTTCGCACTGCTGGCTATCGACGGCATTGTCAACGCGGCGGCCAAGATGCGCTATATGTCAGGCGGCCAATTCAAGATTCCAATCACGTTCCGCGGGCCGAGCGGAGCCGCTAACCAGGTAGGGGCATCGCACTCGCAAGCGCTGGATTCCTGGTACGCGCACGTTCCGGGGCTGAAGGTGGTCGCGCCGGCCACCGCACGCGACGCCAAAGGTCTCTTGAAGTCAGCCATCCGGGATGATGATCCCGTCGTCTTTCTGGAGGGCGAGCTACTCTACGCCGCCAAGGACGATGTGCCAGAAGACGAAGATTTCCTTCTACCGATCGGTGTGTCCGAGATCAAGCGGAGCGGAAAAGACGTCACGATCGTCGCCCACTCGCGGCCTCTGCATACGGCACTGCGCGCGGCAGAAATGCTCGAGAAACAGGACGGTATTTCGGCCGAAGTCATCGACCCGCGCACACTGCGGCCGATGGATATCGACACGATACTCGAGTCCGTACGCAAGACCAATCGCTGTGTCATCGTCGAAGAGGGTTGGCCGATTTGCGGGATTGGTGCACAGATCGTTGATGACATTCAGCGAGAGGCCTTCGATGACCTCGATGCACCGATCTTGCGTGTGACAGGCGCAGACGCGCCGCAGCCGTATGCTCGCAACCTCGAACAACTGGCATTCCCTCAAGCGGACTTCATCGTCAACGCCGCCCGCCGGGTGTGCTACCAGGAGTAGCGGCATGGCTACGCGAATCATGATGTCGAAGCTGTCTCCTACCATGGAGGAGGGGCGCGTCCTTCAGTGGCTCAAGCAGGAAGGTGATCCTGTCGAGTCGGGCGACGTCGTCGTCGAGGTCGAAACGGACAAAGCGACCATGGAAGTCGAAGTCATGGGGTCCGGCGTGCTGAGAAAGATCATCGTAGCCGCCGATGCCACGGTGCCAACCGGTACGCTACTAGGCATTGTCGCCGAACCAGATGAGGACATCTCTACCATCCTCGCCGAGGCCGATGCGGCAGCGCCGGCCAAACCTGCTGTCGCTGCGACAGCAAGCAGCGCCGTTGATTCGGACATCGCGGCTCGCACCCCGGCCGAGGCGCTGCCAGAGGCGCCCCAAACGATGCCCGCAGCACCAGCAGCGGCCGCGCCCGAGCAGGACGGTGGCCGGGTCAAGGCCTCGCCGCTAGCGCGACGCATCGCGGACGAACGCGGCATCTCCCTGCGGCAGATCCGCGGCACCGGCAGCGGCGGACGTATCATCAAACGAGACATCGAAGCGGCCGCCAGCGCTGGGTTAGCTGCGCCGCTGGCCGACGTCGGTCCCGAGGCTCCTTACCAGCGCGTAGAGCTTTCTCAGATTCGCAAAGCAATCGCCCGCAACTTGTCCCAGAGCCTTGGTCCCATCCCGCATTTCTACTTGACGACCGAGATCGACATGACCCGGACGATCGAGTTGAGGGAGGAACTGAACGAGTCACTCGAGAGCCGCGGCGTGAAGATCGGAATCAATGACATCCTGGTTAAGACAGCGGCCCAAGCGCTCCTGCAACATCCCAATGTGAACGTGTCTTTCGCTGGTGACCACATCCGACGTTTCAGCCGAGTCGACGTGGGAATTGCCGTTGCGGTACCCGACGGCCTCATTACCCCGGTTCTTCGCAACGTCGGCCACAAGGGCTTGGAGCAAATAGCCGGTGAAAGCCGTGACCTGATCGCGCGCGCTCGCGAGAAGAAGCTGGCACCTGAGGAGTACCAAGGCGCAACGTTCACTATCTCGAATCTGGGCATGTATGGGATCGACGAGTTCACTGCGGTCATTAATCCACCGGCGGCAACGATCTTAGCTGTTGGTGCTATTACAGATAGGCCAATTGCAACGGACGGAGCCATCGAAGTCCGGCCCCGCATGAGGGTAACCTTGAGCTGCGATCACCGAGCGGTCGACGGTGCGATGGGCGCGGAGTTCCTCGCCACGTTCCGGGCCATGCTGGAAAATCCCCTGCACATGGTGCTGTAGCAGGACAGGTGGTCGAACCCCTGACGGTCCGTTGCGTCGCCATCCGCAGTATCTAGTTTGATACCCGCAGAACCTGTCTCTCCTACTCGAACCATGGGGTGAGCCTTGGCTAAAGGTACTGAAGGTACGAAGGACTCGTACGACCTGCTGGTCATCGGTGCGGGTCCCGGTGGCTACGTCGCGGCCATCCGCGCGGCGCAGCTCGGGTTGAGCGTGGCCTGTGTTGAATCCGAGTCACGGGAAGGCGGCCTGGGCGGTGTCTGCCTGAATTGGGGCTGCATCCCGGCCAAGGCCCTGCTCGAGAGCGCCAGCCTGGCCCGTCACGTCAAGGAGGACGCCGGCGATTTCGGCATCAAGATCAAAGAGTTCGACCTCGATATCGGGGCGGCGGTCAACCGCAGCCGCCAGGTCAGCGATCGGCTGGTCAAGGGTATCAAGTTTTTATTCGACAAGAACGGCGTAACCCCGATCCTCGGTCGCGCCCGTATCGCTCCTGGCAAGAGGGTCGAGGTCGAGCTGAAGAGTGGTGGAAAGAAGACCGTCACGGCCGAGAACATCATCATCGCCACGGGCTCGCGACCCAAGACTTTTCCGGGCTTCGAGTTCGACGGACAACGGGTTATCTCCAGTCGTGAAGCACTCGAAATCAACAAACTGCCCAAGGACATCGTCATCGTCGGCGCCGGCGCGACCGGGATGGAATTCGCCGATATATTTAATGCTTTTGGTGCCAAGGTCACCATCGTCGAGGCCTTGCCCCAAATTCTCCCAATCGAGGATGAAGAGGTCGCCGGCGTCGTAGGACGTTCGTTCAAGAAGCGTGGTGTCGCAATCAAGACGAGCGCCCCCGTGAAATCGCTCAAGAAGGAGAAGGCGAACCTGGTTGTGACTATTGCTGCAGCCAAAGGTGACGAGCAGCTTGAATGTGATCTCCTGCTAATGGCCGTGGGAAGAGCGGCCAACGTCGAGGACATTGGCCTCGAAGGCGTCGGCGTGAAGCTTGATGACCAAGGCTGTATAAAGATCGATGAGTACAACCGCACCACCGCGGAGGGCATCTACGCGATCGGCGATGTGGCGGGCCCACCGATGCTCGCACACAAGGGATCACATGAGGGGATGATCGCTGCCGAGCACATCGCTGGTGTCGCCACGCACCCGATGCCGCGAGACAACATTCCATCCTGCACATATTGTCATCCGGAAGTCGCCAGCGTCGGGCGGACCGAGAAACAGGCCCGCGAAGATGGCTTCGAAGTGAAGGTCGGCAAATTCCCGTTCAGTGCCAGCGGCCGCGCCCTTACCGCCGGAGCACCGGATGGTCTCGTCAAGATCGTAGCCGAAGCCAAGTACGGCGAGGTGCTCGGTGTGCACATGGTCGGCCACAACGTCACGGAGCTGGTTGCCGAGGTTGGGCTAGGCCGCACGCTTGAAACGACCGTTGAGGAACTCGCCGGCACGGTTCACGCACACCCAACGCTGGCGGAGACCGTCATGGAAGCCGCACTGGCCACTCTCGGACGCGCGATCCATATCTGATCGAGAGGCGGCGCAGCGCGACCTGCTCGAAAGGCACGTAGCGGTTGCAGTGAGACCAGAACGGATCTGTAGAGTCGTCAACTTGCCGGGCCTCACCGATTATGGAGAGGCCCTCGTGCTTCAGCGTGACCTGGCGCGGAAACGGATCGACGGCCGACTGGCTGATGACATGTTACTTCTGTTAGAACATCCCCGCGTCATCACGCTGGGCCGCGGCGCCAGAGACGCTAACGTAACCGCGTCCGCGGAAACCCTCGCGCAAGAAGGGGTGAAAGTATTCGAGATCGAGCGCGGCGGAGACGTCACCTACCATGGACCAGGTCAGCTTGTCGGCTATCCGATCATCGACCTCGATCGGCACCGGCGTGATCTGCACTGGTATCTTCGCCAATTAGAGCAAGCGCTAATCGATGCACTCGCAGTGTACGGAATTCTAGGCACCCGCGTACCCGGCTACACGGGTGTGTGGGTGTCAAACCGCAAGATTGCTTCGATCGGCGTCCACGTCACGCGCTGGGTTACCTTTCACGGTTTCGCCCTCAACGTTAACACCCGCTTATCCGATTTCAGCTTGATCGTACCTTGTGGGATCGAGGCTGTCGATATGACATCCATCGAGCGCGAGGTGGGGCGCGCTCATGCAGTAGCCGATGTGGGCAAACAGGTTGCTGAGAGCTTCGGAAACATCTTTGATCTCGATCTGCAACCTGCGAAACTGCAACAGCTGCTTTGACTACTTACCCTTCAGCGCTCTCAAGACGAACAGCAGATTCGCTGGCCGCTCAGCCATCCTGCGCATGAAGTACGGATACCACTCGGTGCCGTAGGGAACGTACACCCGCATCCGGTACCCGTCTCGGACCAGTTCAGTTTGCAGATCGCGGCGAACACCATACAGCATCTGAAACTCGACGGAGGCTTTGCGATTCGAGTGATTCTTCATCAGGCTTTTCGCCGCGTCGATCATCCGCAAATCGTGTGAGGCCACGGCGACGGGTGAGCCCGAGTCTAGCAGGATCTCGAGCAACCGCACGTAGTTGGCATCGACCTCAGCCTTCTTCTGAAACGCGACTTCCTCTGGTTCCATGTACGCCCCTTTGCAGAGACGCACTGAGGCGCCGCGGGCAGCCAGTTCGCGCACGTCGCTTTCACTTCGCCGCATATATGACTGGATGACCGCACCCAGCATCTTGAACTCGCCATGCAACGCGTGGAAGAGTTTCAGCGTGGCTGCCACATATTCCGAGGCTTCCATGTCGATGCGTACGAAATTGTCATAGGCGCGTGCGGCCTCGGCGATCCGCCGCAAGTTGCTGCCGCAGAGGTCCGTGTCGATAGCAAGCCCGATCTGCGTCAGCTTGATCGAGATCCCGGTTCTGACCTTTTCCTCGTCAACTCGCTTGAGGATTCCGATGTAGGCGTCGGTAGCCTGGATGGCCTGGTCTTCACTCTCGACGCTCTCTCCCAGATAGTCCAAAGTTACTTCCATGCGCTGGGCGTTGAGCTCGCGGGTCACCTGGATAGCCTCGTCCAGCGTTTCGCCCGCTACAAAACGGCGCGCCAACTTCCGAGCCAGCCTGCGCCGCAGAATGAAGTTCTGAAGGCGCTTTTGTTCGCTAAGATAGAGCAGTACGCTACGCAGCATACACCCGGTCCCTGAATTGGCTACTCTGTAAGTGGGGCTAGCCGATGCTCAAGCAGGCTCGAAAAAATAGGTGGGTGAACTCAGATTGGCCAGCGCTCACCGGCCATCAGACCGGCTCGCCGACCCGCGTTCGCAACTCGGATAACTTCACAAGGCTCGTGACCCGGTAACCCGCGGCCTCGATCGCCTCACGGCCCCCCTCCTCCCGGTCAACCAGGGCCAGGACGGCCAAGATGCGTGCACCGGCGGCCTCCACTGCGGCACATGCCTTGAGGGCAGAGCCGCCTGTAGTAATCGTATCTTCGATCACAACCACAGATTGGCCCGTTTGCAGACAACCCTCGATCTGTTTGCCCGAGCCATGTTCTTTCGGCTGCTTGCGAACTGTGAAGGAATCGATCGGCCGCCCGTCGAGGAAGCTCCGGTGAGAGATCGCATAGGCGATCGGATCGGCACCCATCGTCAAACCCCCGATCGCTTCGGGCTTGAGACCGGCTTTCTCGATAGCTCGCAGACCGAGCGCTCCGATCAGCGCCTGACCCTCTGCCGATAGAGTCGTCGTGCGTGCGTCAACGTAGTACTTGCTCTTCCTACCACTGGCCAACGTGAAGTCGCCAATCCGAAAAGACCGTTGCGCCAGCAGGTCGATCAGGCGCGTGCGCTCTTGCATCCCTTATCCACCGTCAAAGCCAACCGAAACAGGCATCGAAATCGCACCTTCGGTTCCCTCATCCGCCGCCGCACGACCCGCCACGCCGCGGCACTGCGCGCAAACGCCATAGATCTTGAGCCGACGGCTTTGGGCGCTGAATCCAAGCTTGTCGGCGATATCAGCCTGAAGCACGTCCAGATCGGGCCGAGCAAAGCGCACGACTTTGCCACAGGAAGTGCAGATCAGGTGATCGTGGCGCGCCTCTCCGGCCTGGTGCTCATAGCGTTTGAAGCCTTCTCCGAAGTCGAGCTCGCGCGCCAGGCCCGCTTGCACCAGCAGATTCAGTGTCCTGTAGATCGTCGCCTTCCCGACATGGTCGCCGCGGCCGCGTAACACCTCTGCCAAATCGTCCACCGATAGATGGTGCTCGCTCTCGAACAGCGACATCGCGATCGCTTCGCGCTGATGGGTAAGCGGGAGGTGCTGCTGATGGAGGTAGCTGCGGAACAAGTCCATCATCAGTATCGCGCAGCCGAGCGGTGGCTTCGTCTTGATCACCTGGGAGGCCGCCTTAGCCTGACTCATGGTACCGCTAGCTCGTAGTTTTCAAGAACGATTATCGTTTTCAAAGATAGCCGCGATCCCGATCGCTGCAATAGCGCCGCGCCGCGACCCCGCCTCTCAGTTTCACCGGTGATAATAGCCCCGCTCACTCCCACTCCGCAATCCGCCTTTTACTCCGACGCCTACTCCTATTCCGTCTGCCTCGTCAATCGCCAGGGGACTCGGGTGGCCGTCACCAAACCCAGACCGGCGCAGACCGCCATGTAGGTCAGGATCGGCCGGAACTCGATCAACCCAGCCACCACCTCACCCTGCCGCAGCTGCGACTGGATGCGCAGCGTAGTTACCGCGGGCGGGCACAGCGCCTTCAAGAAACCATACAGCGGATCCAACCCGGCCGCTTCGACGAAGCCGGGCAACGCGAAGCCGGCAAACAACATCCCGTAGGCAAACAGACCACTATTCTTGGCACCCAAACCGGAGCCGAGAAAATTCAGCACGATTAGCATTGCGGGAACCCAGGCCAATGACGCGACCGATATGCAGGCGCCGCTCAGCGACTTACCCCCTATCGCTGCAGCCAGAACGAAGAAGACCCCGATGGCCAGCGTTGGCAGTGAAGACCAGCCTACCAGGCCGACAAGACGCGCGCCGTACAAATCGAACGGCCGCACCGGCTTCTGCAGCCAGAGAGCTCCGTAGCCCAGCCGAACGTCGTCATCCAACCAGGAGCGGCAGAAGGGTCCGCTGATAATCAAGAGTCCGATCAGCAAGACGACGCCCTGGCCCTCCTGCGTATCGCCGCTTTGAACGGCCAGAGCCACCAGAACAAACGCGATGCCGGCAAGCGCGCTTGCGATGAAGACGATGCGACTCCGAATGACCTCCTCGCCGACATAGCGGAAAAGCGGTGGCACTAGCGCCAGCAATCTCATTCGTCCTCCGCTCGCTTCCAGCCCATCAACGAATGAAACAGATACTCGAGGTCGAATGGGCGTGGCTCGATCGACTCGACGCTGCCGCCAGCCGCCGCGATGCGATCCGCAAAGCTGTGGGCGCAATCTTGGTCGGTGAACGCAGCTTCATCTACCGCGAGCAGAACGCCGTCCAGCTCACCGCACACCGCAGCCAACTCCGCGGCTCGCATCGAAGCCGCACGCAGCTGCACGACCCAGACATCCGACTTCCGGGTCAACTCAGCTTTGCTGATACTTCCCAGTCGACGGCCTCCGCTCAGGACCAGAACTTCGTCATAGACCCGCTCGAGCTCGAGCAGATTGTGCGAGGAAACAATCAGCGTCCGGCCTTGCCGCTTGAGCCCTCGCAGGACACTTCGCAGCATCCCGTTCGACCCAGGGTCAAGACCATTGGCAGGCTCATCCAGCATTAGCAGCTCTGGATCGCCCATCAACGCGATCAGAAGGCCGACGCGTTGGCGATAGCCATGCGAAAGCGTGCCCACCCGCGCATCGGCCTTGGCCTCGAGTCCGAGTTCGCTCAGCAACCGCTCGCTGGCCTCATTGAATTCGGCTTTTGAAAGCCCGGCCAGACTTCCCGCCAGTCCAGCCAGCTTTCGGACCCGAACTGTGGGCGGCAGCCGAACCTGCTCGGGCACGTAGCCAATGCCCCGTTTCGTTCGGAAGCCACGTGCCGGCCAGCCACCAATCCTGACCTGTCCCTGGCGCGGCGCCATGAACCCCAAGATCAACCTGAACAAGGTCGTCTTACCGGAGCCGTTCGGGCCGACGATACCCAGTACGACGCCCCGTCCAACCCTGAAAGAGATTCCGTCGAGAGCCCAGGGCCCGTAGCGATCGTAGCGATAGCTAACGTCGCGTAGCTCCAGCAGGCAGGCGTCTGACCTTTGAATCATTCCTCCTCAGCGAATGTTCGCATCGAATCAGGCCGGTCGGCGACCGCGATCGCAGGCAGGTCGAGTCCTGACAAGGCGAGCAAATATAGACGGTCGTCAGTCACTGCGATCTGGCTGACCCGCAATCCGATCCTATGGCTGCTGATGAAGCGGCCGGCCGGGCTGAACTGGTCGACGATGGTCGTCGCGCTGTCACCGCGTTGCGTCAGGGCCCACAGACTACTGTCGCTGGCCACTACCAGCCGCGCGATGTGCGACCGGAAGACCGGCACGTTGATATGCGTAGGAGCCGCCCGTCCCGCGGCGGCGAAATTTCTGCGAACCCGCCGGCGGATCGCCGCGATATCCGCCACGCTCCGCCGCAGCGGCGCCACATCGTCCCGGCGTATCACCTCACGAACCGTCCCGCTCGAGTCAACCCGCATGATCAAGTACTCCGGTCCCGGTGGAGAAATGAACAGGCCCCCCGAACCGGCGGCGGCTACGGCGTAGGAGTGATTGCGGCTGGCTTGCCCGATCTCATCTGTTCCTGGAATCGCCTCATCATTAAAGCGCGAACCAGTCAACGCCGTGTCGGGAGCCACAACGCGAAATTCCGCAACGTCCAGCGGCGGAAAACGGTCCACCTTCACGTAGAAACTGTCGGCGCGCGCCTCCAGTATATCGGTGGGCAGACCGGGTCCGGTCCGCACGCTCCCTAACAGCGCGTGGTCGGCGCTCCAGAAAGTCACACGTCCTGCCATCGAGAGCACCGCGGCTACACCCTCGCGGTTAACGGCAAGGGAAATCGGGTAGCGGTACTCTCCCGGGCCATCGCCGGGTCCGCCCAGAGTCCGCATGAACCTGCCCGTCGCCAGATCGTAGACCCTCAGTCCGGGGGGCTGAGACTCGAGTACCAGCAGACGTCCGCGCTCGGCATCGACGGCGATCTCAATCGGCGCGGCCAGTGGCGGCTCGAGCGCTGGGTCAGGCGGCACCAGCCACTGATACCTGAGCTGGCTCGTCGAATCCAGCAGTGCCGGCAGCACATCGGTAGACGGGTGAAGCTCGCTTCGATCTCTTCTGCCTTTGCATCCCTGCACTAACAGCGTTGGGGGGGGG
>JBFJOD010000007.1:0-46147 GCA_041617795.1 Gemmatimonadota bacterium | reverse complement strand
GCACGCGTCCTTGCAAGCATCTCACAGGGCGGGGCGCCTTGCTCAGGCCAGACGAGACGCAGCTTAACCGACCGCCGCGCTATTAACCAAGATAAAACCGAAGGGGCGGTGCCACCAGCCGGTTGCGTGGGTCCACCTCGCTAAGGCACGGTAGATGACTGGCTGAGCAGTGCGTTGCCGTTCAGGCCCCACTGCTGCCAACCCGTCTTCAACACCTCGAGGTACGCGGCGGAAGGAGATGTGAGCTCGAGGTCCTTGATCTTTATCAAGATTCCGGCCCGCACACGTGCTCCCTCATTGTCGAGGACCGCTGTGAATGACCAAACGTAGCCGTCTGAATCGGCGGACTGCTCGATGTTACTGCGACCTTCATCATCGATCTCATACAGGGCTCCCCAAAGATCGAAGGCAGGCGCCAGCCGGATGGTTGCGGTCCCGCCGCCCCAGGTGCTTGAATTCCCCGTGAAGCACAACGAGTGATGCGGAATCCTAGCAGTCCGCAGCGGCACAGCCGTGGGGCAAAGACTGATCAAGCGATCCCGGTTCACCAGCGACCCGTAAGCGAAATAGAGCATTGCTGATAGTAGTGAATTCGAGCTGCGTGCCGGAACGGACTTCTTACAATAGCTCGCTGAGCAAGAAACAAAGCTGGTCGTCCGTTAGTTCCGCAAGCTCCTTTGCCGGCGCTTCGCCCCGCAGCAAACGATCTGGATCTAGCAGAGACTGGAAGACTAACTCGGTCCGGTGGTAGCTGGAGCGGCTAACGGCGATCACTTTCCAGCGCCCGCCGGCCTCCCCGCACTCGATGACGCGCTCGTCCATAAAACCGCGTCTGCCTCAACCGCGCGCGCCCAACCCTGGGATGGGTGGCAAGGTGTCTCGCGGCACGAACAGCTGTGACTCCAGCTCTTCCATTCGATTGATCTCGATGATGCGCCCGGGCTGAAGCTTTCGCATCTGCGCGTATACTCTTCTTTGAAAGTCCTGCAGCCGATCGCTGTATTCAGGCTTCTGCAGCTCCATACTTCGCATCCTCGTCAAATCGTATTGGACGTTGCGATAGAATTGGGACAGCTCCGCCCGCTTTTCTGCGCCCAGTTCTTGGCCTGATTCCATCGCCTCGTCGATCTCTTTCTCTAGCGCCGCCCGCCGGTTTGCCAACTGCCGATACACACTGGAGGCCCCCATCAGCCGTTCCTCGACCGCATCGTTCAACACGCTCCAATCGGCCGATAGATCCGGGTTCTGCATGGCACGAGCGCGAACCTGAGCCAATGAACGGGCAAGCCTCTCGTATTCGTCCATCAGCGCACTGCCGCTGCCGGTCGGAGGCTGCGACTGGCCTGCGGCCGGCTCGGCGGTCGCACGCACGGCTACACTGTCTGGCATTTCCCGATCCGCCCAACCGATCTGCTCAGAGCGTCCGCAGGCGGCCACAGCGATCACTAGTACTGTTAACGTCACCGGCCGATTCAGTACTTTCACAGCTCCAAACACGGGAATGTCCCTTTCTACTTGCTGATACAGCAACCTTGAGGTATTTGCATGGATTGGAGGAGGCAACCTAGCCCCCCCATAACGCTCAGCGCAAACCCGGTTTGAGCTTTAGTCGGTCGACCCTCAGCAGGAGAGGAAGCTATGCCCCAGGCGGGCGACCTGCCGGTGGAGGACTTCAAGCGCGCCAGTGCTCGCGCCGTCGACTGGATCGCTCATTACTTAGAGCATCCAGAGGATTTCCCCGTTTTGACCCAGGTCGCACCTAACGATCTGAAAGCCGCCTTGCCCGACCGGCCGCCGCGAGAACCGGAAGCGCTCGACAAGATTTTGGATGACTTCGAAAAACTCGTTGTCCCCGGCATTACACATTGGAACCACCCGAATTTCTTCGCTTACTACAGCATCACGGGCTCGATACCGGGAATCCTCGGCGAACTCCTGTCAGCCGCTCTCAACGTGAATGGCATGCTGTGGCAGACTTCACCCGCCGCCACGGAACTCGAGGAAGTGGCGGTCGATTGGCTGCGGCAACTGATTGGCTTACCCGAGGCCTTTGCCGGCGTCATCATGGACACCGCGTCGGTCTCTACTCTTTGCGCCATCGCCGCGGCTCGCCACGCTTTGGCTGACCTCGAGATTCGCGAACTGGGAATGGCCGGCCGCACCGATCTTCCCTTGCTCCGCCTCTACACCTCGGAGCAAGCTCATTCCTCGGTTGAAAAGGCCGCACTCACCTTGGGCCTGGGAATGCGCGGCGTCCGCAAGATCCCAACGGACGACGAGTTCCGCCTCGACGCCGCACAACTTCAGGCGGCGATAACCGAGGACCGTTCCGCTGGATACAGACCCTTCTGTGTCGCCGCGACTGTCGGCACGACCTCCACCACCAGCATCGATCCGGTCCGAGAGATAGCTGCGGTGTGCGAGCGAGAGGACCTCTGGCTCCATGTAGATGCGGCTTACGCCGGTGCCGCCGCGATCATACCCGAATATCGTCATGTCCTCGATGGCTGCGCGTCAGCGACATCCTTGGTGATCAATCCCCATAAGTGGTTGTTCACACCGATAGACTGCAGCGTGCTCTACACGACCCGTCCCGATAAACTGACCGGCGCATTCAGCCTGGTGCCGGAGTACCTGAAGACTCAGTTGGATGGCGACATCAGGAACTACATGGACTGGGGCGTATCGCTCGGTCGCCGATTCCGCGCCCTCAAGCTCTGGATGGTCCTGCGCAGTTTCGGCTCGCAGGGTATCGCCGAGCGACTGGCGGAACACATCCGTCTCGCCCAACTTTTCGCCGGCTGGGTGGACGACCATCCGGAGTTCGAGCGGATGGCGCCCACACCGCTCAGCGTGGTCTGTTTTCGAGCGCGCCCGCGAAGTTTACAACCGAGCACACCGGCCCAATCGGATGCGGATCTGGACAGCTTCAATGAGGCACTGCTTGGCCGACTCAACGCGAGCGGGCAGCTCTACCTTTCGCATACGCGCCTGAAGGGCCGTTATGTACTCCGCCTGGCGATCGGTAACATCCGCACAAACGAGGCACATGTCAGGCGTGCTTGGGAAAGAATCCGCGAGGAAGCCAAAGCCCTGGGTCGATCGTAGCTGCACATGTGTGAAAGCTTCGGAGCGGCGCGCCTGCGGCAGCGATGAACAATAAGGCCACCAACTCACCACAGGCCGAAGCGGTCGGCTTTGGCTGGTTCAAGGGGGTCTTCACCCCGAGCATCCTGACGATACTCGGGGTCATCATGTACCTGAGGTTGGGGTGGGTGCTGGGAAATAGCGGCCTCTTCCTAACCCTCGTCATCGTCACGCTGGCCAGCTCAATCACATTCCTGACCGGTCTATCGATCGCGGCAACCGCCACCAACATGCGAGTAGGTGCCGGTGGCGCCTACTACATGATCTCTCGTTCGTTGGGCGTGGAGGCAGGGGCGGCGATCGGCGTGCCGCTCTTCTTCGCCCAGGCGCTGGGGATCGCTTTCTATACCGTCGGCTTCTCCGAGTCGGTCAACAACACCTTCCCGGCGCTGCCAACAACCGTCGTTGGAGTTGTGACGCTCGTCGTACTCGCCGCCGTTGCCTATAAGTCGGCCGACCTCGCCCTCAAGACGCAGTTCTTCATCATGGCGGCCATCGCCATTTCACTCGTCTCCTTCTTCGCGGGCGGCGCGCCGGCGGAAGGCCTCGAGACCGTGGCGACAGTACCGGCCAAGCAATCGTTCTGGAAGGTCTTCGCCGTCTTCTTCCCCGCCGTCACCGGGATCGAGGCTGGCCTCGCGCTGTCAGGCGACCTGAAGAACCCCGGCCGCGCCCTGCCACTCGGCACGCTCTCAGCTGTTGTCGTCGGCTACGCCGTGTACCTGGCGATCCCCGTGGTAATGTCCATGACGGTACCGGAAGACGTCCTGCTGACGGACCCGCTGGTGATGAGACGGGTCGCTCTATGGGGTGACGCCATCCTGATCGGCGTTTGGGGGGCGACGCTTTCTAGCGCCATGGGCGCCTTGCTCGGTGCGCCGCGGACGCTGCAGGCGCTGGCTCGCGACCGGGTGGTGCCGCTGTTCCTGGGCCGCGGCTTCGGGCCGGCCGACGAACCCCGCATCGCCACGGCGATCGCGTTCGCCGTCGCCCTGATCGGGATCGTCGCCGGCAGCCTCAACGTAATCGCCCCGGTCCTCTCGATGTTCTTCCTCACCTCGTACGGCTTCCTCAATATCTCGGCGGGGCTCGAGGGGCTGATCGGCAGCCCATCCTGGCGTCCTCAGTTCCGGACCCCGTGGTGGGCTTCGATGCTCGGCGCCTTCGGCTGCTTCGCCACGATGTTCATGATCAACGCCGGAGCCACGTTCCTGGCCGCCTTCGTCTCCATCGGCGTCTTCTATTACATGCAGCGGCGACAGATGCGTGCCTATTGGGGCGACATGCGCCACGGCATCCTCACGCTCCTCGCCCGTTTCGCGATCTACCGCCTGGCCGCGTCGAAGCCCGTCGCCCGCACCTGGAGACCCTACATCCTGGTGCTCAGCGGCTCGCCGACTACGCGCTGGTACCTGATTGAGTTGGCCGACGCCCTGACACACGGAAGCGGCTTCCTGACCGTTGCTACCATCGTTCCCGAGGCGTCGGCGGTCAGCGGCCGCACGCAACAGGTAGAAGCGACCATTGCCGACTACCTGCGCAAGCGCCAAGTACCGGCGCTGGTGGATGTTCATATCGCCAACGACGTCTTCCAGGGTGCCGAGTCGCTGGTTCAAGCCAGCGGAGTCGGCCCCCTCTTTCCTAACACCATCTTGCTGGGAGAGACCGAGCGTCCCGAAAACATGATCGGCTTCGCCCGGCTGATCCGGCTCGCTCATCGACTGGAGCGCAACCTCGTCATCGTCCGTGAGGCCGACATCATGCCACCCGAGCGAAAGATCCGGCAAATCGATGTCTGGTGGGGCGGTGAACGCGATAACGCGGCCTTGTCACTGGCCTTGGGTTATCTGCTACAGGCAAGCCCGGAGTGGTACGGTTCCGGTTTGACGATCAAGACGATCGTCGATGAGAGCAGTGATCAGGCACCTGGACGTCTTCGCCTCGAGAACCTGATCACCGAGGGGAGGCTGCGAGCGGAGCCGGAGGTTCTTGTTCGACAGGGTCGTGACACCTTCTCGGTGATCCGAGCTTCATCAAAGGACGTCGATCTCGTATTCCTTGGCATGCGGCCACCGGGCGAGGACGAGACGCTGGAAGAATACGCCGGCTACTACGCAGAATTACTCGAACAGACTAGCGGCCTGCCGGCCACGGCTCTCGTGTTGGCCGCCGAAGACATCGAGTTCCGCCGGATCTTCGAGTAAGCTCGGACCCGTGGCGCTGACCTTAGCAGCGCTAGAGCGGATAGCACTTCTCTCCTTCGCCCTTTGCCCGCCCTTCCAGCCAGGCGACGTAGTCCTCCGACAAGCCATGCTGGCGTGCGCCACGGACCAGCAGCTCCAGGTAACGCGGATTGGGAGATCCGTCCTTGACGATCCAGCGTGGCTGGGCCCGATACGCCAGCGCGGCCTGCCGCGCCCGACGACCCAGCGGCTCCAACCAGACGCTGGCGCGCTGATAATGCACCGGAACGCCCTCGAAGTCGTCCAGAGCCGACAAGGCTTGTTGGGGTAGACGATAAACCACGCCCAGAGTGCAGCAGGCCGGGGCCTCTTCGATGTTCGCTACCATGTCCTCCCCGGAATCGCCCTCTCCGCCCTTGTTGAATGCCAGCCGCCAGCCAGGCAGGCGGGCCGGCCAGCCGGGTTCCAGCGTGACCCCCACGACGCTGGCGAGGAAGCCGGGGTCCATGTGGCAGCCGTAGGCGAAGTAGAGCAGGCCGGGCCGCAGCGCTGGCATACGCCGCTAATCCTCGCCGGTAGACCGAGGGACGACCCGATACACGTGGTCATCGCCGGGCCGGGCGTGGCCACGCCCGTCTCGATTGCTCGTGCCAAAGTAGAGGTGCCCGTCGGGACCGCGCGCCACCGCCCGTATGCGGCCGTACACGTCGGGCCAGAGACGCTCCAGCGAGTTCGCAGTCTTTCCGTCCGCTGCCAAGCTTACGCGATGCAGATGCTCGCCGCGCAGCGTGCCAAAGAACAGATCGCCGCGCCATGCGAGGATGGGCCCGTCATAGAAAGCCGCAGCGGCTGGCGCCACGGCGTCCCGGTACTCGAGCCATGGATCGGTGTAATCCGGCACCTCTGACGTTCCCAGCACCTTGGGCCAACCGTAGTTCGCGCCTGGCACGATGATATTAACTTCGTCGCGACCGAAGCGCGCCCATTCCCCGCTGGGTCCGTGCTCCGTGGCGTAAAGGCGGCCGCTTCGCGGTTCCCAATCGAAACCCTGCACGTTCCGGAGACCGAGCGCGTAAACGGGAGATCCTGGGAAGGGGTTGTCGGCGGGCACCGAGCCGTCCGGGTTTATCCTGAGGATCTTGCCACCCAGCGATGAAAGATCCTGGGCTAGTCTTGGCTCCGTCGTGTCTCCGGTTCCGACATACAACTTGCCGTCCGGCCCGAACGCCAGAGCGCCCCCAGCGTGGCGCGCCCCGGCTGGGATCCCCGACAGGATGACTCGCTCATCGACCCCGCGCCCGTCCTGCTCGCGTAGCCGGCTTACCCGGTCGACGGCTCCCGCTTCCGCGTCCAGGTAGGAGTAGACGACGTAGACATATGGACTGTCGGGGAACGCCGGGTGGAGAGTGAGACCGAGTAGGCCGGCCTCGCCGTGGGCCCAGACATCGATCACCGCCCAAGGGCTCGCCCGCAGACCGCCGTCAGCTGCGATCACCCGGATCCGGCCAGGCCGCTCGCTGACAAACACCCGCCCGTCTGGCGACACCGCCAAACCCCAGACGACTTCCAGACCTTCGGCCAGCGGTTCGACGACTGCCTCTGAGGTCGACAGCCGCGCCGCTTCCGCAGGCATCACCGGCGGTGGCCCGACACGCGGCGGCCCGCCATCGCAGGCAGCGGCGAAGAAGGTTGCCAGCAACAGCACGCCTTCCGTTCGGCGCTTCCACGGCGCTATCTTGCATTTATGGATCTTTTCGCCCAAAGCACTGAGGCCGTCGGCCGGACGTTCTTGCCCGAAGTAAGAACCGAACTGCGCTGGCAGGAATCGGCGCTCTGGCCGGTCCGCCGCCCCTATCCGATCGATGTCGCGTGTCCGGTTTGCGGCACCTACACGCGCTGCGACTTCTTCGGACGTCAGCGTTGCGCTCAGGGCCACATCTTCGGTCAACGCGCTTTTTGGAACGGGCAGGCCACCTCGTGTTGGCTGTTGCTCGAAGACGTGCAGGCCGGGCACATCATGATCCTCGCCGATGCGCCGCTTCGCTGGCACGACGAAGGCCGCCTGGTCGTCGGCCAGCCGCCTATGACGGCTGGGCAACCGGCGCCTGAAGCACGTCCCTAATCGTTTCAAGCGCCTCCGCCAGCACTTCCCGTGGCACGACGAGCGGAGGCGCGAACCTCACAACCTGTTGGTGCGTCTCCTTGGCCAAGATGTTCCGTTCCATCATCGCCTCGCAGAACGGCCTGGCCGTCCCCGAAGAGTCTTTGATGACCAGCCCGATCATCAGGCCCTTCCCACGAACCTCAGCCACATGCGGTGAATCGATCGCCCGTAGCTCGTCCATGAACCAGTTACCGAGCTCGACAGCCCGCTGCGGAAGCTTCTCGTCGACCAGAACGTCGAGGGCGGCGCGTCCCACTGCAGCACCCAGAGGGTTCCCACCGAAGGTCGACCCATGGTCACCCGGCTTGAACACGTCCATGACGT
Organism: Gemmatimonadota bacterium; assembly: GCA_041617795.1. GTDB lineage: Bacteria > Gemmatimonadota > Gemmatimonadetes > Palauibacterales > KS3-K002 > JBFJOD01. Next base: position 38,329 of record JBFJOD010000007.1, on the reverse strand, counting down.
CTTCGTCTGCGAGCATGGCAGAGACGGGATAAACCCCACCACCCAGTGCCTTGCCGAGCATCACGACATCCGGACGTACGCCTTCCCACTCGCAGGCCAGCATTCGGCCCGTGCGTCCGAGACCGGTCTGAATCTCATCGGCCATGAACTTCACGTTAGCTTCCCGGCACAGCTCCGCAGCCGCTTTCAGATAACCGTCCGGCGGGACGATCACTCCGCCCTCGCCCTGAATCGGCTCGACCAGGAAGCCCACCGTGTTTGGCGTAATCGCGGCGTGCAGCGCCTCGATATCGCCATACGGGATCATCCTGAAACCGGGCGTGAACGGGCCAAAGCCATGGCGGTACTGATGCTCGGTCGAGAACCCGACAATCGTCGTGGTCCGACCGTGGAAATTCTCCTCGCAGACTATGATCTCCGCCGAGTCCGCGCCTACGCCTTTGACGGTGTACCCCCACTTTCGCACGGCTTTTATCGCCGTCTCCACCGCCTCGGCGCCGGTGTTCATCGGAAGCGCCTTCGGATAGCCCACCAACTCGCAGACCTGGCGAAGAAACGGCCCCATCAGATCGTTGTGGAACGCCCGTGACGTCAGCGTCAGGCGCTGAGCCTGATCCAGCAGGGCCGCGATGATCTTCGGATGGCGATGACCCTGGTTGACCGCAGAATAGGCGCTCAGCATGTCCAGGTAACGGTTACCCTCGACATCCCACACCCAACAGCCTTCACCACGCTCGATAACCACTGGCAGGGGGTGGTAGTTGTGAGCGCTCCAGCGGTCCACTTCCTGAATCAGTTGCTCGGTTCGTCCCATCGCGTGCCTCGTCTCGTTATGTAGGTTTCCGTACCGTCGTTTCTCAGGCAGCGGCCACTAGCGAGAGCAGCCAGGCCGCCAGTATGCCCCCGTAAATCCCCACGATATAGCCGGTGACCCCCATCAATAACCCGACCGGTGCGAGCGCCGGGTGATAAACCGACGCTACAACCGGTGCTGACACGGCGCCACCCACGTTGGCCATGCTGCCGGTCGCCACAAAGAACAGCGGTGCGCGGATCAGCAGCGCGACCCCGAACAAAATGGCCACATGGATCGCGATCCACAGAGCGCCGAGTCCAAGATAGAGGGGAACCTCGAGGATCTTGCGTAAGTCCGCCTGGGCTCCGATCGCCGCCAAGAGCAAATAAAGCGCCAGATAGCCCACCCGTGAAGCCCCCACCGCTTCCAGACGCGCCAGCGGAGTGAACGACAGGGTCAGACCCAGGGTCGTAACGAGGAGGACCGTCCAGGTCGTCGGGCTGATGATGGTCGGATCGCCCAGCGCCGGCAGCTGGTCGCCGACCCAGATACAGGCGTAGGCGCCCCCGAGACCCAGCGCCAGAACCATCGCCAGATCGCGGACCTCCGTGGGCCGCCTTGCCTTGCCCAACTCGGACAAGCGTCGATTCACGGCCTCGATCGCTCGGGTGTCCGCCCCGACGAAGCTGTCGAATCGACCCTGCCAAGAGCTGAGCAGCAGGAGAATCCCCATCCACGTGTAACCCACCAGCGTGTCGACCACGATGATCGGTCCCATCAGGCTATCCGGTGTTCCGACGCTCTCCTTGATGGCCACCATGTTCGCCGTGCCGCCGATCCAGCTGCCAGCCAGCGCCGCCATACCCATCCAGGTATCCCCGGGCAGCCAGTGTCCCAGCGCCAGTAAGGCTAGAGGCCCGCCAATAATGATGCCGGTCGTCCCGGCCAACATCATCACCAGCGCAGTTCCGCCCAATCGAACAATTGCGCGGACGTCCACGGTGACCATGAGCAGCATCAAGGCGAGCGGCAGCAGATAGCGCACCATCCAGTCGTAGGCTGGCGACGCAATGGGTGTGATACCCGCGCTGGTAGACAGGGTGGGGATGAAATAGACGTAGATGTTGGCCGGAGTAACTCGAAAAAGCGGCCGTAATCGCTTGCGGCCGCTGAGCCAAAAGATGATGCCGAGGATACAGGAAAGATAGACGAACAGAGCGGTTGGGTCGCTGATCACAACTCCTCTCCCGCCCGAACCCGCTCTAGATCACGGCGGTAATGTTCGAATCCCAGCCGGGTTAGTTTACCCGGCACCCCATCACCGACGGTCGCGCCATCGAGACGCACTACCGCCACAACCTCCGTAGTCGTTCCCGTCAGCAACACCTCGTCGGCGGCGTGAAATTCATCCAACGGCAGCGCGATCTCGCGAACCTCGACTCCCTCTTTGCGGTAAGCCTCGATAAGGAACTTGCGTGTGATCGATGGGAGGATGTTATCGATCGGGTGCGTATAGACTGTTCCGGCCCGCACACAGAACGCGCTGCTGTGTGTCCCTTCGGTCACCCTGCCATCACGAACGAGTATAGCTTCAAAGCAACCTTCCGATTTTGCGTAATGGTGCGCCATCACGTTTGGCAACAAGCCGATCGTCTTGATTTCACAGTAGCCCCAGCGCAGGTCGGGCGCCGTCACAGCAGAGATACCCTTTTCATGATACTCTTGCGGAGGTCCGCTGAAGTGGCGTGCTAACATCACGAGAGTGGCTCGCACACCGACTGGGAAATCGTGCTTGCGCAGTGCGACACCCCGTGTGAGCTGCAGGTAGACGGTTCCTTCGGTCACACCATTTGCTCTTGCCGTGTCGAGTATCGCTTCCTTGATTCCATCCCGCGTCAGTGGAAGCTCGATCTCCAGGGACCGGGCGCCATTGCCGAGACGATCAAGGTGAGACTCGATGCGAAATGGCCTGCCGCCCACGATCCGGACGACTTCATAAATGCCATCCGCGAAATTGAACCCCCGATCCTCGACCGGAACCCGCGCCTCATCGTAGGGCAGCAGCTCGCCGTTCATGTAGACCAGTTCAGATTCCGACATTCGCTTCAGCCTTCTTGCAGGTTATCCTCGCGGCGATACCACGGACCGGCCCGAAGCTAGCACCTCTTTTCGCCGCACCATAGAAGGCGCCGCTACATCAGTGCGCCAACCACCGCGAACCCGAGAATCGCCACACCCCCGGCCAGCATCGCATAGGGTAGCTGGGTACGGACGTGATCGATCACGTCGGTTGCCGACGCCAACGACGCCACGATAGTCGTGTCGCTGATCGGGCTGGAGTGGTCACCGAAGATGCCCCCGGAGAGAGAGGCGGCCAGGAAGGGCGCGGCAGGCAGACCCAGTGCCTGTGCCGCGGGGACTGCAATCGGGATCATGATCGCGAATGTACCCCAGCTGGTCCCGGTCGAGAATGCGATCAGCGCTGCCGCCAAGAATGTTGCCGGCACCAACAGCGCCGGCTGGGCCAGTCCACGCACCAGCTCGGCGACGTAGGGGCCGGTACCCAAGCGAACACAAACGTCACCCAGCGTGATCGCCAGCAACAGAATCAGCACCAACCCCAGCAACGCCTCGATCCCTTTCAGCCCCAACCGCACCAACTCATCGATCGAGGCGAAGCGCTGCCCCAACATCAACACCCAGGCCGTAGCGTTCCCGGCTATCACCGCCCAAAGTGCCGCCGTCGAGCCCGACCCTTGACCCAATACGCCATCACCCGTGATCAGTAGACCGACGGGCATCGTGACGACCATTACAACGATGGGGAGCAGCATGTTGACGGCACGCGCTGGAACCTCCTTGGTCAACCGCGCCTTGAACAAAGCCTCATCGACGGTAAGCTCGCCCTCGGGGCTCAAGACCACCCCCTGAGCCGCCCGCGCTTGCGCCTGTTTCATCGGCCCGAAATCGAACTTGGTCCAGGCAGTGAACCCGGCCAACAGCACCGCGGCGATCGCATACAGGTTGAGCGGGATCGAATGAACGAACACCTGAAGCGGATCGGCTACTCCCAACCCGCCGAGTATTCCCAGGACCAGCGCGCCCCATGCATTGAATGGGATGAGAATGCAAATCGGCGCCGAAGTCGAGTCCGCGATATACGCCAGCTTCTCTCGAGCCACGCGATAACGGTCGAATAACGGGCGGCACACGGCTCCGGCGACCAGCAGCGTGATGTTCGATTCGATGAAGATGAAGATGCCGATGAGCCAGGCTAAGACGCCGGCGCCGCGCTCGCTGCCCACTAAGCGTCGCCGCTCCAGCCAGCGCACGAATCCCTCTACACCACCGGATGCCTCGACGTAGACCACAAGCGATCCTATCAACAGGCTGAAGAACAGGATGCGCGTGTTGCCGGGCGAACCGACGACCGTGACGGTACCTTCAATCGATCCGGTCAATCCCGCCAGCGGGTTCCAGCCGCTGAGGATCGTCCAGCCCAGCCAGATTCCGGCGGCGAGTGACACATAGACCTGTCGGGTCCAAACCGCGAGTCCGATGGCGATGATCGGTGGCAGCAAAGAAAGCACGGAGGGCTCGAACTCGGTTCCGTTCATCTCACAAATACGATTCGTAGAGGTGGACGTGGCGCCCAGCAATGGCGCTTCAACGCCGGATTCGTCATGTTAAGCAGGACCCTAAAAGACGTTGACTATTACGGCGGCGCGACCTCCGGCACAAGCCAGGCGCGCTGACTGCGCTCGCGACGCCACGGAGCCCCAAGGAGGTAGACGTGAAGTTGTCGATTGCCGGGATTCTGCTGTTTGGCCTAGCCCTCGCCCAATCAGGCTGCTCGGGCGGCGACGATGGTAGCCAGGAGAAGTCAGCTTCGGATCAGCCACCGCTCCCGCCCGACCTGGCGGACATGACGCCTAACCTGGTGCTCGAAACCAGCATGGGACGGATCGTGCTGGAACTGGATCGCGACCGCGCCCCTAAATCGGTCGAGAACGTCATCGCTCACGTTCAAAATGACTTCTATAATGGTCTCACCTTCCACCGCGTTCGCCCGGGATTCATGATTCAGGCGGGCGGCTTCACCGCCGATCTCGCTGAGCGACAGTCGCCGCGTCCGCCGGTGCCGAACGAAGCCAAGAACGGGCTCAAGAACGCGCGCGGCACTGTGGCCATGGCACGCCTGCCCGACCCGCACAGCGCTAAAGCCCAGTTCTTCATCAATCTGGTGGATAACTCGTTTCTCGATTTCACAGCCGAGACTTCGCGCGGCTGGGGCTACGCGGTCATCGGGCGCGTCGTCGAGGGGATGGACGTGGTCGACGCCATCGCTGAAGTGCCGACCGAGCAGCGCGGAATGCACGAGGCAGTCCCGCGCCAACCGATAGTCATCGAGCGCGCCTATATTGCCGAGTAGCACCCGCGGTGACGGGGCCGAGGCGATGAGTCAAGAAGTCCTCGGCCTGGCTGCTCTACTCGCCCAGGTTGACGCGCGCCGGCTCGAGGATACGGTCCGCCAGTTGGAGGGACCACGAAACCCGCGCAGCTCGCCGGATGCCCTTGCCGCGGCGGAATCGCTCATCGCCGACCGACTCACCGCCGCCGGCTTGATGACCGAGCGCCAGGCGTTTGCACTGCGGGGCACCACCTACAACAATGTCGTCGGAACTTTGCCCGGCCCTATTCCTGACCTGCCCCGCGTTTTGGTCGGCGCCCATTTCGACACCGTTCCGACCTCACCAGGCGCCGACGACAACGCCAGCGGCATCGCCGTGCTTCTCGAGGTGGCGCGGCTGGCGGCGCACCTGGACGTGCAACGTACCCTCGACTTCGTCGCCTTTAACTTGGAAGAGCCTCAGGACCACGTCGGCACTTATCGAGTCGGAAGCGCTCGTTTTGCCAAGCGCGCCCGCCGGGAAGGTCGGCGCTATCGCGGAGCGCTAATTCTCGAAATGGTTGGCTACACAGATTCACGCTCCGGGGCCCAGCAGATTCCACCGCTGGTATTCAAACAGGTACCGGATTCCGGAACGTTCCTGGCCGCCGTGGGCGACGGGCGCTCTCGGCGCCTGTTGCGGGCCTTCGAGGACTCCGCGAATCGTCACGTTCCGGCGCTGACCGTCGTGACTTATCGCACGCACTTCCGCGGCTGGTTGATGCCGCTGACGCGTTTGAGTGACAACGCTTCGTTCTGGGATAACGGTTACCCGGCTCTGATGATCACGGATACGGCGTTTCTTAGAAACCCGTTTTACCATACGGAAGCCGATCGCGCCGATACGCTAGACTACGGATTCATGAAGCACGTTGCCGAGGCGGTGTTGGCCGCCCTGGCGAGCCTGGGAGGTCGTTGATGAGCGCCAACGAAAGTCGAAGCGGCAACGCCGGAGTCTATGTATGTTCGGGACCGCGCACACCGTTTGCGAAGATCGATGGACCGCTAGCGCACCTCGATGCCGTCGCCCTCTCTGTCCCTGTCGTTCTCGAGGCGACCAAGTCGCTGGGCCACAGCTCTGTACCCGACGCGATCGTCTGGGGAACCGTGATTCCGACTCTCTCCGTCAGCCACATAGCTCGTGAGGTGTGGCTCGATTCCGGCCTCGACCCCCGCGTGCCAGCGCTGACTGTCGTGCAGCAATGCGCGACGAGTCTCGCGGCTGCGACACACGCCGCATCGCAGATCCAGAGCGGACAGTTCGATCTGGCGCTGTGTGGCGGCTCGGAATCGATGAGCCAGGTACAGGTCGGGCTTTCGCGCGGCATGAGCCGCACGCTGCGACGGCTCGGCCAGGCCAAGGGTCCGGCGGCCGCCCTCAAGACGTTAGGCCAGATTCGAGCGCGCCATCTCAAATTCTCGGCACCGTCGATCAAAGAACGTACCACGGGCCTGACGATGGGCGATCACGCGGAGATCACTGCTAAGGAATGGCAAATCGACCGCGACAGCCAGGATCGTTTTGCGCTGGCCAGCCACAACAACGCAGTCGCGGCTTGGGACCGCGGCTTCTTCGCTGACCTGGTGATGAGCTCCGACGCCTTCCCGGACGCCGAGCGCGACACGATCCCGCGACCCGAGACATCGTTGGAGAAACTTGCGACACTGCCGCCAGCGTTCGATCGCAAGAGCGGACGCGGCACGCTCACGGCTGGTAACTCTTCGCCGCTCACAGACGGTGCCGCCGCTTGTTGGGTGGGATCAGCTCGTGGGCTCCAGCGCTTGACCGGCGTCAGTTACCGGGCACGGTTGCTCGACTGGGAAGAGGCAGCCGTCGACATCCAGCCTGACGGCCTGCTGATGGCACCCGCCCTAGCCATCCCACGCCTACTGGCCCGGCGCGGGCTGAAGTATCAGGATATCGGACTCTGGGAGATACACGAAGCTTTTGCGGCTCAAGTGTTGACCACGGTCGCTGCCCTCAACAGCCGGGACTGGCTGCGGGACAGGGCCGGAGTCGAGACAGATCTGGGTAAGGTGCCGGAAGATCGGATCAATCCGAACGGCGGTAGCGTGGCCCTGGGCCATCCCTTCGGGGCCACGGGCGCGCGCATCCTCTCTCAGAGCGTGAAGCAACTTCGGGAAAAGGGTGGCCTGGCACTAATCAGTATCTGCGCGGCCGGCGGCCTTGGCCACGTGGCGTTGTTGGAATCAGCTTGAGTTAAAGAAACTGTCAGCTACTTCCCGACCCCTTCCGCCGCCTCCTCGACTTCGCGGCTGCGATCACCTACCGTGCGCTCGCCGAAATTCTCGACGCGCCGGACGACTCGCTCGAATACCATCACGTCATGGACTTGAGCGTCCTTGAAGCCGGAACAGTAGCCGACCAGAGCGCCGAGCAAGAAAATAACAATGCGGCCGAACACGTTTGCCATTACTCCCCTCCCCACATTTAGGTGCCCCCACCGTTCCAATATCGTTGGCACGTCTGCAACGAGCCGCTATTGCGGTCAAAGACGAGCGGGAATCGGCTTGCGGGAGACACGCGGCAGGCGACACCTAATATCGCAGTTGGATCCGCCAACGTCCACTTCGGCTCGAGCCTGTCGATTTGTGGGAAATTGCACGAAAAAGAAGAGACGGGGCGAAACGTCGCGTAAGGCCCGGGAGAAAAGGAAAGTAATTCTACCTTACGCGCTGCCATCAGGCGCGTCTGCCCCGTCACCTAGTTAAACCAGACGAGCCGCTGAAAGGTTCCGTGGGCAGTAGGCGCGGCTCGGGGGAACGAGCCACTCGGGCGAGTGTCTTAAGGGATCAGGCCGACACCGACCTCGAGACCGATGGCGAAGCCGCCAACGTCCTCGGTGCCGACGAAGTAGCCCAGTTGAAGACCGACGTTTACGAATGGGGCCGGGTTGTAGCCCAGCCGCACCCACGGATAGGCGACGAAGATCGCGTCGCGTCGCCGTCGCAACTCCTCGACATCGCCGCTGACGCTGAGACGTTCTTCCAACGACAAGACGCCGCCCCCCATCAGAGCACCGACAGCGACCTCCAGATCCTGCTGGACTGCCAGGTACTCTGCCGTGAAACCGGCGGCCGATAAACCTCCCTGCACACGATTGCCGTCTTCGTTCAGACCCTCATCGCTAAAGCTGCCCCCAAAACCGCCACCGCCCAACCGAACCCGACGGGTCTGCAGGAAACCGCGACCGCCGATCGCAGTGACACCGCCGACGTCTCGGCCAAAGCTACGATCGACGTCGATACCGGGATCGATATAAAGCACCCAAAATTGGCCACCGCCGCCGAAGTCACCGCCTAAGCGTTGAGAGTATGCTGTCTCCACTTGGAGTAGCAACAGCACGCCAACGCCGATAGCCAGAATCTTCTTCAAGCCAACCTCCCCCTAATCCCCACTTACTGTCCGACCGTTTCGCCTGCTGTCCCGGCGTTCGCCCGTGCCATCTCCAGCATCGCTTTGATGCGCGGTGGTGCCTGGTCGCCCGGAATGACTTCCAAGTACCGCTCCCACGCCGTGACCGCGGTCGCATAGTCTTGCCGCATGAAGGAGACCATCCCCTTGAACTGCAGTGCTTCGGTGAAGTCCGGGTCGATCTCCAGCGCCCGGTCGAAAGCCGCGACCACACCCTCCGGATGTTCCGTGGAGAACAACAACATACCCAGGTGCGTCAGTGCCTCCGGATCGTCCGGCTTTGCCTCCAGCGCGCGCCGCGTCACTTCCGCCAGAGCCGGGTATTGCTGCAGCGTGAGGTACATGTGGCCAAGCTCGTTCAGAGCTTCCACGTCGTTTGGGTTCTCACTCAGCCGCCGCTGCAACGCCGCCATCTGTTCCATGTCCACGTCGGCGATCGCGCCAGCTGCCGCATCCTGACCCGGAAGCGAGCCCGTGATCGAGTCGTCCCCGACGCGGGGACGGAGTGCTGTCGACATCACCAGCCAGGCCAGCGCGATGAACCCCACGGTGCCACCCGCCCAGCCAACGATCGACGACCAGCGCGGGCCGGCGGCTGCCGGGATCGGGCGCTGCGCCGGCGCCGCAGCCCTTGAGATCTCGGCCGCGCCAAGCTGTTTCCCTAATGACGCCAGCTCAGCAGCGTATCGCTGCTTCAAGGATGCGTAGTCGGACTCCGTGAGGTTGCCCGCTTCGTGGTCGGCCTCGATCTCTTCGATCGAGCGCGTCAACACCCGCTGGCGCTCCTCCAACTCCAACAGATCCGGCCGGCTCGCAGCTTGCGGCGTAACGGCCGCCATGTCGGCCTCGTCGGTCTCCACTTCGCCGGCAGCTCCCTTGAAGGTCGCCAGCAAGACAGCGACGATTCCGCCACCCACGGCGACGACCAGCAGTATCTCAGTCAAGCCCACGCTTTAGCTCTCCCTTTCCTGTCCGCCTTCGACAATCACCGCACCCGCGGACTGTCCTTGTCTGACCCAACGGCGTGCCGTCAAGAAGACGAATGCCAGACCGCCCAACAACAGGATCACGGGAAGCAGCCAGACCGTCCAGTTAAAACCTTCCGCCTTCGGTTGCAGGAGGATCCACTCGCCGTAGCGCTCGACAAAGTAGGCTTCGACCTCGGCCGCTGTCTTGCCGGAGCGCAACTGCTCGCGAATCAACCCGCGCATCTCCTGCGCCATCCCGGAAGGCGAGTCGAGCACCGAAAGGGCGCGACAAGTAGGGCAGCGCAGTTTTGCAGCCAGCACCCGAACCTGTGCCTCCAGCGCCGGATCCAGTTCCTCTTCCTGTACCGCTCCCGCTTCCTGAGCACTCGGCGGCGAAGCGAACGCCAACGTGGGCATGCCGAGAAAGACGAGACCTAGCAGCGCCAGGCCGGCAAAGCTCAGTTTCCGCATCACGGTTGGCTCCCCACCCTGGCGGCCGCGTCCTCCACCCCGCCGCGGACATGGCCGGCGCTGCGGCCGCTCGGTATAGCGTCTGCTCCGGTCAGTTCAACTCCCGCCGGCAAAACAAGCAGTGAATCAACCAGCTGCTTGAGCAAGGTCCGGCTGACCGGGCCGATCTGCTTGAACGCGATCCGACCCTCACGGTCGATGAAATAAGTTTCGGGTACTCCGTAGACCCCGTAGTCGATAGCGATCCGCGCGTTCGGATCGATCAGGCTTGGCCAGTTTCCACCCCGGCGCCGCATCCATTGCCTGGCGTTCTCGGGCGTGTCCTGGTATACGACACCCAGTAGCTGAAAATCCTGATCGGCGTAGTAGCGCTCCGCCTCGATGAAGTAGCGGTGCTCTTCGATGCAAGCCACGCACCACGAGGCCCAAAAATTCAGTACGACCACCTTACCGTTTAGATCCGCCAAACCCAGTGTGTCGCCCTCAAGCGTCTCCGAAACGAAATCGAACGCCGCGCGACCTGGCAGCGGTGACTCGATCTTGTTTGGATCGCGGGTCAGCCCATATCCCAGCAGCGCGATTATCGGCAGCGCGCTTGCGGGGATCAGTAGTTTCTTCCAGCTCATCTAGTCAGCACCTCCAACGCCGGCTTTCACGGGCTCCACCACGGATCCGCGTGCCGCCTCCCTTTGCTCACTGCGTTCTGCGCTGAACCCCATGGTCGAGATGGCGAACAGCGCACCGAGCGCGATGATTCCTCCGCCGATCCAGATCCAGACGACCATCGGGTTGACGATGACGTTTACCGTCGCCGTTGACCCGTCACGCGCATAAGCCGATAGACTTAAATACAGATCCTCGGTCGGCCGCGTGCGAACGTGCGGCGTACCGATCGGTGAATCGGACATCGGGTAGTAGTTGAGTCGCGGGCGCAAGACCGCTAACCGCTCTCCGCCGTTGGCGATGCTGAAAGCAGCCTCGACGAAATCCCGCTGCGGCTCCCGGCCAGCGTATATAGAGTCCAGGCGAATGTCATAACCCGAGAACGCGATCGCTTCGCCGACAGCCAAAGTCGTCTCGCGTTCCCGCCGGTATGTGGACGACAGAGCGATGCCGACGGCCATGACCACGATTCCGAGATGAACGACATAACCCCCGTATCGCCGGCGGTTCTTGCCCATCAAGTTCAGAAAAGCCGCTCCGAGGTTCTCGCCGTGCGCTGTGCGACGCGCCTGCGCCGGGCGCCAAAATTCACCCCAGATCAGGCCGACCGAGAACACCGAGAGCACCAGAGTCAGCCACGTCGTAAAGTGGGTAGCGCCCGCCAGCCAAAACACGACCCCGGCGATCAGCGCGATCGCACCCGGCCAGATGAACTTCTTGAGCAGGAGTTCGGGCGACCCGCGGCGCCAGGGCAATGCCGGTCCGACTCCGACCAGCAGTACCAGGCCAAGCGCGATGGGCACGCTCATGCGGTTGAAGTACGGTGCGCCGACACTAACCTTCACACCGCGGACCGCTTCGGCGATCAACGGATACACCGTCCCCAACAGAACCGTGAACGTGAACGCCACGAACAGCAGGTTGTTGAGTAAGAAAACGGTCTCGCGCGACGCGACTGAATCCAGCGCCGGCTCACTCTTCAGCAGGTCGCTACGCCAGGCGACCAGCGCCAGCGATACGATCAGCGTCAGCGTGATGAAGCCGAGGAAGAACGGCCCGATCAGCCCTTCGGTGAAGGCGTGGACGCTGGCGAGGATGCCCGAGCGCGTGAGAAACGTGCCAAACAGGGTCAGCAAGAAAGTGGCGATGACCAGCAAGATGTTCCAGGTCTTCAGCGTCTGCCGCCGCTCCTGCACCATGATCGAGTGCAGGAAAGCCGTCGCCGTCAGCCAGGGCAGGAAGCTGGCGTTCTCTACCGGGTCCCAGGCCCAGTAGCCACCCCAACCCAGAACCTCGTAGCTCCACCAGGCGCCAGCGACGATGCCGGTCGTCAAGAAGATCCACGGCGCCATCGTCCAGCGTCGCACCGCACGGATCCAATCACCGCCCACCTTGCCGGTCACCAGCGCCGCGATGCCGAATGCGAACGGCACCGCCAGACCCACATAACCGAGGTAAAGCAGCGGTGGATGCAGTCCCATGAAGGGGTGGTTCTGCAGCAACGGGTTCGGACCCGGACCGTCAGCCGGCACCGGGAAAACTTGCGTGAACGGGTTCGCCGGCCAGGCCAACAGAAGCCAGAAGAAGGCATTCACCACCAGCAAGGTTCCGGTCACCGCCGGCATCAAGTCCCGATAGCGTGCCCGGTGCACGTAAACGACGGCTGCCGTGTAGCCCGCGATGATCCAGCCCCAGAAAAGAATCGAGCCATCGAGGGAGGACCAGAGAGAGATGACCGTGTAGAACAGCGGTGTCGATCGACTCCCGACTTGCGCAACGTAGCCCACGCTGAAGTCGTGCGTGACCAGCGCGAAGACCATCGTCAGAGTCGACAGCGTCGCCAGCCCAAATACCCCGTAGGCGGCACGGCGACCAAACGCCGCAGCCGTCGCACTACCTCTCCTCAATGCACTGAACGCCACCACCGCTCCCCCTGCCGACAACAGCAATGCAGCGATGATGGAGAAATATCCGATTGTATTATTCATGTCCCGCTCGTCGCTCCTTGCTCTCGGAATAGACCGCGGTAATACTCCTCGCGGCCCTGCTCGTGCTGCGGTGCCCGGTATTCCTCAGAGTGCTTTACCATCAGGTTCGTCGCCCGAAACACCCCGTCCCGGGTCAGTGAACCCTCGACCACCGCACCGATCGGCTCCGTCCGTTGTGCCGCCTCGAGAAACATCTGCGGTGGAACCCCCGCGTTCTCGACCTCGATCGTTCCGCCCTCATCGGCCAACTGGAATTTCAGCTCGCGTGTCTCCGAGTTCCAACGCACGCTGCCCGGTACTACCATGCCGCCAAGCCGTACCGAAGTCCCGTAGGCCGCGTCCCCCTCGGCCAGAAGCTCCGTTGGCGTCCAGAAATACACCAAGCTTCGGCCTAGACCGCCAAAAGCAAAATAGCCAAAGACCACAAGTACCAGAGCCACACCCACTGCAAGGGTCAGTTTCTTGTTCACCGTGGACCGCCTGTTCTCCTCCCGGAAAAGCTGCCGATTCCGCAGCTTCCAGCCGGGGTTTTGTCCCGAAATCCGCCTGAGTTCGCTGTCGCGTGAGCCGCTATAACTTACTAGTATCCAGCCCCGGGGGTAGTTCCCTCCGCGAAGTGGCTACGCTGCGGTCTGGCTCCCCAGACACCCCGCCAGGGGGTTGCGACGCCAACCGAGTGCGGCAGGCCGCCCCATCCGGAAATATTTGCCGGAAGTATGAAAAAAGTTTTCAGAATCGCGGTGTGCGGGCTCCGGCTCCAAAAAACATAACCTATTATCAGAAAACACCTTAGGGGTATGGAGCCTCTTCTGGAACGTGCCTTGCTTTATTCCCCGCCGAAGGACGGAGTCTCGAGCGTCTTAGCCGGACAGGGAAAACGGCGGGGGAGGGCGACTCAGGGGCTCCGTTCTTTTTTTGCGCTTATCCCCGAAAGGCGGAGAAGCGCCTCCGCCCTCCAACAGCCCATCTAAGAAGATAGCCGCGTCGACCCGCAGCGCCTGCGGAGGAACGTGCGGGTTGTCGGGGTCTTGCAGGCCAACTTAGAACAGCTCGACCCAGCCGCGCCGCGAGAGGATGCGGGGGCGCGTGAGGTTTGACAGCCGCTCGGCCCTGCGGACTGCACAGCGGCTGAGGCGAACTGTCGAATTCACGCCAGTGAAGACGGCGTCGCCGACCACCATGGCGCCACCATACACCTGGGTCGGCCCCGAGATCTTCAAGTCGTCACCGACCAGCAGGATCCCGTAGAAATCGAACGGACCCGTGATTAGGAGGTCGCCACCGACGACGAGAATCCCCTGGGCGCGGCCGGAGCCGTTGAGGTGGAGATCACCGCTGACATGAATGATCGGGAAGTAGTTGAAACAGGGGTGCCCGGGACTGTCGGGTGCCCCCCAATTGAGCGGTTTAGTCCGGTCACAACGGCCATTGGCGTCGAGGCTGGGGACTGAATTACCGAAGTTCAAGCTCGAGAACGTATGGTCGGCCAGCGCCACCAGCTCAGCATAGGATATGTCGGTGAAGTCGAAGACATTGGCCGCGGTGAGCGCTGAATCCACCGCGATGTTGACCGGATCCCCTTTGACCCGGTTGGGACGCTCGACACTGTCCGCACGCACAACGATGACACCGGGCGCGTTGCCAGCCGGCATTCCCGCGCAGGCGGAGGCTGGCCAGCTCGTTGGTGTGGTGTTGAAGCCATCGAGGATCGTCGCAGACCCGCCACCCGACTCGACGCTGGTCGCAACCTTGGCCGCTGCATCGCAGCAAAGGCGCGGATAGCGAGCCCGCGCGACGGCGGCCTGGCGGCGTTCGCCAAGAGTCCGCCCAGGCGGCCGGCCTGACGTTTCGATGTAGAAATACCGCTTCATGGAGTCGGTGTTGCTGCCGAATCTCATCACCTTGGCCGTATAGCCGCCCCCGCCCTCCAGGGTCACTGGCCCGACCAACAAGCTTTCCGACGGCTGCAGGTTGCCCGCGACGAGGGGATCCCAAGTATTGACGACCTCGCGAATCCCTGCTTCGCTCGCGTAGAAGCCGGAAGCGAGGCTCCGCATTCCGCGCCCGATCTGGAACTCCTGCGAAGCCGAGAAGTATCCGCCGGCAACAACCGCGGCCAGTAGCACCAGAGCGAAGACGGCTAGGGCGAGCGCGAAGCCTCCGCGATCCCGTAGTCGGGCAGGTGTCAAGCCGCGAATGCCACGCCTGTCAGCCATTGTTTCGCAAGAAGACGCTCGTGCTCAGATCCCGATAATCCGGATCATCGAGCGTTTTATAGGTCGGCGCTCGTACCGACACGTTGACGCGAACGACTTCGAGCCCGTTGAGTGTGGTCGTTCCGTTCTGGCGGAAGTAAGTGAGCCGCAAACCGTTTTGTGTTCGCGGCGCGAGCGGTCCAGCAACCGGGACATAGGTGAAGCCAGCGGTGCGATTTCGGCGACCCAGCCACCAGCGTCCGTCCATTTCGAACAGCCCGTAGACGTAGGGTCGGAAAAGACGGACCGGCGCCCCGGTCCAGATACCGCTGACATTCCCGGTAACCGAAACCACCCGCTCGGCGGCGATTCCGGCTGGGCAGTTGGGACCGGACATGGACAACCCCGTCACCGGAAGCACACGCCAGACATCGTCCCAATCGCTCACCGAGTTCTCGACGAAAACCAAGACGCTGTCCCCAGCTTCTGAACGGAAGTGGCCGGATACATGGGTCAGTTGTAGCGAGCTACCCACGACGTTGCAGACGATGCCGAAGCCGAGCGTCGACCGTAATGCGACACTGTCCGGGGCGATCGCGTAGAGGTCCTGGCCGGGCGAGCTCGTCTCCCGTAGTTCGGCTGTGAGAATGGTTGCCGAGGCGCGCAAAGCATGGCGCGCGTCCAGGATCCGAGCCTGGCGCGCATAGAACTTCTTCTGTGCTGAAAGAGCCTGAAGGGTTCCGGCAACCACAATCCCCGTCAGGGCCATCGCGACGAGAACCTCGACGAGCGTGAACCCGCGAGGTGGGCCCGGGTGAGGAGACTTCATCTCTGCTTCAATATGACTATCGTGTCGGCCAACTGCCTGCCACGGCGGTTTTCGAACACCGCCACCAGAACGACTCGCTTCGGATTCGTACCGTGGACCTGCCAAGCCAGTTGGTAATTACCCTCCACCCGCAACCCCGGCTGCACAGAATTGTACGGTAGGGCTTTGATTCGCTCGGCTTGATCCACAATCAGCATCGCGACTTCCGTGTCGCGCTGCCCCATCCAGAGCTCGGTCGATGCCAGACCCACGGCCGTGGCAAAGCCGACCACACCGATCGCGATGATCACCACCGAGATCAGCAGTTCGGTCAGCGTGAAGCCGGACTGTGTCTGGACTTTTCTCATTCGAGCCCTCACCGCCGGACCACCGTTCCGCCTATCGACAGCTGAACGGTGTCCGCGCGATCCAATCGAGAAAATATCACCGTCGCATCGTGCGGCTCGCAAACTCCGCTTTCGTACGCCAGACCGCGCGAATCGAAGCAGAGTATCTGGCGCGGCGAGTACATCATGACGCCGGCGTACTCCCGGTTGATGTTCACCACTCTGCCGATCGTATCCGGGACTCTCGCGCCGGCGACCCCTGTATCGACCTCGACCCAGAAATGGCCCAGGTCTCCCCGGATATGCAGTCGCCCTTCGCGTCCATACTGAACCGCCGCCGCTCGGGCACGCGCATGGGTGTTCACAAACGCGTCACGGGCGCTGCCAATCCTGAACCGGCCCGCCAGCGAAGAGGCCAGCGGCAGACTGAGACCCAGTATGATAGCGATGACCAGCATCACCATGGCTAGTTCAAGCATGGTGATCCCGCGGCGGCACTCAAGCCAGCAGGGGATGGGCGGCGCCGCAGCGCGATAGCCTCGGGACACTCGTCGGGCATTTAACAAAATGGCGATAATTCGACTCCAGAGCAAGTTCCGAGCCTTGGTGCCCCAGCTGCCAGCCGGCCCCCTACCGGGCCGGGCACCCCAACGTAGGAGGCGCCGGTGGGATTCGAACCCACGAATAGGGGCTTTGCAGGCCCCCGCCTTAGTCCGCTTGGCTACGGCGCCTATTTTTGACTCATCCTACGAAAGTAGGCGTCGGCCACGCCCTGTCAATTTTGCCCGCTGCCTGTCCCGCGCGGCGGCGGCGGCACATATTATCGCCCGGCTCTGCGGGTCGGCGAGCCAAAGGCTGTCAGACAACCCGATACGAGGCGCAAATGCCTTCGCAGTTCTCCCAAGTCCGGTGCGTTAGTCACACATGAGGCTGCCCGCGTACCTTCTGGCGCTGACCTTTTTGTTCGTCGGCGCCGGGCCAGCAACCGCCCAGTGGTTGGATGCGCGGATGCCCAGGCGCGGATCGCTGGAAATGGAAATATCCGGCCAGAACCTGTCCGTCGCTGGCCGTTTCCGGTCGGGCTCCGAGGAGAAGCTACGAGACGTTTGGGCCCTTGCCCTCGATGCGCGGCTCGTGCCGGCTCTGGATACGCTCGACGCACAGCTGCCGGGTGTCTTTTCCTCACTCAATCTTGGTACCCCGCCAGCCAGCCACCTGGGCGTGCTGCGGTATGATGTGCTGTTCGAGCGAACCCAAGTGCCCATCAAGCTCACATTCGGAGCTACCAGCTGGTTCGCCGCCTTCGCTGTCGTACCGATCGTGAAGGGGGAGTCGTTCATCGGGACCGTTCTCGATTCCCTGGTGGCGAACGCCGGGCCCGGGAGCTTCGCGTTCGCTGGCAACCCCGATGCCTTCTTCGCAGGAGTGAGCAGTGGGATCGCGGCGCTCGAATCGATCATCGCCGCCGACACGCTGGCGCCGGACGTTCAGCAACAAGCCATGGCGCTACTCACCGACGCTCGAAACATGGAGGCCGGTCTCACGGGCCTTCGTGATCTCGAGTACCTGCCGACCGATTCAGCTACCGCCGGCCGACAGCTGACCGGCCTCTATCAAGAGTTGCAGTTGGGATTCGAGGATCTGGCGATCGATCTGCCAGATCTGTCGCTATCGCAGCCGATTCCCGCGGATTCGGCTGTGATTCTGACTTCTCTGCTTGGCTACGAGAACCCGGCGGCTCGCGCGACCGGCGTCAAGTTCGGCGACATCGAAGTCGGGATCAGCCTGCAACCGCTCAACACCTTCCGGCAGCGCGACGGTCGATCAGGGCCGGTCATCCCAGTGCGGGCCAGGCTGGATGCGCTCTGGCGGTTCGCCACCGGCGACCCCCCCGAACCCGATGGTATCGCGGATGCGGGCACCGCTGATGGACAGGCTGACCTCGAGTTACGCTCCACCCTGGATCTCGGGTTCGGCCGCCGCCTTTGGCTCTCGTTGTTCGGAGCCTACAACATGCAGATGGAAGGTGCTCTGCGGCGCCGCATCTATCCTGGCGAATCACCACTCCGGCCGGGCGGCTACCCGGCAAGCGTGCTTTGGGACCCGGGGGATGTCCTGACCCTAGCCATCGTGCCACGCCTCAACATCACGCGGCACCTGACCTTGTCGGGGATGTACACGGTGATCCAGCACGAGCGTGACGCCGTCACCCTCGTGGGCGCCGCGCCTCCAGACGCCGCTTTCCCAGCCACACTCGTGGAGGAAGGCACCGAATACACGGCCCGCACATTGGGTTTCGCCCTTCGCTATTCCGCCGCCGACTGGGCACGGGTGGCCGCGGACGGTATGCCGGTTGAGGTAGAGTTACGCCACCGCAAAACGCTGAGCGCCAGCGACGGCATCGTTCCCTTGGAGAACGTCTGGGAGGTATCGCTCCGCGTCTACCGGGCGATCTTCCGCTAGCGAAGATGGCCGCTCGGGACTAGTGAGCTGCCCGAGTTGCTCTGCTGCTCGGTTCCAACAAAGCGCGAGCGTGATCGAGGGAGGCCTCCCGCTCGGGATCTCCACCCAACATGCGAGCCAGGTCACGAACCCGGTCGTCACCATCCAGCTCCGCCACTCGTGTGGCTGTCTTGCGCCCCTTCGATTCTTTGGTCACGAGCAGATGGTGATCGGCTAATGCGGCGATCTGTGGCAGGTGAGTGATCACGAATACCTGATGGTGGTCGGCGACTTGTTTCAGGCGTTCGGCAACTTGCTGACCGACGATACCACCGATGCCGGCGTCGATTTCGTCGAAGATCAACGTTGGGGTCCGATCCAGCTTTGCCAAGATGGTCTTGAGCGCCAGCATCACCCGGCTCAGTTCTCCGCCAGATGCGACCCGCGACAGCGGCAACGGATCAAAACCCTTATTGAGCGTCACCAGAAACTCGATCTCTTCCGCGCCGGTCGACCCGATCGCCGCTCGCTTCCGCAAGGCGATCTCGAAGCGCCCTTCAGACAGACCCAGATCGGGAAACATGGCGGTCACTTCGGCGACTAGTGCTCTTGCCGCTTTGGACCTTGACTTGCTGAGCTTGGCCGCCAGCGCCTCCAGTCGCCCATTCAACGCCTCTTCCTCGCGCGCCAGCTCCTCGAGTTGAAATCCCGCTGAATCGAGTGAATCCAGTTCTTGCCGCGCCAGCACGGCCGTCTCCATTACCTTCTCAAGCGTCGGACCGTACTTGGACTTGAGCCGGTAAAGCGAGTCGATCCGTTGACGAACGCGCTCCAACGCCGCGGGGTTCAGATCGATCGACTCGCGGTACGCGCCCAGACGCTCACCGAGTTCCTGTAGCGAGTAGTAAACCGAGTCGAACAGCTCGCTGAACTGGCTGTCCGTGGCAGGATCGACTTTGGCCAGCGCGTCCAATTCGCGACGCAAGCGGCCCACGCGTTCGTGAACGGCACGCTCGGAGCCGTAGAGCGCATCGTAGAGCGCTGTGGCACGCTCTATCAACTCCTCCGCATGGGCCAACCGCCGTTCTTCATCTACGAGTTGCAGATCTTCGTCCGGCTCGCTGAGGCCGGCTTCGTCGATCTCGTCGACCTGATGGCGAAGCAGCTCGGCACGTTCCTCGGTCCTTGCCCGTTGTTCCTCGACCGCCCGGCGCTTCTCGCGCAAAGCGCTGAGTTCCGACCAACAGTCACGCAGTTCGGCGGCGCCATCGGTAACCCCCGCATAGGCATCGAGGATCTCACGCTGCGGACCGGCATGCAGCAACGCCTGGTGCTCGTGCTGGCCGTGGAGGTCAACCAGTGCCTTGCCCAGTTCTCCGATCAGTGAGGCAGTGGCAGACGAGGAATTCACCCAGGCGCGGCTGCGCCCGCTGGCGTTGACTTCGCGCTTCAGCACCAACCAGCCGTCCTGAATCTCGATGCCTGCCTCGTCGCAGCGGCGACGCAGATCCGCTCTCCCGCTGACGTCGAACAGCGCTTCCACGACCGCTCGCTCTTCACCGGCGCGAATCACATCGGTTGTGGCACGCTCGCCAAGCACGAGTGAAAGCGCTCCGACGATGATCGACTTCCCTGCTCCGGTTTCGCCGGTCAGCACCACCAGGCCAGGCTCGAGCCGAAGGTCCAGATCCTCGATGACCGCGTAATTCTTGATCCGCAGCTCGTTCAGCAAGGTGCTCGCACGCCCCTTCGTGTTCGTTGACTGTCAATCATCCATCGCACCGTCCGACGGCACACGCTCTGCGACATCCCCCCACTTTAGCTTGCGGCGCAGCAGCGAGAAGAACGACTGTCCCGGCAATCTTACCAAGCGCACCGGCCGTGGCGCTTTGCAGATGACCACGCGGTCGCCCTGCGACAGACCGGAGCCCACCTGACCGTCGACCGTCAGGATGAGGTCTTCGGGTGAGGAGACAACCTCAATCGTGATCCGGGCGCTATCGCGCAACACCAACGGCCGTACGGCCATGGTGTGTGGAGAGATCGGGGTCACGACAATGGCATCCAAGTCCGGATCGAGTATTGGGCCACCCGACGAGAGCGAGTAGGCGGTCGATCCAGTTGGCGTGGCCACGATCACTCCATCGCCGCGGTACAAACCCACTTCCTCATCGTCCGCCCAGACTCGCAAGGTGACCACACGGACCAGGCCCCCACGATGCAGTACGCCGTCGTTGAGCGCGTAGAAAGGTTCCGACGCGTCCTCGTGCTCCAAGCAAACCTCCAGGGCCATCCGCGTGTCCAGCACGAAGTCCCCGAGGGCGAGCCGTCGCACGGCCTCTTCCATCCCCTCGAGGCTGACCGCGGTCAGAAACCCGAGTCGGCCCAGGTTAACTCCGAGGACGGGAGTCCCGGCTGGCCCGGCCCAGCGGGCTCCGCCTAACAGCGCCCCGTCGCCACCCAGTGTGATCAACAGGTCGATCTCTGCCGCGGTTTCGGGAAGTTCGACGCTGGGAAGTCCCGAGGCCGAGCGGAGATGCGGACCCACGAGGAGCTCGAGCCCGTAGTTCGGCACGATCTCCACCAGCCGCTCCAAGGCCTGAGCGACGTTTCCGTAACGTGGGTTGCCGATTACGCCGATTCTCTTTAGCTGGTTCACCCTGCAATCACTCCGCTACGATGATCGAGGCAAGTCAACGGGGCGTCAACGCGTTGTACACCCGCTAACTTTCGCGCTCGACGACGTGAATGGCCAGACCCTCGAGTATCGGGCTCACCACAGCGGCCGCGCGCAGTGCCGCGATCGCCTCCTCAGCCAATCGACAAGCATCTGCCCGGGCCCGCTGTGAACCGAGCAACCCAGGATACGTGGCTTTGCCAAGTTCCCGATCGCTGCGCGGCTCCCGCGACTGCCGGCTGGACGCAGCCTCCTCCTCATCGAGAAGATCATCGGCGATCTGGAAAGCCAACCCCACTCGGGCACCGAATTCGGTCAGCGCGGTCAGGACCGCCGGGCCCACTCGGCCGACGAGGCCGCCAAGCCGGGCCGCTGATCTTATCAGGGCCCCCGTCTTCCGCTGATGGATGTCCGCCAACTGCTCGCCGCTGACCTCCAGCCCCTCACAGATCAGGTCCAGGACCTGGCCGCCAACCATGCCGGTCGGCCCGGCCGCTTCGGACAGCTCAGTCACGAATGCCGCCCCATCCGCCGCGCCGAATCCCAGCGCCCTTGCCTCGCCTGCGATCACCCAACCAGCCAGCGGCACCATCGCCGCCGCCGCGATAGCCGCGCGCTCGGTGCCGAAGGCGCGGTGGCAGGTAGCGCGGCCACGCCGCCAGTCGTCGTAGTCCATGCACGGCAGGTCATCGTGAACCAGGGAATAGGAATGCACGATTTCCAAGGCTGTCGCGAGGCGCACGACGCGGTTGTTCGGTCGCTGACCGGATGTCTCGTAGCTGGCTAGGAACAAGATCGGGCGGAATCGCTTACCCTCGCCCTCGCAAGCGTAGCGGATCGGCACCGCCAGCCAATCAGCAACACCATCCAGGTAGTCGTCCAAAACCTCGGCGAGTGCTCGATTGACCCGCTCACGAGTCTCTACGAGGTAGTCAGCAAGCGCGTTCAATATCGAATGCTCGAATTCAAGCGAGGGCTGTGGCGTTTCACGTCTCGTCGGTTTCGAGCTCGATATCCACCTGGCGTTGCCGGCCGCGTCGATCCACCAGCACCTGCTTCAGTCGACCCTCCGATTCGATCAAATCGCGCTCGGCGTTACGGATCAGCTCCAACCCTTCGTCGAACAGGCGAAGCGCATCCTCCAATTCCAGCTCTTCCCGCTCGAGGTTCTCGACGATCTCTTCGAGACGGCCGATCGCTTTGCCAAGGCTGAGTTTCTTGCTCACTGCACTGCGCTCCTCAAGAGGCCGGGGCGGGCGTGTCCGTGTCGCGCCCCCCGTCTTCGCCGGCAACCGTCTCGGTGCGAGCCCGCACGCCCCCGTCCCACAATCGCAGTGTGAATTCCCCGCCAGGCCGAAATGCCGTCGCCGTCCTCAGAATCCGGCCCTCACCGTCCAGGGCCAAAGCGTATCCGCGCCGAAGCACCGCCATCGGACCCAGAGCCTCGAGCCGCTGCTGCAGACCGAGGAGCGCCTGTCGCCGGTCCAGAATGCGGCGTGAAACTGCCGCAGACAGACGCTCCTCAAACCGCGCCAGCCGTTGGAAATCGCGTACGGTCCTCGAACGCAGCGCTCTGACCAGGCGCGTGCCAGCCGACGACAGCTCTGCACGCAGTCGCTGAACATCCGGCACGGCAAGCTCCGCTGCCGCCGACGGCGTTGGCGCCCGCTGGTCGGCCACCAGATCAGTAAGTGTCACATCCATCTCGTGCCCGACAGCCGAGACGACCGGGAGGGGTGAACGCGCGATCGCCCGTGCCACTCGCTCATCGTTGAACGCATGCAAGTCTTCTAGCGAGCCGCCTCCGCGCCCGACGATAAGCACCTCGGCCCGTGCCGCGGCCCCAGCCTGTTCTAGGGCCGCGATTATGGACCCCGCAGCGTCATCCCCCTGCACTCTGGCCGGATAAACCAGTATATCGGTCCAGGGAGCGCGTCGGCGGACCACTGAGACGATGTCGCGAATCGCCGCACCTTCCAGCGATGTCACCACTCCGACGCAAGTTGGGAAACCGGGAAGCGACCGTTTGCGAGCCGGGTCAAGCAACCCGTCGGCGGCCAGTCTCCGGCGCGCCCGCTCGAACGCGATGCGCCAGAGCCCCTCACCGCGCGCTGAAAGCTCGCGGACGACGAACTGGAAACGGCCGGCCCTCTCATACACGGTCGGGTAACCGAACGCGTGCACGGCCAGCCCTTCCGGAGGCTCCGCCGGCAAAGTCTGGGCAGCCTCCCGCCACATCACACAGCTCAGTTGTGACGTGCGGTCCTTCAGCGTGAAGAAGCAGTGACCGGCTGGATAACGCTTGAACCCCGACACCTCACCCGCCACCCAGAGCGGTGGCAGCGACCCTTCCAGCAGTTCCCGCGCCAGCGCGTTGACCTGACTCACGCTCCAGACATCGGGAACGCGGTCACCTCCCAGCGCCCGTGTATTGGCCGCCTGAAAGAAGAGGTCTTGATTCACGAGATGCCGGCGATCCCCCTGGCAGCCACGATGCAATTGCTCAACAGCATCGCGATGGTCATCGGTCCGACCCCTCCCGGTACCGGAGTAATCGCTCTTGCAACCTCGGACACTTCTTCGTAAGCCACGTCGCCCACCAAGCGGTAGCCCTTCTCAGTGCTCGAATCATCGACCCGATTGACGCCCACGTCGATCACGACGGCGCCCGGCTTGACCGCTTCCGCTTTCACGAACTCCGGCACGCCGATCGCCGCCACCAAGATATCCCCTTCCCGAAGCACCGCAGGCAAGTCAGGTGTGCGGCTATGGGCGAGCGTGACCGTGGCGTTACCGCCTTTCATCTTCTGGGAAAGCATCACGGCCAGAGGCCGGCCAACAATGTTGGAGCGGCCCACGATGGTGACGCGCTTGCCGGAGGGGTCGTAGCCCCCCCGCATCAGCAATTCGATCACGCCGGCCGGAGTCGCGGGACGAAACGCCTGCGGATCGCCAATCATCACCCGGCCCACGTTCATGGGATGGAACCCATCAACATCTTTTTCCGGCGCGATACGCCAGATAATGGCGCGTTCCTCGATTTGCTCAGGCAATGGCAACTGCACCAGCATTCCATGAATCGCTTTATCCGCGTTCAGCTCGTCGATCACTTTCTCGAGTTCGGCCTGACTTGTCTCTGCCGACATTCGGATGACGCGAGAGTAGATACCGGCTTCCTCACACGCTTTTGCTTTCATCCTCACGTAGACGGCGCTGGCCGGGTTCTCTCCCACCAGAACGACGGCAAGCCCAGGTGTTACACCGTGACTCCTTAGTTGATCGACCTCTCGCTTGACCTCCTCGCGAATCTCGGCCGCGACACGTTTACCATCGATTACCTCTGCCACTTCATTTCTCCTCTTCCCAGACCAATTCAATTCGCTCGATGCTCTTCGCTTTGCCTGATCCGATATCGACATCGACGATCGCACCTTGCAGTCGCAGATCACCGTCGGCAAGCTCCAGCCGTACGCGTCGCCCTAGCATTGCCCGCTGAATCGCCAGATCGGCTTCAAACCCGATGACTCCGGCGTGAGATCCAGTCATCCCAATGTCGGTAATATAGGCCGTGCCCCCGGGCAAGATACGCTCATCAGCAGTCGCCACATGGGTGTGGGTACCGATCACGGCGCTGACCAGACCATCGATGTAGTTGGCAAAAGCCAACTTCTCAGCGGTCGCCTCGGCATGGAAGTCAATGACAATGATGTTGGCATCCGAACGAAGCTCATCCACCAATGTTCGGCCGACTCGAAACGGATCATCGATATCTGCCATGAATGCACGGCCCTGAAGATTGAGCACGGCCACCTTGGTGTCGCCGACGGCGATAACATACGTGCCGCTGCCGGGATTCCCGGGAGGATAGTTGGCGGGCCTTAGGAGTCGGGGTTCGGTTTCGAGCAGCGCCACACCGTCCCGGCGATCCCAGATATGATTGCCGGAGGTGATGACATCTGCCCCCCAATTGAAGAGGTCCAGCACCAACGAGGGAGTTACGCCATAGCCGCCGGCCAGATTCTCGCCGTTGGCCACGACCAGGTCTACAGCGCGGTCGCGTCGCAGCTTGGGCAGTAGCGCCTGCGTCACCTGACGACCCGGTCGCCCCACCAGGTCAGCGACGAACAGGATCCTCATCTCTGCAGACCACGCAGTTGGCGGTGAACGTGGGCCGGGCACGGTCGGCCCGACGTTACTCGCGCGCTAACGGGCAAAATCGACCGCACGCGTTTCGCGAACGACAACGACCTTTATCTGACCGGGATACTGTAGCTCTTGCTCTATTCGCCGGGCCGTCTTTTCGCTGAGCAGCGCCATCTCCTCATCGGACACGGCTTCCGGCGTGACCATGATCCTGACCTCGCGACCCGCCTGGATCGCAAAGCACTTCGCCACACCATCGAACGACGTCGCGATCTCCTCGAGCTTCTCGAGCCGTTTCACATAGGCCTCGAACGACTCGCGCCGGGCGCCGGGCCGGGCGCCGGATATCGCGTCTGCGGCCGTCAACAAGAAGGTCTCTGGATAGCGAGCCGGCTCTTCACCGTGGTGAGCTCGGATGGCATTGAGGACCTGGTCCGGCTCGTTACACCGCTTGCACAGCTCGTGGCCGAGCTCCACGTGCGTGCCTTCATGCTCGTGGGTCATGCCTTTGCCAATATCATGCAGCAGCCCCATACGCTTTGCCATCGCTGCGTTCAAGCCAAGCTCGGCTGCCATGTGACCGGTCAGGCGCGCGACCTCTTTCGAGTGCTGAAGCTGGTTCTGGCCGTAGGAAGTCCGGTACTTCATGCGGCCGAGCGTCTCCATGATCTGGTGGTGGAGGCCGTGAATCCCCAGCTCGTAGCATGTCTCCTCCGCCGCCTCCTGCATGCTCTGATCGACCTCTTTGCTCGCCTTCTCGATGACCTCCTCGATGCGCCCGGGATGGATGCGCCCATCGGCCACTAGTTTTTCCATCGCGATTCGGGCGATCTCGCGTCTCACCGGATCGTAAGCGGATACGATCACGGCTTCCGGCGTGTCGTCCACGATCACATCGACACCGGTCAGATTCTCGAACGCCCGGATGTTTCGACCTTCGCGTCCAATTATCCGGCCCTTCATCTCATCGCTCGGCAGCGGCACTACCGAGACGGTGGCCTCAGCCGCGTGGTCGGCAGCGATTCTCTCGATCGCCATCGCCACGATGTTGCGCGCCTCACGCTCGGCGCTCCGGGTCGCCTCTTCCTTGATCGTACGAACGCGCTGTGCCGCATCGGCTCGCGCCTCTTCCTCGACCGACCGCATCAGTTCGCGCTTGGCCTTCTCAGCCGACATCCCAGCGATCCGCTCGAGCTTGCGGTGCTGCTCGCCCACCAGCTCTTCGTAACGCTGCTGGCTCTTCTGCGCGGCCTTCTCCTTGGCATCTAACTCCGAGGCCTGCTGCTCAAGCTGCTCGCGCTTCTGGTCCAGCAGCGAGTATTTGCGATCGAGCATGCTCTCGCGGTCATCCAACCGCCGCTCCGTGCGCTCGATCTCGGAACGCCGCTTGCCAGCCTCTTTCTCCCAGCTTTCCTTCGCCCGTAGTATCTCTTCTTTGGCCGCCAACTCTGCCGAGCGTTTTAGATTCTCCGCCTCGGCGCGGGCGCCCTCCACCGCACGCGCTGCTTCCGCTTCAGCGTTGGCACGTTGCTGCTCCATGCTCCCCAGCTCGAATCGCCGCACGAGGATATAGGTGACGGCCCAGCCAAGGAGCACCCCGACCGCCACGCCTGCAAGGGCCACAATCCAGTTCACACTCATCTCTCCGATAATCCGGTCAGCTCCGCCGTGGCTTCGCCGGCCCGGAATGACAAAAGCGGCAAGGCTTACAACCTTGCCGCTTGGAATAATCTCCACGACCGCCGGTCGAAAAACAGCATTGCTCGCCGATGCGCTCACATCGGCGTAGGGGTCGATCTACCGCTTATTCGCCCCGCTCAGGCTCACTGTAAGCAATGTGGCGCCAAAAGGAGATGGGCGATGGAACGGGCTCGATCACTATTCAAGCTGCTTTCGAAAGCGATTGTTGGCAATGTACGAACAGCTGCAAGGCTGTTGATGATAATAGATTGGCGCGGCGCGGTTCCGCAAGCTACTCCGCAGCGCCCTGCTTCACGGCGCTCAGAACCTCGCTCGTCAGACGCTCCGCCCGCTTTTCCGCCAGCCCTTTCACGACGTCCAGACCCTCGCGCATGCGGAATAGCTGGTCCGCCACGGCCAGCGCTGTGAGGATGGCCAGCTTCTTCTGATCCAGCACCCCGCTCCCCTCGCGGATCTCCCGCGCCGTGCGGTCGACGTGCTCAGCGACCCGACGGGTGTAATCAGCGCTCGTTTCCGACTTCAGCGTATAGGACTCGCCGAGGATCTCGACCTCGACCATCTCCTTGTCAGAGCCTTCCTTACCGGTCATCGGGCGTCCTCCAGGAATTCCACATCGCGGGCCAACTTCTCCGCCTGCCGCTGTCCCTCCTCCAGCTGTTTCCGAAGCTGCAGGTTCTCTACCCGCAGGCGCTCCAGTTCCGCTAAGGCGTCCGCGGGATCGAGGTCGCTGGAGACTCTCTTCATTCCGTCGACGACGTCCTGCAACCGACGGCGTTCCGCCTCAGACGCGGTCGCGCGCTCGCGCCAAACCTCGAGCTGACGGAGTGCTCGGTGGACAGCTGCTTCCAGCGCATCGAGCTTGGGGAAGTCGATGCTCGGCCTACGCTCCTCGGACTCCGACATTCAGTTTCCGCTCCAACGCTGAGGTGATCGCCTCGACTGAGGCGTCGACTTCCTGATCCGTCAGGGTACGGTCGGGCGCGCGGAATCTCAAGCGCCAGGCGATGCTGCGGGTATCGGCGGGGATCTTTTCGCCCTCGTAGACATCGAATACCGTTAGATCCTCCAAAAAGTCAGGCGCCGCTTCGCGGATCACTGCCCCAACTTCGGCGGCCAGCAGTTGCTGGTTGACGACGAGCGCCAGATCGCGCTCTACGGCGGGATAAACGGGCAGCGTTTGGAAAACGACAGGCTGCGGTTGCGACGGGACGACCTCCAGCTCCAGGCCCCACACGTCTCCCGCCCAGCGAGGCACCTCGATGTCTTCGCGCCGCAAGCGGCCAGCCCAACCCAGCGTCGCACCGGACGGCGTGACCACTGCAAGCGCCTCTTCCAAGCCGACCTCGGTTCCCGCCGGGTTCAATGGCCTGGCAGCGGCTCCCCCTTCCGTGGCCGCCTCCGCCAGCTTCGCTGCCAGCCACTTCAGATCCCAGACATCCCAATCTTCACTTTGCCCTGTCCAATGAGCCGGCTCGCGCTGACCGGTCCAAGCGGCAGCGACCCGAACCCTCTCCGTGGGCGCCGTTCCACCTGATTCGAGGAAGACCGTCCCCAGCTCGAACAACCGAACGTCTCGCTGCCCACGGGCGAAGTTGTACTCGACACGGTGGACGAGCCCGGTCAGCAGGTCGCGACGCAGATGATCCTCGCGCTCCGACAGGGGGTTCTGGAGCCGCACCTCACCTTCTCCGGTCGGCGCGAACGGCGTCGTCTTCGCCTCCAGAAACCCCAGACCGACCATGAACTCGCGAACCCGGCGGAGCGTGGCCACATAAGCGTCCTCCGGGATCGTCGTTGGTCGGAAGTTACGCATTACGTCCGGGAACTTGTCGTAGCCGTGGCGCCGCGCCACTTCCTCGATCAGATCGACTTCGCGCTCCACATCGGGACGCCAGCTGGGGACCGCAACAGCGAGCGCCCCGTTCTTCTTCTCAGCCTCGACTTGAAACCCAATCGGCTCGAGGCAGTTTCGAATCGTCTCAGGCGTGATCGCGACGCCTAGGAGATGGGTTACACGAGTCACGCGCAGTTGAACGATGCGTCGACTGGCCGGGCGCGGATTGACGTCGAGCGCGCGATCTTCCAGCGAGCCGCCGGCTGTCGTAAGGATCAGCTCGACCACCCGCTTGAGCGCCTGCGGCAAACCAGAGGGATCGATGCCACGTTGAAAACGATAGGACGCATCGGTGTCGAGACCCAACCCGCGGGCCGCACGCCGCACGCGCTTGGGATCGAAATAGGCGCACTCGATGAAGAGGTCTCGCGTCGTCTCACTGACCTCGGACCCCTCACCGCCCATCACGCCGGCCAGCGCGGTTGGCGACGCGGCGTCCGCGATCACCAGCATCTCGGCATCCAGCTTGTGGTCTTTGCCGTCCAAAGTTCTCAGTGTCTCACCGGCCCGGGCTCTGCGGATAATCAGCTTCGCGCCCCCAAGCTTCATGAGGTCGAAGGCGTGAAGGGGCTGGTTCAGCTCATGAAGTACGTAATTGGTGGCATCGACGACGTTGTTGATCGGCTGCAGACCGACGGCGCGCAAGCGGCCCGCCAACCACTCGGGCGACGGACCTACGGTTACGCCGCGGATCACAGCGCCCATGTAGCGCGGGCACCCTTCTGCATCTTCGATCCGCACGGTGATGCCGCCCGTCGCGCCTTCATGCTCGGCGGACACGGTCTCGTAGTCCGCGGCCCGTTGCGCCGGGAACGCCGGCAAGCGCAAGTCCGCCACCCCTCCCGGCGCCACCTCCCGCGCCACGCCCCAATGGCCCAGGAGGTCGGGTCGATTGGCTGTAACGTCGACGTCCAGCCTATGGTCATCGAGTGGCAGCACCTCCAGGAGCGGCTGGCCTGGCCTGAACTCGCCGTGCAGTTGCATGATCCCGGACGCATCCCGACCGATGCCCAGCTCACGCTCCGAGCACAACATCCCCTCGCTGGGCTCACCGCGTAACTTGACCCGCTTGATAGCCTGGCCGCCGGGAAGCGTTTGGCCCGCTGCCACAAACGCGTAAAAACCGCCTTCGACGATGACGGGAGCGCCCGTGACAACCTGCATCGGCTGCCCGCGTCCCACATCGACCTGGCAGACCACCAGGCGATCCGCCTTCGGGTGTTCGGCTATGCTGTCGACCCGACCGACGACCAGGTCGCTCAGGCCCTCCCCCAGCCAGACGACCTCGTCGACGGGCACGGCCGTGTAGGTCAGTCGCTCGGCGAGCTCCGCGGCCGAGTCAGCGATTGTCGGCGCGATTTCCTTTAGCCAACGGTAGGAAACGATCATCTTGTCAGGACGAGCTCAGCGCGGCCAGCCCTAGAGCTGTCCGAACTGCTGAAGGAAACGGACATCGCTGTCGTAGAGTAACCGGATGTCCGGGATGCGATAACGAAGCATCGCGATCCGGCCGACACCCATGCCGAAGGCGAAGCCCGTGTAGCGATCCGGGTCGTAGCCGACGTTCTCGAACACGGCCGGGTCGACCATTCCGGCACCCATGATCTCGATCCAGCCCGTGCCCTTGCAGGCAGAACAGCCCTGACCGTGGCAAAGGACACACGACACGTCGACCTCCGCCGACGGCTCAGTGAACGGGAAGAACGATGGCCGAAATCGCGTCGCCGTGTCCGCGCCGAAGAACCGGCGGACGAAGTATGCGATGCTCGCTTTGAAATCGACAAAGCTGATTCCTTCGTCGACAGCCAGACCTTCGATCTGCTCGAACGCGGGGGCGTGCGAGGCATCGAACGGGTCCCTGCGGTAAACCAGGCCGGGCACAACGATCCGCACAGGTGGCTGTGTCTTCTCCATCACGCGCGCTTGCACCGGCGACGTGTGCGTACGCAACACCACGTCCCGATCGATGTAGAACGTGTCTTGCTCATCGGCCGCCGGGTGATCGAGCGATGTATTCAGGGCTGTGAAGTTGTACCAGGTCGTTTCGGCCTCGGGACCGCGAGCGCGTACGAAGCCAAGCTCCTTGAAGATGTCGCAGATCTCGTCGGCGACCAGCGTGCAGGGGTGCAGCGCCCCCCGCCAGCGCTCGCGGCCCGGCAAGGTGAGATCCACCCCTACCTCCGCCGCCTCCGGGATGGTCTCGGCCAGCTGAGCGGCGCGCCGCTCGACCAGCTCGCCAAGCCGATTCTTGACGCGATTCGCCTGAGCCCCCGCCTCGCGGCGTTCATCCGCCGGCAGGTCGCGCACGCGACGCAGCAGCTGTGTCAGCTGGGCTTTGCGCCCGAGGTATTCGACGCGGACCTGTTCCAGGTCAGCGGGCGTATCCGCTGCCTGGATGGCAGCGGAGCCGACCTCCTCGAGCTCCTTGAGGCTGGCGATGAAATCGACGATCACGGACATGCCGCACTACTTGGCCAGGGCGTCCCGTGCGATCGCGACCAGGTTGCCGAAGGCGTCCGAGTCCCGTACGGCGAGGTCTGCGAGCGATTTGCGGTTGAGCTCGACGCCGGCGTGGCGCAGACCATTCATGAACTGCGAGTAGGACATGTCGTGTTGGCGCGCACCCGCATTGATCCGGGTGATCCACAGCCGGCGGAAATCACGCTTCCGGCGACGTCGGTCGCGATAGGCGTTACTCCAACCTCTCTCCACCGCGTTCTTGGCTGAGCGATAGAGCTTGGACCTTGCACCGCGATAGCCCTTCGCCGCCTCACGGACCTTCTTCTTCTTTTTATGGCGTGCGACCTGATTCGTCACCCGAGGCATCTATGTACTCCTTTCCATCCGAACTGCTCTTCGTGGCATCCTGACGCCAACGCCACTCACAGTCCGAGCATTCGCTTCAAGCGCCTCATGTCGCTCGGCGCGACCAGCGCGGATTTGCGCAACCGTCGTTTCCGCTTGCGCGTTTTCTTGGCCAAGATGTGGCTCTTGTTGGCCTTGTTTCGCTTCAACTTGCCGGTTGCTGTCCGGCGAAACCGTTTCGCCGCTGCCCGGTGTGTCTTCATTTTCGGCATCTTTACTCCATTCAGCCTTCTGGCGCCGGCTCCTAGCGTTTTGGTGCCAGCACCATCGTCATGTTCCGACCCTCGATCCTGGCCGCCTCTTCGACCTGACCCACATCCGCCAACGCCGCAGCGAACTCCTCCAGCACCACGGCCCCTAGTTCGGAGTGCGTCATCTCTCGGCCTCGAAAGCGCATGGTCAACTTGACCTTGTTCCCTTCTCCCAAGAACCGCCGGGCATGGCCCTGCTTGAAGTTGAGATCGTGATCCTCGATCTTCGGTCGAAGCTTGATCTCCTTGATCTTCACCTGGTGCTGCTTCTTCCGTGACTCCCGCGCCTTCCGTGCTTGCTCGTATTTGTACTTCCCATAGTCCATGATCCGGACCACGGGCGGCCGGGCCATCGGCGCCACCTCGACCAGATCAAGACCCCGGTCGGCCGCCACTGAACGCGCTTCGTCGATCGAGACGATACCCACTTGCTCACCATCGGCACCCACCAGCCGCACCGGACTGATACGGATCTGCTCGTTCACGCGGGGCTCGTTTTTGTCGATTATCGGTCTCCCTTCCCCAGAGTCAGAGCGGTGACAACAAAAAACGATGGACCGAGTCGATGATGCCCTGCCACAACGCCCGTGCTAGGCCGGTCGCCGACAGGTGCTTCGCGCTCGGACCCGGCGGCACCGCACGCCAAGCGCGCAGGCCGAAAGGTGGGCAGCGTCCATCACGCCACCGCTTCACAAATTGTGCTCCGAAACTCGTCGCAAAGGCCCCGAATGTCAACTGGGCCCGCAAGGATCTCGGATCTCTCCTACACCAGGGCTCGACTACTGTCCTCCTCGGCCAGCTGTTCGACAAAATCGGCCACCGGCATCACTACCTGCTTCTTCTCGGCTCCCCGCTTCCGCACCGCGATCTTCCCGGCATCGGCTTCCCGCTGACCGATCACCGCCAGATACGGCAGCTTCTGCAACTCGCCGTCCCGTATCCTGTAGGACAAGGTCTCGGCGCGGTCGTCGACCTCGACCCGCAGCCCTACTTCCCTGAGCTGCTGGGCCACGGTCCGGGCCACCTCCGTCTGCTCCTCCGATACCGGCAGCAGCCGCGCCTGGATCGGAGCAAGCCAGACCGGAAAGGCTCCGGCAAAATGCTCGATCAGGCCACCGACAAAGCGTTCGAATGTTCCGAAAATTGCCCGGTGTATCATGGCCGGCCGGTGCCGCTGATTGTCCGAGCCGATATAATTGAGGTCAAACCGTTCCGGTAGAACAAAGTCGAGTTGAATCGTCGAGCCCTGCCATTCGCGGCCGATGGCGTCGAGAAACTTCACGTCGATCTTCGGCCCGTAAAAGGCACCACCGCCTTGATCGACGGCGTATGTCAGACCGCGCCGTTCGATGGCCTTCCGCAGTGCGTCCTCGGCTGCATCCCAGACCTCGTCCGACCCGATCCGCTTCGGCGGGCGCGTAGAAAAATCGAGCCGGTACTGCAGCCCGAAGGTCCCGTAGATGAAATCGACCAGGTCGAGCATCCCGTAGATCTCGTCTTCGACCTGATCGGGCCGACAGAAGATGTGAGCATCGTCCATTGTCAGGCCGCGAACCCGAAGCATCCCATGCAGCGTACCCGACTTCTCGTTCCGATAATCGCTAGCGATCTCCGCGTAGCGAATTGGCAGATCCCGGTAGCTTCGCTGGCGCGATGCATAGATCTCCATGTGCGAGGGGCAATTCATCGGCTTGACGCGATAATTCTCCTTTTCGCCGTCCATCTCCATCGCCGGAAACATCACCTCCGAGTAGGCCTGCAGATGCCCCGACCGACGGAACAGCGCCTCCCTCGCGATGTGAGGTG
Source organism: Gemmatimonadota bacterium (assembly GCA_041617795.1). GTDB lineage: Bacteria > Gemmatimonadota > Gemmatimonadetes > Palauibacterales > KS3-K002 > JBFJOD01. Next base: position 4,428 of record JBFJOD010000007.1, on the reverse strand, counting down.
TGTAAACGAAGTCATAGCCGCGCCGCAGCAGCTCGTCCTCCAAGAAGCGGCGCAGCACGAACTGGATCATCGCGCCCTTCGGGTGCCAGTGGATCAGCCCCGGACCCACGTCTTCCTGGAGGCTGAACAGGTCCAGCTCTTTGCCGATCTGCCGGTGATCGCGCCGCCGCGCCTCCTCCATGCGCCGCAGGTGCTCCTCCAACTTGGCATCCTGGAAGAAACTCGTCCCGTAAATCCGCTGCAGCATTGGGCGTCGTTCGTCACCCCGCCAATAAGCGCCGGCGGCGTGCAGCAGCTTGAAGTTCTTGACCTGGCCGGTGGACGGCAGGTGAGGCCCACGGCAAAGATCGAGGAACGGTCCATCCCGGTAAACCGAGATGGTTTCGCCCTCAGGTATCTCTTCCAGCCGTTCGAGCTTGTATGGGTCATCTGCGAAGAGCTTCGCCGCCTCAGCCCGATTGACCTCGCGACGCTCGAACGGGTCATCGGCCGCAACCACTTCCGCCATTCGCTGCTCGATCCGCTCGAGATCTTCGGGAGTGAAGGGATTCTCGACGTCGAAGTCGTAGTAGAATCCTTCGGCGATCGGCGGCCCGAAGCCGATGCCCGCAGTGGGCCAGAGGCTCCGCACGGCCGTGGCCATGACATGGGCGGCCGAGTGCCGTAGGACGTAGAGGGAATCCGGATCGCTGTCGTCCTCGCTCAGAAAGCGCAGCGTCCCCGACCGTTCGATCGGCCGGCCGAGATCGATAATCTCGTCATCCAGTTTGGCGGCTACCGCCCGCTGCTTCAGTTCGCCGTCCAGTTGCTTCAGCAGGTCACGCGCCGAGATACCTGGCTCGACCTCGACCTCTGAACCATCTGGAAGCCTCAGGTTCAGCTTTCCCGCGCTCACTTTGCACCAACCATTCGATTTGCCCGATTAAAAAGCCGGGGCGCCCACGGATACCCCCGGGGCGCCCGGCACGCGGCTGGCCCGAAAGCTGTTCGGGAGGCGCTGAGGTGTCAAGGAGTCGCAGACCTGGCTCGGCACCCGGGAAATGCCGTCGCTGCTGGGGTTGTCGCTGCACCGCAAGTTGCCGATCCTTAGCCGTGGCCGAACCGGTGGGGACAACAGGTTGAGGGAGGGAGTCATGAAGGTCGCATGCGCGCAGTTCCGGCATACCGGCGACCGGAACGATAGCATCGTTAAGGCAATCGATTGGATGCGGCAGGCAGCCGACCAGGGCGCCGCGTTAATCGTCTTCCCCGAGCTGGCTTTCGATTTCTTCTTCCCGCAAGTACGCGCCGATGCGCGTTACTTCGATTGGGCAGAGCCGATCCCGGGGCCGACCACCGAGCGCTTCCAAGCTGCGGCCGCCGAGTATCGCCTGGTGACGGTGATCAACATCTTCGAGCGTGCGGCGCCTGGCCGCTACTACGACGCCTCGCCCGTTATCGATGCTGATGGTTCTCTGCTCGGAGTGAGCCGTATGCTCCACATCGCGGAAGAGCCGGGTTACAACGAGAAGTACTACTATTGGCCCGGCGACTCCGGCTGGCCCGTCTACGAAACCCGGGCTGGCCGCGTCGGCCTGGCCATCTGCTACGACCGTCACTACCCCGAGCACTTCCGGGCGCTGGCGCTTGCCGGCGCCGAACTGGTCGTCGTGCCAACCGCCACCTCGCTCTCGGAGCAAGCATTCCGCGATGTCTGGGAGATCGAGATCCAAGCGTCCGCCGTGGCGAACCAGGTCTTCATCGCCGTCGCCAACCGGGCCGGCCAAGACGGCGAGCTGCATTTCTTCGGCGAAAGCTTCGTCGCCGGACCTGGCGGACAGGTCCTGGCCCGGGCGAGCGCCGACGCAGAGGAGCTCCTGGTCACGGACGTCGACCTGGCACAGATCGAGGCGGCGCGCCGCCACATCCCGTTTCTTCGCGACTTGCGCCGCGATTTGTACGGGAATCACTGACGCTTCCCACCCGAGGCCGGGGGTGAGAACGGATTGCGCAGCGCCAGGCGAGCCGCTAGAATTCCGCGACCCTGCCAAACGTCAAAAATGGACCTGCCGTTCCCCGCTGCCCAAGGTGTTGGGGCGCTTCGGCTTATGCCACCCCGTCGCAAACGGCACGGAGGTAAACGCATGTTTTGCAGAGCCACCCTTAGCCTCGCCGCAATCGCTACCCTCGCCGCTCCCCTCAACGCTCAGGTCCAGGTCAGCCTCTCGGTCTTCGGCGGCGGTTTCCTGCCGATCAGCGACCTATTCGAATCGATCCGGGTCGGCGATGCCGGCGGTCCCATCGTCTTGAACCTCGGCCAGGAACCGGCGGTGCTGGCAGGCGGCCGCCTGACGTTCTGGCTATCACGATTGGGGATCGAGGCAGAGGCGGGCTACGGCTTCGCGAACCTCGATCTAGCCCAGGCGATTGTCGACGCTGGTGTACCCAACGATGCGCCCATTTTCCTGGGAAGCCTCAACCTGATGTACGTGATCTTTCAGGCTCCTTTCACGCCTCTGAGCCTGCACGCGTCGGCGGGCGGAGGGATCGTGAGCCGTGGGGGCGATTTTCTCGATTTGCTCGGCGAGACTTCCGACATCGCGGGCTCGCTCGGGCTGGGCCTACGTTTTGGCCTCGGACCGGCGATTCGCTTGCGGTTCGATCTAAAGGATTACATCTCGTCGTTCGCGCCGACAGCGCGGAACGGATTCCAATTCGATTCCAAGCTGCAAAACGATCTAATCGCGACGATGGGATTGGAGTTTGTCTTCAGACCCGGGCCTTGAGGCTAGCGCCACTCAATTCGCTGTAGTCGCCACTCGCTGTCGATTCGCGCCCAGAACAGCCGCAGATTGAGCGCCGGACTTCGCCTCTCCCCCGTCCGTCGCAGCCGGAACTCCATGTTCTGCTTGACCCTGGCTTCGGCTGTGCCCGCTGTCTCGGCGATCTCCAGCTGCTCCACCTCGAGCGTAACGCTCAAGTCTTCGGCCGGGTCGAACCAGCTTAAGAACAACCGCTCTTCGTCGCTGGGGATGGGACCACGGTAGACCTCTCGCGATAGCCGGCCGAGATCCTCTGCCTCCAGCGCCCGCCGGTAGCGGTCGAGCAGAACGCCGATCGCTTCCTCGGAGGGTATGGCTGCCGGACCGGGCTCAGCCGGAACCGCCAGGCTGTCCGGCTTGCCGGCCGCTCCGGAGTCGACCAACGCCGCGGAATCGGCTTCGGCTCTTCCAGCCTCGCCGCTGTCGACCTCCGGGTCCGCACCCTGGGAGGCTTGTTGTAAGTGCGACGCCGCCTGCCTCCGCAGCTCTTCGAAGTCTTGGCGAACGCTGCCATAGGCCATGGCGGCGCGAACCAGCTGACCGTCGAGCAATTGCGCGTTCGCACCACCGAATCGCGCGTTCAGCTCGTCGAAGCGCTGCGGAAAGATGGTGTCGGCCCCCGCTCGGCGCGCCGAATCACGCGCGCGTTCTGCCTCGCTTCGCGCGACCGCGACCTGGGCCCGATAGGCGCCCAGCGCTTCCGGCTCAGGGTTCTGCGGCACGTTGAGTTCGGTTGTCGCGGGCCTCTCACCCGCCGGCGGTTCTGCCGCACCCATCTCGGGTTGCTCGGTACCGGCGCCTGCACCGACGCCGGTTCCCAGACTGTCCGCGGCCACATCCTCATCGCCTGGACCCACGACGGCTGGGATTGGGACGTCCAGCTCGGCCAGCAAGGCATCATCCCCGCCCGCTGACGGCCAACGGCCCTGCCAGACCACGTAACCCAGCGCGACGGTAAGTACCACAAGCACCCCGCCCGTGAGGAACCGCCGGCGCCGACTGCTCCGCCTGCCCGCCCCGCCCGGTCGCGACCCCGCCCGGGAACGCCCGGTCGCTGCCGACGGCATGGCCACACTCTTGACCGTCGGCACGCCTAGCCCCTCGAGCATGTCTCCCATCGTAGCGAAACGCTCGTTCGGATCCTTGCGAATCGCCCGCTCGATCACTCCGAGCAGATCTGCCGGGATGTCCGGACGGATGTTGCCGAGAGGCTCGGGATACTCGTGCAGATGCTTGTAGACGATTCCAGCCAGACTGTCCGCCTTGAACGGAAACCGTCCGGCCAGCATCTCGTAGCCGACAAGGCCAAGAGAGTATTGGTCGCTCCTCCCGTCGATCCCCTCCCGTTCCTCGCACTGCTCCGGCGACATGAAGTACGGCGTGCCCATCATATCTCCAGGTCGCGTCAGCGTCGTCGCCGTTCCTAGTGCCTTGGCTATGCCGAAATCGGTGAGCAGCAGGCGGCCGTCGCGGCTACCCTCGAACAACATGTTTTCTGGTTTGATATCGCGGTGGATTACGCCTTGTGCGTGAGCGTAGGCCAGCGCGTCCGACGCCTCGCGAAGGTAGCGGCGGCCGATTTCCACGCTTAGCTGCGGCGTCTGGCGCAGCAGCTGCCGGAGGCTCG
>JBFJOD010000006.1:0-49814 GCA_041617795.1 Gemmatimonadota bacterium | reverse complement strand
GGGATCGAGCACGCGGTGATACCGCAGGATTTGATACGAGTGCAGGTGCTGCTCATCCGTCCAGCGCGTGGCGGAAAGCGCCTTGCGAGCCTCCTCCCAGAGGCGTGCCGTCTCCAGCCCTTCTTCAGGTCGCGCGACGCAACTGCGCTCCGCCTCCGTCGTGATGCCCGTGAGCGCTACGGCGTCGACCGGGACCGCCAGGGTGTAATCCGCTAATCCCGTGGCCGCGAGCTCGATCGGACTCGAGGTTGTACTGCGATAGCCGATGCGGTCCGCCCGCAGCGTGTAGGTTCCGGGGCGGGGGGCGCGCAGTTGAAAGCTGCCGTCCGCAGCGCTGAGGACGCCTGTTAGCTCAAGCCCGTCCGACCCGATGAGCACGATGAAGGCGCCGTCGATCGGCAATCCCGTTCCGGCGTCCACCAGCTTGCCGTTGAGAATCTGGCCGGTAGTGGGGGCTGCAGAAAGCAGCGTCGCGCACAGAACCCCGGACAGCAATATCGCGAGAGAGCGGACCCCTGCGGCCATTCGCTTTGGACCCCCGATTGTGCTACTTGATTGATCTTGGCTGGCAGGCTGCGCTACCGCCGGCGGTCACCCCAGATGTTCGTACCTTCAACCTCGCGGTCACCCGAGTAGACGCCTCCGGCAACACCCGCTCCGAAGGCCGCGGCGGTCAGCCCACCGATGATCGGTAATGCGGCAGCGACAGGCACAGCGAGCAGCAGGGCTCCAGCCCCGGCCAGGTAAGGGGCCGCCCCGCGCCGTGCCTTGGGAATGAAGCGGAGCTTACGAATGACGAATTTCTTGGTGTACTTAAAGCCGGCGTAAGCCACGCCGCCGGCCAACAACAGCTCCAGCATATGTCTCGATCTCCGGTTTATCTTCGGGGTCCCTTGCTCGCGCGCTCTACCTTCCCTTACGGTGCCGGGCGACGTGAGGATTCAATGATCCCGACCTTTGTGCTTGAGCCCAACTGTGATCCGATTTAGCTTCCCACTCTTCCGAATGTAAGTGCGACTCCGGATTCCGGCCCAGAGGTCGGTGTTCTAGCGACCGACCGTTCGGACAGGGCCGCATTTAGCGCAGTCTGTCGCCGAACCAAAGCTGAGCGTCAAAGCATCTAACACTTGAAGCGGCGCCAGGTGCCCTAACTTAGGGAGGAACTCCATTGAAGCTAAGCAGCGTCAGGGTGGTGAGCCTGTGCGTCGTCTTACTGGCGGCGCAGGCCGCGAGCCCCGAGGCTCGGTATTGGGTCTACGTCGCCAACGAATCGTCCGACCTGATCAGTCTGATCCGCTACGGGCCGGAGGGGATCGCCATCGAGCGGGACATCCCGGTGGGGGTCATGCCGGCCGACATCGATGGCGCCCATGGTCTGAGCGTGGAGCCCGGCGGTCGCCATTACTACCTGACCATCGCTCACGGCACGCCAAACGGCCAGCTCTGGAAGTTTCGGACCGGAGCTGACACACTGGTCGATAGCGTGACGCTGGGCCGCTTTCCGGCAAGCATCGGTATCACGCCCGATGCCGCTCTTGCCTTTGTGGTCAACTTCAACCTGCATGGCGATCCCGAGCCCTCCTCGGCGTCGGCCGTGTATCTTCCCGGCATGCTCGAGGTGGAGCGGATCGAGACCTGCGTCAAACCCCACGGCAGCCGCGTGAATCGCTCAGGGACCCGCGCTTATCTAGTCTGCGCCGGAGACGATCAGCTTGTTGAGGTAGCAGTCCCGGAGCTTTCGGTCAGCCGCCGGCTTTCGCTCAGGCCGGGCGCAGAACAACAACTGTCCGTCGGCATGACCAGGGCGCAGACCGGTTCGGAGCGATGTATGCCAACCTGGGTGGTCCCCTCCTACGACGATCTTCACCTGTATGTCGCATGTAACGCTCACGGTGATATCTTGGAGATCGGCACTGAGGACTTGAGCGTGAAGCGCAGGTTTCAAGCGGGCAAGGGGCCCTACAACCTGGCGGCGACCTCGGACGGGCGGCTGCTGCTGGCCACCAACAAAGGCGCTCAGTCTGTCAGTATCTTCGACCTGCGTAAGGGCGAAGAGATCGCACGCGTTCCGACAAGCCAGTCGATCACGCATGGCGTGGCTCTCGCGCCTGATGACCGTTACGCCTTCATATCGAATGAGGCGGTCGGGGCTGTGCGCGGGACGGTCGATGTGATCGACCTCGGGCGATTACAACGGGTGGCCTCAGTGGAAGTCCACTACCAGCCGGGTGGCATCGACTTCTGGAAGATGGAGCCGTTGGAGAGGAACTGAAATGGATGTCTTGAACAGAGCCGATATCGGAGCGCTGATGAGAGAGCGTGGCAACCTGTGTGTCTCGCTCTATCTGCCGACGCACCGGGCAGGTGTCGAGGTGCAGCAAGATCCGATCCGATTCAAGAACCTATTGAGACAGGCGGAGGAACGGCTGCTGGGCAACGGCTTGCGGCGTTCTGAGGCGGAGAAGATTCTCAAGCCGGCTCAGCGTCTGCTGGCGGATAAGGCGTTCTGGCAACATCAGAGCGACGGATTAGCCGCACTCGCATCGTCGCAGACGTTTCGGACCTACCGCGTGCCGGTCGCCTTTCCCGAACTGGTAGTCGTTACCGACCGTTTCCACATCAAGCCGCTGCTCGCTCTGCTGAGCGGGGACGGTCGATTCTATATACTAGCGCTCAGTCAAAACAACGTGCGGTTGTTGCAGGGCACGCATCACAACGTCGGCGAGATCGATCTACGGAATGTGCCGACAAGCCTGGCCGAGGCGCTGGGTGCTGAGGAGCGGCAGAGGCAGCTCCAGTTTCATACCGCGTCGCGCGGAGGAGCGGCGATCTTTCACGGTCACGGCGGCAGCAACGACGACTCGGTTCATAAGAAAGACTTGCTCCGCTACTTCAAGCAGATCGATAAAGGTCTACGGGATCTGGTGTGTACGGAGCATGTGCCCTTGGTCCTGGCCGGTGTCGATTACTTGCTGCCGATCTACCGGGAAGCCAACACCTGTGCCGAGCTGGTGGAAGAGGGAATTGTCGGTAATCCCGAAAGCTTATCGGCCTCCGAACTACACACGAAAGCGTGGGCGATCCTCGAACCTTTCTTCAAGCAGGGCCAGGAGCGCGCCGCCGACCAGTACCGTGGTCTGGCGGGCACAGGGCGGGCGGAGGGTGATCTGAGGCGGATCCTTCCGGCCGCTCACGAAGGGCGCGTTGACTCGCTGTTCGTGGCCGTCGGGGTTCAGCAGTGGGGTCGGTTCGAGCCCGAGGCGAATAGCGTCACGCTACACTCCGAGCGCGAGCCCGGCGATGAGGATCTGCTGGACCTGGCCGCGCTGGAAACGCTGGCGCATGCGGGTAACGTCTATGCCGTCAAGTCCGGTCAGGTACCGGGTAACGGCGGTCCAATCGCTGCTGTGTTCCGTTACTAGAAGCCAAGCTCGGAAGAAGGGCGGCTCGTTATCGAACGAGCCGCCCTTTTTACCCACAACGCCGCCGACCGGCGTACGTGGACGTCTAACCGCCGTCCGCTGCATCTACGCGCACCGCGCAGAACTTGTATTCCGGAATCTTGCCGAACGGATCGAGCGCATCGTTGGTCAGGATGTTCGCCGATGCCTCGCGGAAATGGAAAGGTACGAAAACTTGTCCGCGGGCAACTCCCAGAGCCGGACGCGCCTTCAGTGTGATCGAGCCCCGGCGCGACGTCAGCTTGACCGTACCGCCGCTTTCGAACCCGAGCTGTTTCAGGTCATCCGGGTGCATCTCACAGATCGCCTCCGGCTCGATCGCCGACAACGCTCGAGAACGCCTCGTCATCGTCCCCGTGTGCCAGTGCTCCAAGAGGCGCCCGGTGTTCAGGACGAAGGGATACTCCTCATCAGGCAGCTCGGCCGCCGGCTGATATTCCGCCGGCACGAACTTCCCACGGCCGCTTGGTGTGGGATAGCCATCGCCGAACAGAAGCTGAATACCATCAGTGCGTCCCGGATCGGGGCAGGGCCAGAGCTTGCCCGTGGGTTTGAGATTTCGGTAGTCGAGCCCCGCATAACTGGGCGCCAGGGATGTGAACTCGGCAAATATCTCCTCGGCGCTGTCGTATTCCATACGGTAGCCCATGCGGGTCGCTAGCTCGCAGACCAGCTTCCAGTCGAGGCGGGCCGCGCCCGGCGGCTGCAGCGCCTGCTCGCCGACCTGGACGCGCCGATCGCTGTTGGTGTAGGTGCCGGATTTCTCGAAGAAGGATGTGGCCGGCAGGATCACATCGGCGAACTCGGCGGTCTCGGTGAGGAAGATGTCCTGCACGCAAAGAAAGTCGAGGTTGCTTAGAGCCTTGCGGACCTTGTTCCCGTTCGGGTCGGACAGGAAAGGGTTTTCGCCCATCATGTACATACCCTTGATCGCACCCTTCAAGGCGCCATCGATGATCTCGACCACGGTCAGTCCGGGGTTCGGATCGAGCTTCACTCCCCACGCTTTCTCGAACTTCTTCTGGATCTTGGCGTCCGCCACACTCTGGTAGTCCGGATAAACCATCGGGATCAGTCCCGCGTCTGACGCGCCCTGCACATTATTCTGACCCCGCAGTGGGTGCAGACCTGTGCCGGGGCGACCGACGTTACCCGTGAGTAAGGCGAGCGAGATCAGGCAGCGGGCGTTGTCCGTCCCGTGCGTGTGTTGGGAGATGCCCATCCCCCAGAAGATGATCGCGGCGTTGGCCCGGCCAAAAACGCGGGCGACTTCGCGGATCGTGTCCGCCGGTATACCGCAGATCCGCTCGGCCAGCTCCGGCGTGTACTTGCTGACGGCGTCGCGAAGCTCTTCGAAGCCTTCGGTGTAATGGCGGATGTAGTCGTTGTTGACCAGGCCTTCTTCGATCATCACGCGCATCATCGCGTTGTAGAGCGCGACGTCGGACCCCGGTTCTATTTGCAGGAAGAAGTGAGCGTGACGGGCGATTCCCGTTTCACGCGAGTCGATCACGATCAGGGTCGTTCCTTTAGCGGCCGCCTCCTTGATGAAGGTGGCGGCGACCGGGTGATTCGCCGTGGTGTTGCTGCCGGTCACCAGGGCGACGTCGGCATTCTCCACGTCGCTGAACACGTTGGTGACAGCGCCCGATCCGATCGTCTCCAGCAGTGCGGCTACGGATGATGCGTGGCAAAGGCGCGTGCAGTGATCAACGTTGTTGGTGCCAAAGACCGCGCGCACCAGCTTCTGGAACAGGTAGGCTTCCTCGTTGCTGCACTTGGCCGATCCGAACCCTGCAAGGAAATTTGATCCGTGTTCCTCTTTAATGCCTTTGAGGCGCGAGGCTACGAGATCGAGCGCCTCGTCCCATGATGCTTCGCGGAAGGCTGGTAAGACCTCTTCGTAGTCTACTAACCCGCCCGGTTTGCGTTTCCGCTCGCCTTTCACCTCGGTGGAGAGCGGGCCCTTGGGATAGAACTCCTCGCGGCGGATGAGCGGCGCGGTCAGGCGCTGCGGGTGTCGCGCGTAATCGAAGCCGTAGCGCCCCTTCACGCAAAGGCGCGAGTCGCTGCCCGGGCTCTCGCGGCCCTCGGCGAAGACGACGGTGTTGCTCGCGCTGTCGATATGATAGGTGATAGCGCAGCCGACTCCGCAGTACGGGCAGACGGAATCGACGGCATAGAGTTGGTCACGCGGCCGGATTGGCACCGTCAGCGTCTTGTTGGTCAAGGCTCCGGTTGGGCACACGGCTGCGCACTCGCCGCAGGCGACGCAGGTGCTTTCGCCCATGGGTACGTTCAGATCGAAGGAGATGGCGGCCCGGTAACCCTTGCCCGTGCGGCCGATCACGTCGTTGTGCTGAACCTCATCACAGGCGCGTATGCAGCGGTCACAGAGGATGCAGGCCGCGTGATCGACGGCGATCACGTGAGATGAGAGATCTTGGGTGCGACCGTTGCCGGCGGGCATGGCAAGCTGCGAGCGGTCGATGCCGTAACTTCGGGCCAGGTCCAAGAGCAGGTCGTCGCCGGTCGTACTGTCGCGCAGCGACTCCTCCGGGTAGTCGGAGAGGAGAAGCTCCGTCAACGTGCGGCGGCAGCCTTCTACCTTCTCGGAGTTCGTCTGAACGGTCATACCGTCGGCGGCCTCACGCACACAGGAGGCCGCCAGCACGCGCTCGCCGACATCGACGACACACATACGGCAGACGCCGACGGGTCGCAGACGGGGATCGTGACAGAGGACCGGGATCTCGATTCCCAACTCGCGGGCGGCGTCCCAGATGGTTGTCCCTGCCGGAACGCTGACCGGGCGTCCGTCGATGGTCAGGCTAATGGTCTGGATAGATTCGAGCGTCGTTGCCATAAGACCATCTCTCACGACATCAGGGTGCCTTGCGACTTGCCAAGGTGTGCGGTCATCTCGTCGCCGAAGTGCTTCAAGACGGAGGCGATCGGGTTGAGAGCCACCTGACCCAGCCCGCAGATCGAGGTTTGCGCGAGCGTCTCCTCGAGGTCAGGCAGCAGATCCAGGAGCGCGCCGTTGCCGCGCCCAGCGAGGATATCCTCGAGCATCGTCACGACTTTTTCGGTGCCGACTCGGCACGGTACACACTTCCCACACGACTCGTTGCGGAAGAAACGCACGACGTTCGTCGCGGTTTCGACCATGTCGGTTCCCTCGGCGATGACGACCAGCGCCGCTGCTCCGAGCATGCTGCCGGCCTCAGCGATAGACTTGAAGTCGATCTCGACATCGGCTTTGTCGGCAGGCAGGAAGTTGGAGCTGGCGCCGCCGGGGGCGAAGGCCTTGAGTCGCTTACCGTCCATCACGCCGCCCGCCATATCGATCAGTTCGCTGACTGTTGTGCCGAGCGGGATCTCGAACACGCCCGGCGTCGCGACGTGACCGGAAACGCCGATGAACTTCAGGCCGGCGTGGCCGCGCACCCCCTGCGCCTTCCACCAATCCGCTCCGTGCTGGAGGATCGCAGGGACAAAGGCGAGAGTTTCGACATTGTTGATCAGAGTTGGTAGCGAGCGGAGGCCGCGCTGACCGGGATACGGCGGCTTATTGCGTGGCTCGCCGCGCCGGTCCTCGAGTGCCTCCAACAATGCCGTCTCTTCGCCGAGGATGTAACCTCCGGGAGAGACGAAGATCTCGATATCGAAGTGGCTGCCCAATACGCCACGCTTGCGGGCGTTCGCCAAAGCCCGTTCCATCGCGACGCGCTCCGGCTCGTATTCATTGCGGATGAAGATAAAGCCCTGGCGCGCACCCACGACAAGCCCCGCTAAACACATCCCTTCGATGACCAGGTGCGGCAGCTCGCCGTGAATGACCCGGTCCTTGAACGCGCCGGGCTCGCTCTCGTCGGCGTTGCAGATGACGTACTTCGGCGTCGCGGCCTCTTTGCGAACCAGCTCCCACTTGAGACCCGTCGGGAAACCCGCACCGCCCATGCCGCGCAGCTCTGCGTTTTTCAGCGCCTCGATTATCTCGAGCCCTGAGTCGGCACCCCTCTCCCGGTAGGAGCGGTAAACCTTATATCGCTCTTCCGGCGAGTCGTAAGGGTCGATGCGCCAGCGCCGGAGTCTGGGCTGCCGCGGCGCGCGAAGCTCTTTGGGGTTCTTCACCAGGTTAGCCAGATCTTCCGGGCTGACCGTTCCCACGGGGACCCCGTTCACCAGAGCGGCCGGTGCCTGTTCACAGCGCCCGAGGCAAGAAACCTCATGAACTTCGATGGTGGAATCACCTTTAAGTAGCTTCTTCGCCTTGGAGCAGAAGCTGCGACCATCGAGGAGGTGGCAGGATAAGTCGCGGCAGATGGCCACCTCGACCTTGGGCGGTGGCGTAGTACGGAAATGCGGGTAGAAGGAGACGACCTCTTCAACACGGTAGAGCGGGAGGCGGAGGCGCTCGGCGACGACTTGCATGTCGTCCCGGCTCACGTAACCGCGTTCCTTATGCAGACGGTTCAGCTCACCGATCAGCTTCATCTGTCATCTCCCCGCTTGGGGCGTCAGCGTGAAGAAACCTGCGCAACCCGGCGGTCAGCCTGCTCGTTGACGGGCAGGACAATGGCAATCAGACGGTGGCCTGGGGCCGGCTCCGGCGAATCACTTACCGTGAAGACGCTGAGTTGGCCGTTTTGGTCGATCAGAAATAGTGGAATCGCTTCACGGTAAAGCTCTTGAAATCTCTGGTAATCGAAGTCTTCCGTCAAATAGGTGGTCTTGACGTCCGCGCCGCTGTCGAACATCGCCGTCAGCTTCCAGTATGTGGCCTCCGGGTGGAACAAGAATCGGCCGCGCAATCGTTTTGATACTACCTGCTTCGATGTGGATGTCAGCTGTGCCGGTGGTAGTTGAAAGACCTCCTCAGAATCGAAGACCTCGCTGAAATGAAGCGCTGTCAGCGAGTTCACTTCGTCATTAGATGTCAGAGCCAACGCGCGCCCTATCCCATCGAAATCGATGGAATCGAGGGCACCCTCAGTCAGCGCACTGCCGTAATAAACTGTCAGGCCGGCCAACCGCGCCTCTGAGATGTTGGCGTAGTTAGTATCGACCAGGCAAACGCGAATGCCTTGGTCCTTGAGCTGGGAGCCGATGTGGCGCGCCCAAGGGTGGGCACCGACGATCAGAACGCCCTGTGGATCAGATGCCGCAACGCGAAGCAGGCGCGCGACCGGCACGGCACTCAAGCCGTAGATCACCACCGTACCGACGATGACCATGAAGGTGATGGAAACCAGCTGGTGTGCTCCCGCAAAACCGGCCTCGGCCAGTTCGAGTGCAAACACCGATGACACCGCCGCCGCCACGATACCGCGCGGGGCCATCCAGGCGACCATCGCTCGCTCGCGCCAGTTGAAATCCGACCCCAGGGTCGAAAGCGCCACGGCTAACGGCCTCGCGAGGAATATCAGGGCGGCAAGGAAGGCAAGCTCTGGCTGGCCGGTCCGGCTCAGGTCGCTCAGTTCTAGCCGGGCCGCCAGAATTATGAACAGACTCGAGATCAGCAGGACCCGGAGGTTTTCCTTGAACTCGATGATGTGCTTGACGTCGATGCGATTCTGATTGGCTAAGGCAACGCCCATCAGCGTGGCTGTCAGCAGCCCCGACTCCGGCTGCAGGATGTCGGAGGCAGCGAAGGCGGCGACCACTACCATTAACGCCAGGGGGCTCTGTAGGAAATCCGGGACCCACTGGCGATCGATCAACAGAATGAGAAAACCGGCCGCGGCCGCTGCGACCACACCGCCAACAACGACCGTCTTCATCAAACCTAACGCGGCAACGGTCGTCGCCGCCCCGACCCCGCCGGCCACAACGGCTTCAAACACCAAAACGGCCAACACCGCACCGATCGGGTCGATCAGGATACCCTCCCACTTGAGTGCGGATGCGACCTTGTGAACCGGACGCACGTGGCGCAGTAGCGGAACGATCACCGTCGGTCCCGTCACTACTAAGACCGCACCGAGCAGCGCGGCCAGCGCTGGCTGCATCCCCAGAAGCAGATGCGCCGCCAGGGCGCTGAAAACCCAGGTCAGCAAAGCCCCAAACGTCACCAGATTCCTTACCACGCCACCGACCGCGCGAAGCTCCTGCAAGCGCAAGCTAGTGCCGCCCTCGAACAGAATGATGGCCACCGAGATCGAGACGATGGGGAACAGTAGATCGCCGAGTACCGCATCCGGCCGGAGGAGGCCGCTGACGGGACCCACGATGAACCCGAAGATCAACAGCACGAGGATCGATGGCAGGTGAATACGCCAGGCCAACAGCTCCGCCAGAATCCCGAGCGTAACAATGCTGGCGAGGGCGATGATCAAGTGCTCAGTCAAAAGCGCTAGCGCTCCGCGTTGGGGGAGGGCCAAGCGTACCGCGCTGGCGGCGCGTCCGTCAAGGTGGCCGAGCGGGTGCGAGAGGGGCAGATGCCAGGGGGCGGTGGCGCTGCCAATCTGGCAGGGTCCGGGCGCAGGGAGTCCACGCCTCGATCTGCCTTTCTATTGTATTCTATTGCAACAACTTACACTGGCGGCTTTTGCGGGCGACTGGCATGGGCTTTGCTTTTTTGCCAGCGCGCAAGAAGGGAAATGCGGTTTGGAGATGGGTAAAGAGTACGAGCGTTCCATCCCGACGAGAAAGTAGTCCTGAAGGTACATGAGCGAAGGAGGAGAGCGATGAACAGATGGTTGGTGCACGGCGGACACCCGTTGAGTCAGTTGCGCAGTGAATTGGATAGGGTGTTCAGCGACGCGTTCAATGGCAATCTGACCGACCGTCCCTGGTTGCAGCGAGGGGGCGGGGGCACGCGTGGCCAGGGTTTCCCGGCCGTCAACGTGTGGGAGGACGAAGCGAACCTCTACGCGGAGGCCGAGCTGCCCGGGTTGCGCATGGAAGAGCTGGAGCTGTTGGTTCAGGGAAACGAGTTGACGATCAAGGGTGAGGGAAGGAGCGGTGCGCAAGAGGGTGTGACCTATCACCGGCGTGAGCGCGGCTCGGGGCCGTTCAGCGGTCTTGTGCGGCTGCCGGTGGAGATCGACGTGGAGAAGACTGAGGCCGAGTTGGAAAACGGTGTGCTTACAGTGAAGCTGCCAAAGGCGGCCAGCGCACGTGCGCGCAAGATCCAGGTGAAGGCGACGAATTGAAGATTTCAGCAGTCAGGTAGCAGCTGACAATTGCAGACTGATGAATAGAGGAGAGATGGAAATGGCGACAGGAACGGCGTTGAGTCAGGATACCGGGCGCGATTTAGCGCGACAGGAGCCCACGCGTGGCGCACCGCGATATCGGCCCGTGGTGGATATCCTCGAGACCGGGGACGAGTTGAGAGTCATGGCCGAGCTACCGGGTGTCCGGGCTGGCGACATCGACATCAATTTCGAGAAGGGTTTGTTGACGATTCATGGTAAGGTGGAGGCGCGGCAGGCGGCCGAAACGACGTACGTCCTGCGCGAATACGGGATAGGCGATTTCTATCGCGCCTTTGAAATCAGCGAGAGCATAGACGCTTCGCGGATCAGTGCGGAATACGCTGATGGAGTATTGGTTCTGCACCTGCCGAAGTCAGAGAAGGCGAAGGCACGCAAGATCGAGGTCCGTGCCCGGTAAGTGGTCTAGGCAAAGTGTTCATAAATGACTGTCCTAATCGAGAAACAGTGACTAGATAAATGAATCTCGGAGGTATGACTATGTTGATCGGTAACCTTATACCCTGGCGGGCGAAGGGTCACGAGCTGGCCGCCAGCGAACGGCCGGCTGTCGACACGCTGGAAAGATTCAATGTCGAAGTAGACCGACTTTTCGATCGCTTCTTCAGGGAGCCCTGGTGGGGCGGTTCGCAGTTCCTGCCGGAACTGCGGTCAGGAGGCTGGAGCTGGTCTCCGTCGCTCGATCTGAACGAGAGCGAGAAGGAGATCACGGTGCGGGCGGAAATTCCGGGTGTCGATCCGCAGGATTTCGACATCTCGGTGTCGGGCAATGTGCTGACGATCTCTGGAGAGAAGAAGTCAGAGAGTGAGGAGCGCGGCGATAACGTTTACCGCGCGGAGCGTCGTTTCGGATCGTTCAGGCGGAGCATCGCTCTGCCCGAGGTCGTCGATCTGGAGAAGATTTCTGCCGACTATAACAAAGGTGTCTTGACGATCCACCTGGCGAAGTCCGAGAGGGCGACCGCCAGGCGAATCCCGGTTTCGACTAAGAAGTAGTCGGAGCCAGGGCAGCGCGGGGCCGAGTGCGGAAGTGACAGCCGGGGCGCCCGCGAAAATCAAAGCGGTGGAAGGGCCGAGCCGACAGCTGTTGGCTCGGCCTTTTTTCACCTAGACGACCTCGCTGGCATCACCCGACAAGCGAGGTCGGCGTGAACGTCAATCGTACCACGTACCGGCCGTTTCGTTGATCTGGCCTTGCTCGTCTGCCAGGGTGTCGGCCTCCATGTCGGTTGCGGTGTCGGCCGGGCTGGCCGGTTCGACCGACGGCGTGGTATCGGGGGCCGCGGGCTCGAGCGCTGCGTCGAACGGTGGTTTACGCACGCGCGTTATCGGCGGATCTTGGAGAAACGGCTCGTAAGTCCCCAACGTCAGCGTCACCCGATCGCCGGTCTCGACCAACAGTCTGATTTCGCCTACGCGCTTCGTGAACGTGGCCAGCGTGGCACCTTCGGGAGTTACGATGGTCAGGAGCAGTTGATCACCTTCAGCCCCTTTGGCCGTGACGACCCCGGTCACGGACTGTCGCTTGCCGCCGACCGCCTGGGGCAGGCGGTCAGAGATGAAGGGCTGGGCGACAAGCATACCGATGGCCCCTACAGCCAACCCGACCAAGAAAGCGACTATCGTGCTGCGGTTTGACATATCTATTCCTTTTTCTTGAAAAAGCGCCCGTCACGCGCCGATCCAACCTTTACGGCGGAAGTAGACGGACATAACCATTACAATAACGGCCATCACCCCCAGTGTCATGGGGTATCCCCAGTACCAGTTCAGTTCCGGCATGTTCAACGGCGAAGCCGCAGTGTTGAAGTTCATGCCATAGACTCCTGCGACAAAAGTCAGCGGTATGAAGATGGTCGCTATGACCGTCAACACTTTCATGATCTCATTCATACGATTGCTGACCATAGATTGGTAGAATTCTATCAGTCCTGTTGTGATATCTCGGTAGGTTTCTACAATGTCGATGATGCGGACGGTGTGATCGTAGCAGTCGCGCAAGTAAGTACGCGTCTTGTCAGAGATCATCGGTATCGGATCGCGAACCATTGAGTTGAGGACGTCCCGGATCGGCCAGATCGTTCGTCGCAGCGCAATCAAGTCGTGTCTGGTGTGATGTATGCGGGTCACGAGATCGACGTCCGGGCTCTTGCTGATTTCCTCCTCGAGCTCGTCCAACCGCTCGCCGATCCGTTCGAGGATCGGAAAAAGATCGTCAACCAACGCATCGAGAATCGCATACGCCAGGTAATCGGCGTTGACCAGGTTGCTGCGGCTCTCGCGTATGCGCCGACGTAGCGGCTCGAAACAATCACCCATGTGCTCTTGAAAGGTCAGCACGAAATTGGCACCGAGGAAAAGACTCAGCTGCTCGGCATGAAAAGACTCCTCGAAATGAGCCATCCTGGCGACGACGAAGGTGTACGTCTCGAACTCTTCTATCTTGGGGCGCTGATTCATGCTTACGACATCTTCCAAGCTCAGACGATGCAGGTTGAAGATGCCGCCGAGCGCCTCGATCGTTTCCGCGCTGCCCAGCCCGTCCACGTTTACCCAGATCACCGGCCACTGGCCCAGATACGACTTGATTTCAGCCGGGCTCTCGATTTTTGTTTCGACCAGTTTCTCTGCGTCGTAGGCGATCAGGCTAATCGCTGGCGGTGGCGCCGCCGGATCGATGGTAAGAGTTCCTGGAGAGGCGCCGGGAGCTGTACTTGGACTGATGCGTGGTCTCCGCTTCCGGCGCCGCTTTGTTTTGGTGATCATCGTCGTCTCCTTCGGATCTAAGCGGTAAGAGCTGAGGCAATGAGCCGAACAATGGCACGGCGAACGCTGGGCCACTGGCTTGCGTCGTTCACAAGTCGTTGGTTGGCTTCGACCTCGATGCCCAGGTACGCCGTCGCCGGGAAAAGACCGCGGCAGTGGGTTGTGAATCCGTCCGCGTTGCCGCGGTACGGGTAGTTTCTGCGCGTCACATAGCCGCCTTGCCTAAGTGAGGTCGCAAGGCGAGCGGCGACGTCGCGCTCGCGCTTACGAGTTGGATCGTAAAGTATGCCAAGGTCGGCGCGGCGGAGAACGCCAGCGTAACGCGGAACGAAGGTATGGATGCTGAGGTGCAGGCAGGTCCTGCGGCGTCCGATGATCGCGCGGATGGTCCGGAGGACTGCTTCGCGGTACGGTGTGTAGAAGCGTTTCACGCGGTAATCGCGCTCCGCGCCTGTGAGCGCGCGGTTGCCGGGGATAGGCACACCGAAACTGCTGCGCGGAATCAGCTGGCGATTGTGGAAGCTACGGTTGAGATCGATGAGTACGCGGGCGTACTTGCCCGCGTGGTAAGCGCAAGCGAATTGACGGGCGCACTGACGTGCTAAGTCTTTGGCCCCGGCGTCCCAGGCGATGTGTGACTGACGAAGCTCAACAGATAGTCCCAGGTTGCGATAGCGTGGCGGAATGCGATTTGAAGCATGCTCGCAGGAGATTACCAGTTGATCTCCATGCCAGATGCGCGCCGCCATAGGCTAACGGGCCCAGATGGTGTTGCGCTGCAGGCAGGACACCAGCTCCTCGTAGATGTCTCGGATAGCCGTGTGCTCGCTGACCGACGAACGGCGGACACGCTTTTGTACCCCGGCCGCAATGCGCTCTGAGAGGTTGCCGTGCTCGATCTTGTCCTCGATGATCGGCAGATACCTCTCCTCAGCTTTCTTGATGTGGGAACGAGCTCCCTCGAGCAGCTGCCCGAGGACGCTGCGAACATTGGTGCTATTGCTACGAGCCAGAGCGGCCGGACGCAGGTGAAGCGCCTGAACAGCGGCGCGGCTGCCGTCGCGAATTACGGCGTCGAGGTCCGCCACCAACATGCGGTAGTCGGGAAGGGTCAGGGAACCATTGCGAAGTCGCTGCACCAGATACTTGAGGGCAGCAACCGTGAACACGGCAATCGCGATGTCTGAACGTATGCACTCCTGCACATCGAGAATCTTGATCTCCAAGGCACGCCGGCTAAACCGCATGATGGCGCCGCGCGAATTGACCCACTCAGGCTGAAGACGTTTGGTTCCCGGCAACCCGTCCAGCGAGGCGCGGATAGGCTTGAACACATCGCGGCGATAATCACGAAAGGAACCGATAAACTTCGGGACGACTTCGCCGGTGATCGCCGGGATGCGCCGCTGATTCAGCTTGTAAAACTCCAGGCGATTATCCACGGATGGTCCCAGCTTCCCTTCATAGATCGGTGAGCTTGCCGCCAGCGCTGGCAAGTAGGGCAACAAGCAGGCGGTGGCGTTGTGCAGCAGAACCGCGTCAGTCTCGGAGCCGAACGGCAGGTTGATGTGGCTTGCTTGCACGTTGAGCCAGCCATGTTGATGGATCGAGAAGATGCTGGCGTAAGTTTCGTAGATCGCGCGGCTTGCCCGTTGCCAGAGTTTGGTGTCAGCGGGCCGCATGAACGGGTGCATTCCGGTTGGCAGCAGTCGCGCCCCAAATCGGTCGTCCAGCACGCCGGCAAAGAACTTCAACCCGGCGAGCAACTGATCCTCGGCTTTGATAAGGCTGCGCTGAGGTTGGACATTCTTGATCTCGAAGACATGGGCAGCCAGTTCGTTGGAGAACCCGACGCTGTCGTATTCGATGTCGGACGTCGGCCGGCCGTGAACGTAACTGAAGGCATCCTCGAGGATGCAGAGCGGTTTGAGATCGTCGTCGACGATGACGTACTCGAGCTCCATGCCGACGACCTCGAAGAACTTGAAGGCTGTATCGGTTCTGGGGCTCATATCGGCACCACATCAATGACCGACTCCTGGATTCTTCTCAGAAAGGCCGAGACGAGACGGTCGTAAAGCCGGTCGCCGGTCTTGGCGTCCTCTTCGCCCACCCAGATATCCGGATTGTCGTTGATTTCAATCAGAATTGGTCCGGACTCGGTCTCCTTGACGTCGACGCCAAAAAGGCCGTCACCGATCAATCCGGCGGCTTGCAGCGCCAGCGACTTGACCGCGGCGGGCGCGTCTTCGATTGGGATCGACTCGACCTCGCCGTAGCGCGGACGTCCGCTGCGCGACTTGGCCGCGATCTGCCAGTGACCCTGCACCATGAAGTACTTGCAGACGAACAGAACGGCTCCGTCCAGAACCCCCACGCGCCAATCGAATTCTGTGGGGCGATATTCCTGCAGCGTTAGCAGGGGCGACCGCTTGAACATTTCGCGCGTCAGCTTTACCAGCTCCTTGCGATTGCTGACCTTCTTGACCGCGGCAGAAAACGTTCCGTCGGGTTGCTTGACGATGAGCGGGTAACCCAATGACTCCAATTCGGTCATCGACGATCTGCGAGAGATCGTCAAGGTGAGAGGCATCGGCAGGCCGGCTTTTCTAAACAGCTCGTACAGATAGACCTTGTTAGAACAGCGGACCGTCGATTGTGGGTCGTCGATCACCGGGATCGCCAGGCTCTTTGCGCGTTGGGCGAACAGGAAAGAGAAGTGGTCCATCCCGGTCACGGTTCGGATGAAGAGCGCATCGTATTCAGGAAGGCTCGCCAGATCGTCTTTGCCGATCGTCTCGAAAAGCACGCCCCGCCGCTCGCCTTGCTTCCTCAGTTTCTCGAAAGTGTCTTCGTTGGATGGCGCGAATGGATCGCTCTCATCCAGCAGCACGGCGATGCGGTGAGGTGTAGTGCGCTCTAACGGCGTCAAGCGGCTGACCTGCTTTCCCGCGGTCAGCTCTTCGACGAGAAGTTCGAGCTCCGGTGTAGCAAGTTGGCCCAGCGAGAGCGGATAAAGCTGCCCCACCTTCCAGACGTCATCGTCCCGGTACATACGGATCTTCAACAAGGGGAAAGGATATACCTTGTTGACTTGGGAGGTGTGTTTGCGAAAGCGTGGATCGAGAGTTCGCCCGAATATCGAGGTCACGTCTTCGAAATCGCCCTGCATCGGACGATAACGAATTGGCTCACCCTCGCTGACGCTGCCCACCATTGGGGCCGGTGCGACAGCCTGTGCGTCCTGCTTTTCGTTGGCCGGGACGATGATCTTGGGCAAGACACGTCGCCCGCGTACGACCCGGAACTCGATGGTCTCTACTCCAGCTCCGCGGAGCGCCATGAAATAGGTGAAGGGATTGGTGATCTCCTCGATCATGCGCAGCGTTGGCAAGACACGCTGGTGTCGGGCGTCCGCGAGTAGCGAGACATAATACCCTTTGGACAGGTATTCGTACGAGCGGCACAAGTTGACGATGGTGCTGTGCTCATCAAGTGATACCGGCGTTCGACCTTCCAGATACTCGTCGGGCGTTTGGCATGCGACTCCGCGCAGAGTCGCGTGGTCCTGCCGGTCCGCGACTATGAGGAGCGATGGTTCATTGGGCATATGGTTTTGCAGTCCTGGAGCTATCGCGGGCTGATAACGAGAAGCACCGCATCGTAAGTGACATCGCCGAGCAGGATCGCAGAGATCAGTTTCTGCGCCTTGACGGAATATCTTCCGGTCCGGCTGAAAGGGATATGAGTCGAGGGATCGCGCACAATAAAGCGGTCGCTACGTGGATAATAGCCTGAGACGACCACGAAATGTCCGACTGCATCGCCTCGAATGTCGTCGTACTCGTTGTTGAACTCGCGAGGAGTCCCGTACAGGTACGTCGCATTCAGGCCAGTTATTACCGGTCGTTTGCGGCTGAGAATCCTGGCCAGCAGCCGGGCCCGTAGCTCGGGAAAGCGAAGCTTTCCACCCATATCCATATACTCGAGATAAGCTGATATACTGCGCCGCCGCCGCGCCGATTTGGTGATATCGAGACGAGCCCGCAGTTTGTCCTTGAGGGCTGCCGCGTCGAGCTTGTACCAGGTTGGATCGAATACGCGCAGGTTGTAGGTATAGATTTGCGTGGCAAAGCCGTCTCGGAGGGCCCTGAGTCCCAGGTAAACGGCCAGAGTGCCCCCATCGGGATTCTGTCGCGTCTCCTCGATGACAGCTGACAGCGATTTCTTATAGCCGTAATACTGATAAACTTGGGCCAGACACGTAGGGCCGCAGGTCACATCGTTGGGCTGCTCAAACCTTGGTACGTCCAGAACGACAGCCGTTTGCTTCTTCTTTGCCTTCACCCTCATGTCCCTAGCAGGTTGTGACCGTGACGGCTCCGAGCCTGCGGGGTCTCCGGTCTGCAGACCCGTGACGGAACAGTGCTACCGCGCGGTGGCAGCCCCCGAGTTTCACCGGCCCCTCGTGAATTACAATAGCTTGAACCGTCAGGGCGGAAAACAGTTAGAGAGTAAAGCTAATCACGAGCCAGCGCCGGCGCGGGGCCAGGAGCGCGGCCTCAGGAGATGCGACGTCTTCCTGGCGTCGGTTCCAGAGGGCCGTGGAGATGGCGTAGCCGATAATCGAACCTAAGACGACGTCCGTCAGCCAGTGCGCGTCTGCGTACATCCGGCTGAGGGCCGTGATCGTGGCGAGAGAGTACAGGCCCACCGAGATCCAAGTCTGGTCCGTTTGACGTGCCACGATGTTGGAGATCCCGAAGGCGCTCCACGAGTGGCCCGAGACAAAGGAGGCGTAATCATTGCCGAGGGTGAAGGAGTCGAACGACAAGTGCCCCTCCTCCAAATAGGGCCGTCCCCTCCCAACAACGATCCGCAGCGGCTGCTGCACAAGCAGCGCCGAGAGCAGTAGTTCCGACATCAGAATCCCGGTGTCCCGCAAGTCGTCGGCCCCGAACAGTTCTCCCGCGCCTAGAGTTAGCAGGGAGGCCGGCACGGTGAAGAGCGGTGACCCGTACCACCACCCGATGCGCTCCAGGACATCCGCGAAGTCGCTCCGGTTTTCTTGGAAGGCGGCGCGGACCTTCTCCTCCACCAGGAAAGAACTGGTGGTGGCACCGGCCACAGCTCCGACAGCTAGCCAATCTGCTGTTTCCCAAGCGGCCCGCGGGCCGGGCTCGGGGTCGGTAAGGTGTTGGGCGTGAAGGCACGTGCCTCCACCCAGCGAGAGCACAACCGCCCAAAGCAAGGGCGCCGGGGTCGGAACTGCGGCCTCGAGGGCAGACTCGGCCAAGCGTCTGAGTATCAGAACGGGAACCCCACGTTGATGTAGAGGCCGTCGTCCTCATCGCTCTTGGCATAGGCAGCCGAAAGGATGCTGCGGGTCCCCCGCAGTGCGAGCCAGATACCGCCGCCGACGGCGGTGTGCCAGCCGCCGGGTGAAGCGCCGTCCAGCCATACCCGGCCTGCGTCGGCCAACCCGAGGATGCCGAAAGTGGTGGGAAAGACGAGGCGATAGTCGAAGAGATCGAGCCGCAGCTCTGTACTGCCGTAAAGCGATGCATCGCCCGCGAAGCGCTGGACGGGCCAACCCCGCAGACTGTTGTCGCCGCCGATGAACGCGAGCTGGAACCAGGGGGCATCGCCCCAGATCTTCCTGCCTCCGGCCCGGAAGCCGACCTCCCAGCGACGGAACCCGACGGGCAGCGAAGCAGCTCCAGCCAAATCCAGCCAAGCGTACGACTCCACAACATCGATTAGGGCGGGATAGCCGCGGCCTCGCAGGCGGAACCAGGCTCGGGGCTGGGTTGCTTTCTGCACGAGGAACCCCGGCTTGCGCGTGATCAGATCAAGGCGCACAACAGCTCCTACGAAGCCAAATTGCCCGGCCCCATAGGTGTCGGGGTTCTGGCCGAGCAGTGTGTTCGGATCGTCTTTGGTGTTCGAAAAACCGCCGGTCACCCCGATCCCGACATCCAATATTCGGCCATAATCCGAGCGGAGGGTCGCAACCCCTTCGATCCGGGTGTTCTCAGCCTCGTAGAAGTCGGTGGAAGCGCCACCGATCAACTCCGTGTCGTTGCCGACGCCGTAGAGTCTAAGGATTTCGAGGCTCGAGCCGATGGCATCGAGTCCCACGAATAGGGGTGAGTTCTCGAAGCGGAAATCGGCCTCGACCCCCAGCTGTCCTTTGGCCTTAGAAGAGACCGCCCCTGATATGGCGAGCCGCGAAGCGTAGGGGTCTTTCCGGAAACCGTAGTCGAACCACGTGTAGGAGCCTCCGACGACCAGACCAATGTCCGGGTCGTAGCCCATGGTGGCCATCGGGTAGCTGAAGCGACCCCAGTGGCGAGGAGGAGCGCGGGTCCCGGACTCGGGGACCATAGGCGTCTCAGTATATCGCTTGCTGTTGATCCCAACGCCAGCGGTCCCGCTGACGCGGTTCATCCCGTGCTGGTCGTAGAGGTGGATGTTCCCCGCTTCGGAGGCGAAGTGAAACTCGTCATCCCCCTCACCGCCGATGATATTGACCCGGATCGGCAGCTTGCCCGGGGCTCGGATCACCACCCGATCGTTCCCGGCGTGCAGGTAGAGGCGTATCTCTTTGGTTTCGTCCGCCCGGAACAAGCGGCGAAAGTAGGGCTCCGAGGGGCCGGAGGCCTCCCAAATCGCGATCTCCACCCCGCCGGCCGTCGCGGTGACTTCGGCCACGTCGGGTGTGTCCGATCCGTGGACGTAGGGCTCCCGGGCAAGCAGCTCGTAAAGCTCCGATGCGGCGCGCGGCAACGCATCACGCCGCCGCTTGAGCGCCGACTCGAGGAACGGGCCGTCTTGGTCCCGGACTTCGGCTGGAAGTTTCGAGACTGCAGCTTGGATCACTTCGTCGCTGAGCCGAGCCACAAGGCTCGCGGCAGTGGAGTCCCAGACGGGCCGCTCGAGCTCGGTCAGGATAAGCCGGTCGGTGAAGCGGGCCTGGTAGTGAAAGCGCGACATGTCGTCGTATGCGTCGCGAAAGCTCGTGAGCATCGGAAAGCGATGCCTCCCGACCCCTAACAGCAACCCGTCCAGCCGGACGAACGCTTGGTCGCGATCGCTGGGAATAGGTCGCCAGCCGGGAGTCGTTTCTGCTGCCAAATCTGCCCAACGCCACTGGTCGGCGTGCCTGTCCCAATCGCCCACCAGGACATCGATAAGTCGCGCCGTCAAGTAGGACCGCGAGTGGGCCCGCTTCGATGGGTCGGCCTGTACCCGCTCCACGACCTCGAAGCCATCGATCACTTCGCGCACACCCAGGGAGGCCGCGACGTCGCTGTCGTTGCCGTCGGGCCGCTCGGCCAGGATACCCAATACTCCGGCGAACTCTGGCCGGAACTCACCCAGCCCAGCCTCGTCCGGCAGAACATACAGATAGCTTTCCGGTTGGAGGACGCCCGCAGCGTGAAGAAGCGGCTCGGCAACGAGCGGAGCGTACGGGTACTGAGTGCTCATCTGGTCTTGGAACAGGTCCTCCACGAACGTGTTCCGCAACACTGGGGGTACCAGTGGCCCGGCGTTCTTGTAGACGGATCGGAACGCATAGATCTTCCCATCCGTTCCTCTTAACCACAACGATTTCGTCTGGAACCCACCGCCCGCACTGATCGGTGTCAAACCACCGGCGAACCTCTGCAGGTCAAGAACGGGCACGCGGATCGCTGTCGTCCACGTGTCGCGGTAGTGGTCTCCCCAGAAGAAGCGGTGAGAGCTTCCCGCAGCGTAGCCCGGCCCCGGGATGACCGAGACCGAATCCGCCGGCGCCTCGGCCCCTCCCTGCGCCGCCGCCTGCGAAGGCAAGAGAAAAAACAGACAGAGGAAGCCACGAACACTTAGGTCAACCGCTCGGTACAGACCGGTGCCACGACAAGCTATTAGCCGGCCAACGTGCCTGCCGCGAAGAAGGCGGGCACCTGCCGGGCGAAAAGCGGTGGATCTAGCAATGGACTGCCACAAGAGCGACATTATCGAATTCGCCAGACATGCTTCGGTTTCGTGGGATGATATCAGCGATCAGATCGCGGGTTACAATATTAACGCCTGCCAGTAGGGCGCAACGAGTGGGTCTCGGCTTCGCCATAGCAGTCGCCGCAGCGCTTGGCTGCGCTGGCGATAGGGACGCACCCGGCACCGTTATCACTTTTCCGGCCAGCGCGGTCGGCGCAGAGGCGGAATTGCTGCGCCGTCAGCTCAACAGGTTCATGGCCGAGCGGCCGGAAGTCCGCGTGATTCCCCGCGAGACACCGGACGCGGCGGACCAGCGCCACCAGCTGTACGTGCAATGGCTGAACGCGGGCGCCTCAGATCCCGACATACTTCAGCTCGACGTGATCTGGACTCCGGAGTTCGCGGCCGCCGGTTGGATACTCCCTCTGGATGGATTAGTGGCCGACCCGGATGCGTTCTTCCCGGCGACGGTCACAGCGAATACGTGGGATGGCGTGCTCTACGCGCTCCCCTGGTTCGTAGACGTTGGCATGTTGTATTGGCGAACCGATCTTCTCGAGGCCGAGCCGGCCAGCCTGGCGGAGTTGGCAATTCAGGCGGAAGAAGCACGCGAGCGCGCCGGACTTCCTTATGGATTCGTCTGGCAGGGAGCGCGTTATGAGGGGCTGGTGACGGTCTTCTTAGAGCATTTGGGCGGTTTCGGTGGCCAGATCATGGACGAGCACGGAGCCATCGTCATCGACTCCGATGCGGCGTTCGCCGCCTTGAGTTACATGCGGGACCAGGTCTATGAGGCTGGCAATGTGCCGCGCACGGCTTTGACCTGGCAAGAAGAACAGACACGCTTCGTCTTTCAAAACGGACACGCGGTGTTCATGCGCAACTGGCCGTATGCCTATCCCTTGATGCAGGACAGTGCCGAATCGCGGGTGGCCGGGAAGTTTGCGGTGGCGCCCATGCCGGGAACGCAGGGCGGCGCACCTACGGCGGCGCTGGGCGGTTCGCAGCTAGCCATCAACGCGAACACCGAGCACCCTGAAGCGGCTTATGCGGTCATCGAGTATCTGACGCGGCCGGAACAGATGATGGAGCGCGCCCAGGTCGTCGGGCAATTCCCGACGCGGCCAGCGCTGTATGAACGGGTGGAGCTGGCAAATGCGCTGGCGATCCCGCCGGAGCAGGCCAGGCGGATCATCGAACGAGCCGTGCCGAGACCAGTGACCCCGGTTTACACACAGCTCTCGGAGATTCTCCAAATTTGGCTGCACCGCGCTCTTACCGGCCAGGCGGAACCGGCGGCGGCGCTAAGAAACGCGGCGCGTGAGATGCGGAGGTTGCTCGAGAAAGTGGGGCTCGGCGCGGGAGGCAGCGATGTCCAACGGCGCTAGCGGTCCCGTTGGCGCCGAGGCACGCGAGGCGCGCCTCGCCTGGGCGTTCGTGCTGCCGGCGCTGGCCGCCATCGTCCTGATCGCCCTCTTCCCCCTCGTCTGGACCGTCTGGGAATCGCTCCACGTTCACGACCTGCGCATGCCATGGCGTGGTAAACCCTTCGTCTGGTTCGCCAATTACGTCGAAGTATTAGCGGATCCGCGCTTCTGGAGCGCCATGTGGCACACCGCGCTCTTCACCGTTGCTAGCGTAACGCTCGAGCTCGTGCTGGGATTGGTGTTGGCGCTGGCGCTCAACCGGGCATACCGCGGCCGGGGCCTGGTACGTGCCGCAGTACTGCTGCCCTGGGCGATCCCCACCGTCGTCGCGGCGCTGCTCTGGCGTTTCATGTTCGATGGCCAGGCGGGCATAGCGAACGCCGTCTTGATGGACGTCGGATTGATCGAGCAGCCGTTCGTTTGGTTCATCCACAGCCTTGCTGCTTGGGTTCCGATTATCCTCGCCGACGTGTGGAAGACGACGCCGTTCGTGGCACTGCTGCTGCTTGCCGGGCTGCAGAACATCGATAGCGCGCTCTACGAGGCGGCGCGGATCGATGGGGCGGGGCCCTGGCGGCAGTTCCGCCACGTGACGCTGCCACTTCTCAAGCCGGCGATTCTGGTCGCTTTGATCTTCCGGACGCTGGACGCGTTCCGTGTGTTCGACCTCATCTTCGTGCTCACAGGCGGAGGTCCCGGAACGTCGACCGAACCCATCGCTCTCTACACCTTCAACTCGCTGCTGCAGAACCTGCGCTTCGGCTACGGTTCGGCCCTCTCGGTAATCATAT
The DNA here is from genome assembly GCA_041617795.1 of Gemmatimonadota bacterium. Lineage (GTDB taxonomy): Bacteria > Gemmatimonadota > Gemmatimonadetes > Palauibacterales > KS3-K002 > JBFJOD01. The sequence goes on along the minus strand of JBFJOD010000006.1, from coordinate 26,163 downwards.
TTTTGGTGACCTTCGGGCTGGCGATCGTCTATATCAAAGTCTTAGGCGTGAACTTGACGGAGCCGGGACGATGAGTGGCTGGCGGCGCTGGGTGCCCGTCATCGTCATAGGCCTGCTGGTCGTGGCCACGGCGTTTCCCTTCTACTGGGCGATCGTTTCATCGCTTACCCCGGAGGCGCGGCTGTTCGAAGCGCCCTCGCTATTCCCCGCACAGCTCGTCTTGGAGCACTACCGCGCCCTGTTCGACGAGCGGAACTTCTGGATCCCGATCCGGAACTCGTTGATCGTCGCGGGCAATACAACAGCGTTCTGTGTTCTGGTCGGTTCGCTCTGCGCCTATGCGCTGGCGCGACTACAGTTTCGCTGGAAGGCGCCGGTGCTGGGGTTCATTCTGGCAGTAACGATGTTTCCGCAGATCTCGATCGTCTCGCCACTGTACTTGCTGCTGAGGGAGCTACGGCTGATCAATACGTATCCAGGCTTGATCTTGCCGTACCTGACATTTGCCATGCCGCTTACGGTATGGCTGTTGGTCGGGTTCTTTCGACAGCTGCCGGCGGAGCTAGAAGAGGCAGCGATGGTCGACGGAGCCAGCCGCCTGCGTGCCTTCTGGGAAGTGATCCTGCCTTTATCGGTGCCGGGCCTGGCGACGACTGCGATTCTCACGCTCGTCTATTGCTGGAACGAGTTCCTATTCGCTCTCTCCTTTACTCTCGGGCCAGAGCGACAGACCGTTCCAGTGGCAATCGCCCTGTTTCGAGGGCAATACCAGGTACCCTGGGGACAGATCCTGGCGGCGGCCGTCGTCGCGACGGCTCCTGTCGCGCTGCTGGTTCTCATCTTCCAGCGGCGGATCGTTCAGGGGCTCACCGCGGGAGCGGTAAAGGGTTAACGATGGCTTCGATCAGACTCGAGAAAGTCGACAAGGTGTACCCCAACGGACACGTCGCGGCCAAGGAGATAGACCTCGATATCGCTGACGGCGAGTTTGTCGTGCTGGTGGGTCCATCGGGTTGTGGCAAGAGCACAACCCTGCGCATGGTCGCGGGGCTCGAGACGCCGACGGGCGGACGGATTCTGATCGGTGATGAGGATGTGACGAGTGCCGCGCCACAGGATCGCGATATCGCGATGGTCTTCCAGAGCTATGCGCTCTACCCGCATAAGACCGTTCGCGACAATCTCGCCTTCGGATTGCGGATGCGTAGCGTTGCCAAAGACGAGATCGGTTCACGCGTCGAGCAGGCGGCCCGCAAGCTAGGCTTGGAGCAGTTCCTCGATCGCAAGCCCGGGCAACTGTCCGGTGGTCAGCGGCAGCGCGTGGCGCTGGGCCGCGCCATCGTCCGCGAACCAAAGGCCTTCCTGTTCGACGAGCCGCTCTCGAACCTGGATGCAAAGCTGCGCGTACAGACGCGGGCGGAGCTGGCGCGGATGCATAGGCAGCTGGGAGCAACGATGCTCTACGTGACACATGACCAGGAGGAGGCGATGACGCTGGGTGATCGCGTCGCGGTCCTGGACGACGGTCGTCTCCAACAAGTCGCGTCCCCAGCTGAGGTCTACTGCCGGCCGGCGAACGTCTTCGTGGCTGGCTTCATCGGATCGCCAGCGATGAACTTCTTCGACGGCAGCCTTAGAGAGGAAGCAGCGGGCCATGTGTTCGGCTGCCCGTATTTCACCACCGTGCTGAGTGGTACGGATCCAGCTCTGCCCGCGGGTCCAACCGTGCTCGGTGTGCGACCCCAGGATATCCGGATCAGTGAGGGAGACGATGCCGATGCCAAGGCTCTCGTCGATGTCGTCGAGCTTCTCGGCAGCGAACTCTTGGTACACCTGCGGTTAAAAGGCGAAACCGATCTGATCCTACGTGCTGTATTCCCGGAGAACGTAACGGTCAGCGAGGGTGCAACGATCGGGCTCAATTTCAGGCGCGACCGTCTTCATTTCTTCGATGCACAGGCGGGCGACCGTCTCAATTGATAAGATTCCGCCGGGCCCCAACGGAGCCCGGCGGAATCAGCGACGATCGAAAAGTTGCTGTTAGAAGTCGTAGCGCAGGGAAAGCAGCCAGCGCTGCGGCAGGATCGGGCGGGCGTTGCCGAAGCCGCTCGGTGCGCCTGCCTCGTCGAAACGCGGGTCACCCTCGGTCAGCCCCTCGCCGTCCAACAGATTGAGGACCGCCGCCGAGAGAGTGATTCCCTGACCGGGGATGGCATAGGACAACCGGCCGTTCACTACGCCGAAGGCGGGAAGTTCCACCGTGTTGGCATTGTTTGAATAGCGCTTGCCGATCCACTTCCAGTCGGCGCCGACGGTGAACCCTGAGTTGGCGTAGCTTCCGCCCAGATTGAACAGCGCTTTCGGGATGCGCCTCACCCAGTTGCCGTCCAGAACCGTCTCTTCCTGAGTGAAGTTGACATACTCGTGATCCTGGAGCGTCAGCTGCCCGCTGACTCGCAGTCCGGGGTAAGGTGCGACCACGCCCTCGAACTCGAGCCCGATAGTCCTGGCCTTACCGACGATCGCCGTCTCGAAGGTCGGCTCGCCGGTGTCGGGATCGATCCGGGCGTCCTGGCTGGGGAAGTCCTCCAGCTGTACCCAATAGCCCAATGCCGAGAAGCCGAAGATGTCCGACGACATCTTCACACCGCCCTCAGCTTGCCAGAGAGTCTCGGCCGTGTCCGGGAAGAAGCTGAAGATGTAGTTGTCGAGCAGCGGCATCTTGTAGCCACGGCTGCCGCGGGCGTAGAGCGACACCTGGTCGGTGAGCAGGTAATTCACACCGACCGACCCCGCCCACTCGCTGAAGTTGACCTGTCTACGCTGGAATGTGCGATCGCCCCAGCTGACGGCGTCATCGGCATTCGAGGCTCCACCCAGGTCGAAGCTCTGGGTGTTCTCGGTGTTCTGCTCGTATTCATCGTACTCGAATCGAGCTCCGAGGTCGACGCGCAGCCGGTCGCTGAACTGGATCTCATCGCCCGCGAAGACGGAGTAGAGCGTGGCGTTGCCAGTAGCGTTTACATAAAGCCCGAGGTAGCTGGTGAAACCGTTTTCGGTCACCTGACTGGCGATGTTCCCCGTCCCGTCCCGGATCTGCAGGTTGAGCAATCGCGGCGCGTTCTGGATGTTGGTCAGCAGGTTGTTGAACATCCAGAGATTGTCTGCCGTGTAGTGACCGAAGTAGGCGCCTAGAGTGATGTTGTGAACGGTTCCTCCGGCCCTGGCCGCCTTCTTGACCAGGAACTGGTTCGAGAAGTTGGAGATCGGCCGTTCGACGTGCCAGATCAGTGCGTTCTGCACGAGACCATTGGATGTGTCGAACGTGCTGCCGTCATCCACGAATGTGAATTCGGCAGTCGCTCCCGGCCCGGCATCAGCGATGAACGGCGCGGCAAACTCACTGGCCGGTGTGGCCACGCCAGGCGGCATCGCGTTGTTTTCGTGGTTCAGGTTCATCACGCGCATGACGTCCTGGATTTCCCAGCCGTTCGGGAAGTTGAAGCCGAACTCGGCCTTGAAGCTGCCGCCGACTTGGGAGATGCCGTCCTGTAGTGGCATCTCGAACTCGCCGTTGCCCTGGGGTAACGGAATCCGGCTGGCGTTGGCGTCGTTGGTGGTCAGAGTCCCGTCGTTGGGGAAGCCCGGCGCGAACTCTGACGTCATCTTTACGACGGGTACGCCCTGGGGCGACTCATCGCCTGTCGCCTCCGCGCGTACCGGCACGGGCAGGTAGAAGACATTCTTGTCGTTGACGTACTTGCCGTAGATGCGGACATATCCGCGATCGAAGAGGCGCGTGATGTTAGCCTTGATCTGGCCGCCGGTAGCGGCTGGGAAGCCGGGGTCGCGGATGCCGTCATCGAAGCGATAGTAGCCGCCGACGCTGAAGCGCCAATCTTCCGCGATCGGACCGTTGACGTTCGCATCGTACCGGGTCAGGCCGCCGGTGCCGACGCTCGCCTTGAACGAGCCGGCGAGCTCGGGTCCACCGGTCTTGCTGAGGATATTGAGCAGGCCGCCCGGAGCGTTGGTGCCGAACAGTGCGGAGCTGCCGCCTCGCACTGCCTCCATCCGCTCCACGTTCTCATCGAAGCGAACCAGATTGTCCGCACCCAGGAAGAAAAGATCATTGGCATCGAAGGCCATCATCCCGTCTTCCATCATCACGACATAGCGATACGAACCATCAGCCGGCAGTCCTCGTACAAACAGGTTGTTGTTGACCTCGCCGCCCGAGCTCTCCACGTAGAAGCCGGGAACCGTCTTCAGCAGGTCCGCCGTGCTGCGTGGTTCCGCCTGCTCGATCTGCACGCTGGACATCGTCGAGATCGCGGTGCTGGACTGCAGTTTTTGCAGGGGTGTTCGCGTCGCCGTTACAACCACCCCTTCAAGCCCCAGCGGGTCGATTACCATATTGAAGTTTTGAGTGACCTCCGCGCCGGTGCCAACTGTGACCGTCGCGGTCGTGGTTCGAAACCCGAGGTAGGTGACTTGAAGCGTGTAAGTACCCGCGACGACATTGCGGATCTCATAGTCACCGTTCGGACGGCTCAGGGCGCCCTGACCGGATTCCACGACAAGGATCTGCGCCCCCGCCAGGCCGACGCCCTGATCGTCCACGACCTTGCCGCGGATGGTACCAGTGACCTGGCCGTACAACTCAGCTGGCGTCAACGGTGCGAGGCAAATAAACAACCCCAGCACCGCGGCCGATACTCCGAAGCGGTCCAATAGGGACCGCCGCGATTTGAACATCCAACGACTCATGGCGAATCCTCCGGGTTGAGTGAGAGAGTCTCTTGCCTGAGAGTTGAAGGGTCTGAAATCGTGTGGTGGAACCATACCAGCCTCTGCCCGTGGACACAGTCCAACGACTGACGGGTGAACCATGCGCGGACGGAAACGCCTGAACTGGGCGGCTTGTTGCGCAGATTGGATTGCGCGAAGCACAGGCCGCTGCCGCCCGGGCAAGCTAGAAGAACGGATAAGTAGTTGTGCCCAATAGATAGTGGCTGGATTTACCGTGGGCAAGTATTTCGTGTAGTTAACCAAATCGGCTGAGCTTGCGGCATCCGGTCCCAGCTTGCAGGTTCGCCGTCGGCCGGTAGTCCGTGTCAGACCGTTACCGGCAGCCACCGAGAGCCGTCCCATCGGTTGCCTCATCTAAACCCCGGCCGAGGAAAGTGCTGGAAGAAGGCGCATTGTCCGGCGTTGATACGCACTCGCTTGCGGGCAGGGCTGCTATCCCGTGGTTCGCCTTGCCGCGTGAAGAGGTCTTGCAGCGTTTGCAAGCCCGAGAGAGCGGTTTGACGGATGACGAAGCCGAGGAGCGCTTGGAGCGCCACGGCCCAAACGCGCTCGAGCTTGCTAGTCCGGTCTCGCCTTGGGAGATCCTGGCCGATCAGCTGAAGAGCCTGGTTGTGCTCCTGCTGTTCGCGGCCACCGGCGTCGCGTTCATCATCGGCGATGTGCTCGAGGCACTGGCAATCCTGACTGTGTTGGTCATCAATACAGCGGTCGGCTTCTGGACGGAATGGCGAGCGCGGCTGGCGATGGACGCTTTGCGCCGCCTGCAGGTTCAGGAGGCGGTGGTAGCGCGTTCCGGCCGCGAACGGCAAGTGGATGCGAGAACCCTTGTACCGGGCGACGTGATCGTGTTGGAAGCGGGGGGCTCGGTGCCGGCGGACGCGCGGGTGTTGTTTGCATTCGAGCTTCGCATCAACGAGGCGCCGCTGACGGGCGAGTCGCTGCCTGTGACCAAGGATTCGGCGGCGATCAGCTCGGAGAATGGTGAGGTGGTTCCGTTGGCCGAGCGAACCGCGATGGTGTACAAGGGCACCCTCGTGGCGGCCGGTTCGGGTCGAGCGGTTGTCGTCGCGACGGGTGCTGCGACCGAGATCGGCCACGTCAGTCGCCTGGTTCAGGAGACAGAGAGCGGAGAGACGCCGCTAGAGCGGCGGTTGGAGGTGCTGGGCCGGCGGTTGGTCTGGCTTACCCTTGGCGTTGCCTCGCTGATCACCGCCTTAGGCCTGCTGCGGGGCGCTGACCTCTGGCTGATGCTAGAAACAGGGATCGCCCTGGCGATCGCGGCGGTTCCCGAGGGATTGCCGGTGGTGGCGACGATCACGCTGGCCGTAGGCGTCCGCCGGATGGCGCGGCGGCGGGCGCTGGTCCGGCGGCTGCCGGCAGTGGAAACACTGGGTTCGGCGACGGTCATCTGCACCGACAAGACGGGGACGCTAACGGCCGGTGAGATGACGGCAACGGCACTGGCAGTCGGCGATCGGGTCATCGAGATCACCGGGGTGGGTTACGAGCCGCTGGGAGGTTTTCGGCAGGACGGCGCGGCCGTGGAGGTAGCGAAGATTGCCGGGGCAGAGCTGGCTCTGCGCATCGCGGTGCTGGTAAATCACGCGTCGCTGACACGAGCCGAAGAGGGTTGGAAGGTGGTGGGTGATCCTACCGAGGCGGCGCTGCTGGTCGCGGGATCCAAAGCCGGTCTCGAACGGGACAGTCTTCGCGCTGCGTATCAACTGCTTGCCGAGGTGCCGTTCACCAGCGAACGCAAGCTCATGGCCACCTATCACCGGACGCCCAGCGGCCAGAAGGTGGCGTATCTGAAGGGTGCGCCAAAGCAGATCGTCGAGCTGAGCAAGCGGCAGCTGACGGGCTCCGAGCTCGTTCCCGTCGACGAGTCGGAGCGGCGGCGACTACTCGAAATCAATCGATCTCTGGCCAGGCGTGGCCTGCGGGTACTGGCGCTAGCCTACCGCCAGCTGGATGAAGGAGAGGCGCCGGGTGGTGAGGCGCTGAGGGATCTCACATTCGTGGGGTTTGTCGGTATTCTCGATCCGCCGGCGCCCGGTGTGAAGGAGACGATTGCACGCCTGCACGAGGCGGGCGTGCGCACCGTGATGATCACCGGCGATCAGACAGTGACAGCTCAAGCGGTCGCCCGGGACTTAGGCTTGTTCGGTAACGGCGACGAGACGATCGGCGGTAGCGAGTTGGCAGCACTACCCGACGAGCAGTTGACGGAACGGGTTGCGAGTGTCGCCGCATTCAGCCGCGTGACCCCCGACGACAAGCTGCGCATAATCCGCGCCTTTCAACGCCGCGGACACATCGTCGGCATGCTGGGCGACGGCGTGAATGATGCGGCGGCCCTCAAGCGCGCGGACATCGGGGTCGCGATGGGCCTTCGCGGGACGGATGTCGCCAAGGAGACCGCTGACGTCGTTCTCGAGGATGATCGGTTCGAAACGATTGGTGCTGCGGTCGAAGACGGCCGCGTCATCTTCGATAACATAAGAAAATCGATCTTCTTTCTGTTTTCGTGTAACCTGTCGGAAGTGTTGACGTTATTAGTTACCGGCCTGGCCGGGATGCCGCTGCCGCTGTTGCCGCTCCAAATCCTCTGGCTGAATCTGATCACGGACGTATTTCCGGCGCTTGCCTTAGCACTAGAGCCAGCCGAGGCCGATGTAATGCGGCGGCCTCCGCGTGATCCGGATTCAAACATCATGTCGCGCGATTTCGTCATCGGCGTCGTTACCTACGCGCTGCTGATTACCATCGCGACGCTCAGCGTCTTCTATTGGGGCTATGAGGTGCGACAGCTCGAGCTGAATCACGCGATAACGCTGGCCTTCATGACGCTTGCTTTGGCTCAACTGTTTCACGTGTTGAATGCACGCAGCAGCGAACCGGTGCTGTTTACCCGCAGACTTTGGCAGAACCGCTGGATCTGGGCGGCACTGGCGCTGACCATCGGCTTGCAACTGGCCGCGGTCTACAACCCGTTGCTCTCACGCGTATTACATACGCACGCCCTCGCACCCGGCGATTGGGCCATTGTACTGATTGCGTCGGCACTACCGTTAGTAGTGGGACAGCTCTTCAAGCTCCTGGCGTTCGCGGATGTCGCCCCGAAGTACTCCGAATCCAGCGTTGATCGGCTAGACGTCTGATGTTTGGAGAACTCGTCTACGGAATGAGCCCGGTCGGGATCTGGGTCTCGTTCGTCGCCTGTCTTCTGCTCATCCTCTTGACCGGTGCCCGTCTGTCGCGGTACGGGGACGCGATCGCCGTGCGGACGGGCCTAGGTGGAGCTTGGGTCGGACTCGTGTTGGTAGCGGCTGTGACTTCGCTTCCCGAACTGGTCACCGGACTCAGTGCTATTCTCGTCGTCGGACAACCCGACCTCGCCGTGGGTGCGGCTCTCGGCAGTTGTGTCTACAACCTGGTGATCATCGCCGTCCTCGATTTCATCTACCGGCCAGGTACGATCTACAGCGGCATGCAATACGGCCATAGTCTATCAGCTGGGTTCAGCGTCGTGCTATTGGGGGCGGCCGCCAGCGCGCTCTTTGTGCACAGCGAATTGGTAGCCATCAATGTCGGACCCATCGGACCTTATTCAATCATTGCACCGATCATCTACTTGATCGCGATGCGCAGCGTGTTCTTTCATGAGCGGCGTGATCAGAACGCCGTGTTGGGCGGTCTTTCGGGTGCAAAGGCTCGGCGTGAAGCGGGAGCACCGCCTCTGGCGAAGACCTACCTATGGTTCGCGATCAATGCGGTGGTGCTGATGGTGGCCGCGACAGCGCTACCGATAATCGGCGAAGCTTTGTCGCTGATGATGGGTTGGGAGGAGACGTTTGTTGGAACGATCTTTCTGGCTTTTGTAACTTCGCTTCCCGAGATCGTGATCTCCGTAGAAGCGGTGCGGATCGGAGCAGTCGATCTGGCGATCGGTGGAATCCTCGGGAGCAATCTGTTCGATCTCGTGATTCTGGCGGTTATGGATTTCGCCTATTTCGACGGTCCGATTCTGGCCGTGGCCAGCAGCCAGCACTTGCTGACTGCGATAGCGGCGCTGACCATGACCGGGATCGTTATCGTCGGGCTTTACTCGCGCCCGCGGGCCCGCGTCTTCCGTGTCGTCAGTTGGGCGAGTCTTGGACTGCTGATTGTTGCCGTGTTCACCGCGTTGTTTCTGTTCCTGCTGGGCTGAAGCGTTGGCGCTCAGGGCGCGCTGGGCCCAAGTACCACCGCGTTGAGGAACAAGCGGTTGGCGCCGCGCCAGTAAGCGCGGAAGTTCACGTCTTCGGCAAACGCGATGACACGCCCACGCTCGATACGCTCCTCATAAACGAACACCGCATTCTCGAGGCGCTCGAGGCTTTCATCCCAAGCATGCCCCGACAGCTTGATGCCGCCGCTGCCGCCGTAGCTGGCGACGACACGCTTCCGCGATGAAGGCGGTCCCTCCGGTGCCAGGTAGATCCTGTCTGAGTCGACCAACACGGGTGGCCCAGCCGCGTAACCTGATGCCAGCCAGTGGTGCTCATTGAGGGTGACGTTGAAGATGGCGCCTGGAACGTCGAAGTGCTGCTCTTCCTTGTTCTCTTCCACGTCGTACCACGAGCGCAGCGAAATGAGCTCGACCTCGCGGGCGAAGTCGGTTGCTGCTCCGATCGTGATTAGCGTGCCGCCATCCGCCACCCAGTTCTTGATACGCTCGACGCCGTCTTCGCCCAACGCCTCGCTCAGCGCCTTTCCGGAAGCTGACGGGACGACCAACACGTTGAAGCGATCGAGCCTCGTGTCGGCCACAGAGCTTACCCGCAGAACCGTGACAGGGATCTCGTACTGCCGGTCTAACGTGTACCAGGACCAGCCGAAGGAGTAGCCGCGGATGGGATCCTCGGCGAGAATCGCGATCTCCGGTTTGCGAGCTGTGATCCCGGCATCGACTGTGCCCAGGACCGGGAATCCAGGATCGGCTAGCCCGGTGTTCGTGCCCCAAACCTCGAGTGCGAATCGCTCTGCCACTTCCCGCACGGCATCATGAACCGACGCGTCGTTCTGACCAACCCTGACCACGATAGTCCCACCGGCGATGTCACGGCCCGCGACCCTGCTGGGCTCGCGGAGCACAGCCGCCCGATAGCCCTGCGCCTTCAGATGGTAGAGGGCGCCAAGTGAAGCGGTTCGGCTCCCGTCGATCAGATAGGAGTAGCCGGGTCGCTCGGCGGGCGAGGCGGCCAGCGGCACGATCTGGCCCGTCAGACGTTCGACGGAGAGGTTGCGGGCGTCGCCGCTGCTGTAGCCGCCGACGTTGAAGAGAAGAGGCAGAGACCACGCCGTGATGTCGTAGAAGCGCGGACTTTCCGCCCGCTCGATCCGCTCCCGGGCCTCGCGCAGGAAATCCTCCGGTGTCGGCACCTCCGGTTCCAGCAGCATGCGGATCAAGCGATTCCGTGGTTGCGCCGCTTCGACCACATAGGTCCCGGCCGGGAACTCTCGACTGCCCAGCGCGACGCCCGTCCGGTCTCTCACGTTGTTGAGGCGTGTGGGTCGACCGAGCGAGTGCACCTCGATACCGTTGCGCATGAGCAGGTTGACCAACTCGGCGATATGTAGAGGGTCGCCTTCGGGCGCAATCAGGTAACGGCGGATACCGGTCGCGCCGTCGGCGATGTCGGCTCGGTGCGAGTCGTAATAGTCGGAGAGCAGCGTAGATCGTTCACGGACGGCGGTTCGGGCGGCGGTCCAGGCGGCCAGGTATTGCTGCTCGAGCGCGTCGGCCAGAGTTCGCAGAGACTCGTCGAAGCGAGTCAGTGCCAGACCGCGGCTTGAACCCTGCTCATACAGCATGCCGACGGCCCCCTGGAAATCCCCGAAGGCGGTGGTGTAGCCGGGATAGAAGTAGTCAAACAGCTCGCGCGTCGTGTACTCGAAGCCGGCCGAGTCGAAGGCGGCGGCGTAGGCCCGGCTGAAGATCTCGAACCAGTCCCGGGAGTGCTGGGGGAAATAGGGCGCGTATGGATCGATGCCGGGATCGAAGAAGAACTCACGGTCCGAGCCCATCTCATGGGCATCTACAACAACCTGAGGTCGCCAGGCCAGTATCGTGGGAACGCGCGCCTGAGTCTCGCGCTGCGTATGCGCGAACCAATCGCGGTTGGTGTCGAAGTAGTAGTGGCCGGTCCGGAACTTCAGCGCCTGCCAGGAGGTGAAATCGTTGGCCCAGTCCTGACGGGACGGGTTTGGCATGCGGCCCAGGTTCTCATGGTTGAGGTGTGCGAAGGCATCGCGCCCGTCCGGGTTGAGCATCGGGTCTATAATGATGACGGCGTTCTCCAGCACTTCCATTGTGGCTGCGTCGCTGCGCGTAGCGAGATGGTCCAACAGCTTGAGCAGTCCCTCCGCGCCTGACAGCTCGAACCCATGTATCGAGCCGCCATACCAGATGATGACCGGTTGATTCTGGATTATCGCCGCGGCTTCCGCCCGCCCAGTGATGCGCGGATCAGCCAGCCGGTGCGCCGCCTGACGGATCTCGTCGATTCGCTCGTGGTTAGCAGGCGCGGTGACGATCGCGGCCAACAACGGCCGGCCCTCCCAGGTTTCGCCCTGTTCCATGATACGGACGCGGTCGGATGATTCGGCGAGCGTTTGGAGGTAGCGAACCGCCTGGTGATGCTGGGTGATCCGCTCTCCGAATTCGTGGCCCGTTACGTCGGCGAAGCTTGGGATCTGTGCGGGGGCGGTGGCCGCGCTGAGAACGAGCGCGAGACAGATGCTCGGGACTGGGAATGCCAATGGTCTGGTCATACGGCAGCTGGTCTCCCTGGGGCGCCTCTTACTGCGGACCGAGCGGTGCAGCGGAGAACGCAGTTTCTGGTTGGGTGATTCCCGGTGGAAGCGATAGTATCGGCACCGGGGACGCGGCGCCAGACTGGTGCATCAGGCACGATGCGTGAATATTTGCCTGCCTGCGCCCATAGCTACTCATGATCAGGAGGTCCTCCCGATGCTCAGTTTCAGGGGTACGGCGCTGATTGCCTTTGCCGGCTTGGTGCTGTCGGTGCCGCCGGCGTTGGGGCAGGAAGCTGCTGAGACGCCAGAGCCGCCCGCCGCCGATCCCGCCGACGTGGGGTCGATCGATGCGATTATTGCTGCTGTCTACGATGCGATCTCGGGTCCGGCCGGCCCGCGCGACTGGCAACGCTTCCGGTCGCTGTTCATTCCCGAGGCCCGCTTGATAGCTCTCGGCCGGAACCAGGAAGGCCAGATCGTCAAACGGGCGATGGACGTCGAGGCCTACGTATCGGGAGCTGACCGCTATTTCAACCAGAACGGCTTCTTCGAGCGGGAGCTGGCTAGACGGACCGAGCAGTTCGGGTCAATCGTGCATGCGTTCAGTACCTACGAATCACGGCATAACGCTGACGACGCCGAGCCGTTCAGCCGCGGGATCAACAGCTTCCAGCTGATGAATGACGGGCAGCGCTGGTGGGTCGTAACGATCTTCTGGCAGGCGGAGTCGCCTGGCTTGACGATCCCAGAGGAGTACCTGAAGTAGGTACGGGGCGTTTCCGCCTAGTCTTCGAGTGCATGTACCCCTCGGCCATACGTTGCCGGCATGCACGCCGCTACCAAAACCGGAGGTTCAAGTGCATAACAGACGACTTAGACTTCTTCTAGCAGTTGCCGTTGCCACGGCCGTGGCAGCGTGCGGAGCTGAGGAGCGTGCCAGCAACCACGCCGAAGCCGCGGTTGCGCAGCAACAGAGTCAGGCGCAGGTCGCCTTGCCGGCCGCGAACGAAGAAGCGCGGGCGCGCCTGGATGGATCGCCGCGGCACGGTGAGTGGGTGAAGTATGACGCCGGGTCGGGCGATTCGGTGACGGCTTGGCTGGTCTATCCGGAGCGGTCGGACGCGGCGCCCGTTGTAATAGTGATCCACGAGATCTTCGGTCTCAGCGATTGGATCCGCGGTGTCGCGGACCAGCTGGCGGCGGAAGGTTTCATCGCCCTCGCCCCGGACCTGTTGAGTGGTAAAGGACCGGGAGGCGGCGGCACGGACTCGGTGGATCGCGATGGTGCGGTACGGCTGGTGCGCGGTCTGGATGCCAACGAGGTGAAGCTCAGGCTGGATGCGGCGGCCGAATACGCGATGGCGCTGCCGGCCGCCCGCCGGGCATTCGCAACGATCGGCTTCTGTTGGGGCGGTTCCACCAGCTTCAGGTATGCGACGGCGCAGCCCAACCTGGAAGCGGCAGTCGTGTATTACGGATCGTCGCCGTCAGCGGAGACTCTGGCGGCGGTCGAGGCGCCGGTACTGGGACTGTACGGCGGTGACGACGCCCGGGTGAACGCGAGCATCGAGCCAGCCGACGCCACGATGAAGCAGCTGGGCAAGCGCTACGAGTACCACATCTACGATGGTGCGGGACACGGTTTCTTGCGCCAGCAATCGGGGCGTGAGGGCGCCAACCTGCGGGCCACGCAGCAAGCCTGGCCGACGACCGTGGCGTTCTTGAAAGCGGAACTCGGCGATGGTTAGTCGCCGAGTCCCGGCCAGCGGATCAGAAGGCGGTGACGAGGCCGACCGTCCAGCGCGACGTCTTCCCCTCGGCGTCCCAGCCGACTTCGCCTAACAGCGTGAAGTTGCGCTGCAAGACGTAGCCAAGTCCGCCGCTCAGCGTCTGCCAGCGGTTGACGTTGCCGGGCCCGCCGAGGCGTACGTTCAAGAGCGGCCGGTCGGAGTAGATGACGTTGTAGAGGGCGGTGGCATACCAACGGCCGTTGCTGAAGCGATAGATCGCTTCGACGAACCCGCCGTCCGTCTGCACATTGGGCTCGACGGCGGCGAAAGTCGGAGCGTCGTCTTCACGATGGATGTACTGGCCGTTGAACTCGAAGCGGCCGGCCGTGAGCGTGCCGTCGAGTCCAAACATCCAAAGCTCGTTCTCCACCTCGGGGCCCGCCCCGATCTGGCCTTTCTGCTGGCCGTAGTAGCCCATCAAGCCTAGCCGCAGACCCGAAGTGATCGGACGCGAGGCGTGGACGAAGAAGTTCTTGACTAGATCGTCGTCCAGCCGGCGGTTCGGCTCCGCCTCACCTCTGCCGTTGCCGTTGACCACCGTGCCGGTCAACGTCAGATCGGCGACATCCCAGATGACGGAAATACCGCGGTCGTAGGTGAGGTCGGCCGGCTGTCGGCCGATACGGGCACGGTAGATGGCGTAGTCCTCGAACTCGAGCCGCAGTTCGCGTTTGAACATGGGGTCGGAGACCTGGAATTGCCCGATCGCGACATCCAACGGTGCGCCGCCGACGTCGTTTACGTAGATAAACGCGTCCTCGATCCCGCCGACTTCACCGCGCTCGAACAGGAAGAAATACAAATAGTACGAGAGCTTCTTGGAGATGGTGCCGCCCGTCAGAATCTTGAGGTTATAAGGAGTCTCCAGGTCGACGCCGCTTTCGCCGTTGGTGAAAATCTGGCCGTAGGCATCCAACCGCATCGCCAGGGGGAGCTCCCTCGCCAGCTCGAGCAGCGGGTCGCCGGTAGCGATAGTGTCGCGCGGGGCCTCTTCCGGTCCGAAGCGAAACCCGTTACCCGCGAAGGTCTCGCCGAATTCGGTCAGCGTGGGCACGGGATTGTGGCAGAGCTGGCAACTCACCCGATACTTGCGGGCGAAGGCCGGGATCAGTTCACCCCGCGCCTGTCCGGGGAAGACGGTCAGCAGCAGCGACCCGAGAGCTAGCGAGCTGAGGCCGCGCGCTGGTAGAAGGGCTCGGCGTTTGGATGGGTGGTATTGGTACCAAATCCACATGGCAGGGTCTCCCACTAATGAGTCGGACTCGCCATTCAGCGACGAGGCGGAGCCGGGCCGGCGTGGTTGGGTTTCCTGGCGTCCCTCAGGATTGTAGCAAGATGACGGGCTTACCTAGGGGCAAGTAGCATACCCGGCACAGTGGGCCAAGGAGTCGAATTAGGGGTAGCTCAGTGGGACTGCCTGTCCCGTGCGGGGTCAGCAGCCGGGACGCTATTCGTCGCAGTAAGCGTCGGCTTCCACCTCGATTAGCATTGCGGGATCGATCAGCCGACTCACCTCGACCATCGTCGTTGCCGGTGGGTGGTCGCTGAAGAACTCGCCGTGAGCGCGACCGAATTCCTGCCAGCGACCGATATCGGTGACGAACATTCGCGTACGGACAACAAAGGAGAGGTCGGCACCGAGGTCAGCCAACGCCCGCTCGATGATTTGGAAGCAGCGACGCGCTTGGGCGTAGGCGTCGCCGGGGGCGAATACGCCACCATCAGCGGCGACGGCAGCGGTGCCGGTCACGTAGATGTGTGACCCGGCTCGTATGGCGCGGCAATAGCCAACGCGCGACTCCCAGGGTGCCCCGGAATAAGTGCGGCGGAAATCCATATTGCTGACTCCTCGCTGAGATTCGTAAGCTCAAGCCGGGATCCAGATCTGCTTTGCGTGGACTAACTCGACACCGATGCCCATGGGCAGCTGCGAAGGCGACTTGGTGTAAAAGGCGAGTCCCTTGTAGCTGAGGATGTACTTGTAGCGGACTTTGCCGAAGATCTTGCTGATCGACATGACGACCAGCGGGTCATCGGCTCGGTGCACGATCTTCTGGAAATCCTCGGGCTTCATGCGGACGATTGCACCCGATGCCTTGATTGCTTGGGCGATCGCCGCCGCTGCTGCTCCACTATGCATTTCCGGTCTCCTGCCTTTCGGTCCCTGGAAGCCTGGTGTCTGTCAGTACGCACGTGGCGCAAGATTACTTGGGCGCGCGAAGCGCGCAAACGCGGTGTGTGGCGGCAGCCGGGTCGCCGGTTGCGTCGCTGAAGGATAATTTGGCACTCATTCAGTCGCCAAACGGACAGGGCGGTAGAGTGAGCAAGTGGATGAAACAAAGGACAGTCAACTTAGCGCTGTCCGCCTGCCTCTTAGCGCTGGGATGCGGGGAGAGCCGCATCGCTTTGACGCTTGGCATCCCAACGACGGTTCAGGATTCCGGCCTGCTGGATGTGCTGCTGCCGGAGTTCGAGTTGGCGCATCCGACGTATCGTCTGGTGTATGTAGCGGCAGGCAGCGGTGAGTTATTGGCCCTTGGCGCCCGCGGCGACCTGGACGTGTTAGTCGCGCACGCGCCAACCGCTGAGTTGGAGTTCATGGAAAAGGGGCATGGGCTGACACGTCGCCCGCTGATGGAGAACGATTTCGTGATAGTCGGGCCGCAGTCCGATCCGGCAGGTATCCGCGCGATGCCCGATGCCGCGGCGGCGTTGGCGCGAATCGCCGAGGCGGGGGCGTCCTTTCTGTCGCGCGGGGACGACTCCGGCACCCACGTCAAGGAGCTTTCGCTTCGACAGGCGGCGGGCATCCCGGCTGGGGGAGCAGAATATAGAGAGATGGGGCAGGGGATGGGGGCGGTGCTGCGGGCGGCGGCGGACTTAGATGCTTACGCGCTTAGCGATCGCGCCACGTTTCTCAATCTCAGTGCGACCCTCGACTTGGAAGTGCTGGTCGAGAGCGATCCCCGCCTGCGCAACGTGTACAGCGTCATCCGCGTGGCTGGTGCCCGGGAGCTGGACGGTGCCTTGGCGTTTGCCGATTGGCTAACGTCCGCCGCGGGGCGCAAAATCATCGCGGCCTACGGGGTAGAGCGTTTTGGGGTCGCGCTATATCGGCCAGCCGAGGCGGAGGAGGAGAGAGGGTCCGGCTAGGTCTTGGCCGCCGCTACCAGCTGATCTTGCCTTCCTGGCTTGGGTCGATTCCATCGGCGTCGCCGATTCTGAATAGGAAGGCCTCTACATTCCTGCGCAGGAAATCGCGGGCTTCGGGAGTCCGCACGTCCAGGGCGTAGTGATTAATCAACTGCATCTGCCGCTGCAGCCACTCGTCCCAGCAGACCTGGCAGATGTTCTCATGGATGCGCGTGCCTAACTCATCTCGAAAAGGCGGTGAGTCGATTCCCGGCCGCTGCTGTTCACAACGGCTACAAGTCACTTCCGTCACTGCGTAACCTACCTTCGGTTGCCGGCTCGCCGGGAGACAGCCTAGTCTGTGCCCGACTCGCGCCAGTAATCCTCGAGTTCCACACCGAGCCCATCGGCCAGGCGGTTCACGAAGGCGTAGTAGGCAGCCACCTGACAGATATCGAGGATGCCTCGTTCGTCAAATCCTGCCAAGCGCAGCTGGTCGACATCCGAGGATTCGACGTTCCACGGCTCGCGGGTCAGCTTTGCCACATAGTCAAGCATTGCCCGATCCGTTTCGGAGATCGCCGCGGTGCTGTAATCGCGCTTGATCGCTTCTGTGAGCTCCGGATCACCAGTCGCTCGACGGAGCGCCGCTCCGTGATGCACTATTCAATAGTAGCACTGATTCAACCTGGAGACGGTCACCGCGATCATTTCGCGCTGCGCGCGCGAGAGCGGCGATGGCCCGTGCATCAGGTGGCGGTAGAAATCGTGGTGGCCCCGCATTGATTCGGGGTTGTGGCTGTGGATCTTCAGAATGTGGTCGACGCCACCCCAACCTGACCGGTAGCGTTCGTAGAGCTTCGCCAGCTCTGGGGAGGCCTGTGATTCCGGCACATAGGAGATATACGCCATTCTTGACTCGCTGGTTGGGGTTCCATGGCGCCATGCTACTCACACCTCGGCGGATCGGCTATTATCCGCTCGAACCATGACGGTCGAGCCCGGCTCGGGCCGGCTCCGTTGAATCGCACCTATTCTCTCTAAAGCTATCATGACTGAACCGCAAGCTCTCGAGCGAGTGATCGTTGTGCTTAACGAGCCGCAGGACCCGGTCAACATCGGTGGCGTCGTCCGAGCGATGAAAAACATGGGATTGCGCCGCCTTCACCTGGTCAGGCCCGGCGGTTTCGATCCCTACCGAATCGAGGGGGTGGCCCACACTGGGACGGATATCGTCGCATCGGCGCAGAGCTTCGAAGATTTGGTGTCGGCGATTTCAAGCGCGCGTTTCGTGGTCGGTACGACAGCGCGCGGGCGGCGCGTGCGGCGAAACTACGTCAGGCCACGGGACGCAGGCGCTCAAGTGATCGCCGCAGCCGATTCTGGGGAGGATGTCGCTTTGGTTTTCGGTCGTGAGGATCGGGGCCTGAGCAACGAGGACTTGGATCTCTGTCACCGCATCGTCGTCATCCCCACCAATCCCGGCCACCCCAGCCTGAATCTGGCACAGGCGGTTCTGCTCGTGGCGTACGAGGTGTATCTGGCCGCCGGGCCGGCTCCGCCGTTCAAGCAGCCGCGCCGCCCGGCCGCTCGCGCGAGCCGGGAAGAGCTGGAAGCGCTGTATGTCGAGGTGGAAGCGGCGCTTGCGGCCGTCGACTTCTTCAAGGCCCACAAGACCAAGGCGATTCTGCGAACCGTCCGCGATGTGGCGGGACGCGCCGACTTGGACGAGCGGGAGGCGGCGCTGTTCAAGGCAATGGCCTACGAGGTGAGGAACTTCCTGCGACGGCACGGTCTACTATCGGACAACTTTTCCGACTCGCGCTAGATTTTGCGTGGTTCTGGGTGCCCCCGCAAATAGGCACTGGCGGCGTAACCCTTTATCATACAATAACAAAGCGGCTTAGCTCCGTGACGGCATGTGAGTTGCTCTTCTTCCTCATCGCCACAGGCGACTCTTGGGCAGTGTCCCGCGCGAGTCAGACCAACTGCCCCAAAAAGCCCGGACCTAGCCAGTCCGGGCTTTGCATTTCCGATCCGCTCAGCTACTACGACAATGTTAGAGCAGCGATCTCCGTTTCCCTAGTGAATAAATGCTGCGCTGGTGGGTATCTTAGCGCGGGGAGTGGTGAATGGAGGGCTGCTTGTGAATCAAGCCATGGCTGAGGAGGGCAGGTCGGGCGAGCGAGCTTTGGTGCTGCGTGCACAGGCGGGGGACCGGGAGGCGTTCGGCCAGCTGGTGGCGCTTCATATGCGCCGTGCGTACTACGCAGCCCTCGGCCTGGTCGGTTCGCACGACGATGCCCTCGACCTTTCCCAAGAGGCATTCGCGCGTGCGTTCAGAGCTCGAGCAAAGCTGGACCCGGACCGCCCGTTCTATGCCTGGCTCTACCAGATCGTGCGGCGACTCTGTTTCAACCACTTGCGTGACCGGAAGACCCGAACCCGCCGGCTGCTGGAAGCGACGCCATGGCTGATGGATCAGGCCGCTGCACGCGCCGCCGAGGTCGACCCGCGGCGCAACGCCGAACGCTCGGAGCTGCGGATGCGGTTGCAGGCGGCTATCGATCGGTTGCCGGAGCGGGAACGCGAGGTGCTGGTTCTCAAGGAGTTCGAGGGTCTGCGCTACCGCGAGATCGCGGAGTTGTTGGACATCCCCATGGGTACGGTGATGTCGCGTCTTTACGCGGCGCGTAAGCATCTAGCTGGAAGTTTGGAGGATCTGCTGTGAGCGAGATGGATATTCGCAAAGAGCGAGCCCTCAGCCTACTGATGGCCGAGCTGGACGGAGAGTTGGGCGCCCGCGAGCGTGACGAACTCCAGCGATTGTTGGTCGAGTACCCCGCCTTAAGACAAGAGCAGCATCGACTCAGAAGGCTGAAGGAGGTGACGGAGACTATGGCTTTCAAGGTTCCGCCGGAGGAGGTCTGGAAGGATTACTGGACTTCCGTGTACAGCCGCGTCGAGCGCGGCATAGGCTGGATTCTCTTATCGCTTGGCGCGATCGTGATCCTGTCGTACGGAATTTGGACGGGCGTGAATGAACTACTTGCCGACGCAACGATCCCTGGGTACCTAAAGGCGGGGATTCTGGCGGCGATTGTCGGAGTGGTCGTTCTGCTGGTATCGGTTCTGCGCGAGAAGCTATTCGTCGGTCGACGACAACGTTACAAGGACGTGGAAATATGATAATTACACCAGGATCGGAGATCGCCGGCTACCGCATCGTCAAGACGCTGGGTCTGGTTCGCGGCAACACGATACGCGCCCGCCATGTCGGCAGAGACATCGTCGCGGTATTCAAGAACATCGTGGGCGGCGAGATCGAGGAATACACGAAGATGATGGGCGAGTCACGCGAACAGGCGGTTGACCGCATGATCGCGCACGCAAATGCGGTCGGCGCGAATGCCGTGACGACTGTGCGTTTCGCCACGTCTTACGTGATGGGTGGCGCCGCTGAGATACTCGTTTACGGCAACGCCGTCATCATCGAACCGGCGTAAGCGTCAGTCGGGGCATCTGAGCAAGCCCAACTCATTTGAAAGTGCAGGTCAAGATGTTCAGGAATGGCTGTCTCGTGCTTACCGTGCTCGGCTTGGTTTGGGCAGTCCCGGCTTGGTCCCAGGTGCCCGCGAAGCTCAGCGGACACTTGTTGTTCAAGTTAGGTGGGGCCGAAGCAGGGCAAGAGTCGTATTCGGTTGAGCGGACTGCGGACGGTTATCGACTAACCGGTGATGTCGATTTGCAGGTTGTGGGGATGCATATCGTGCAGCATTTGGAGGTCGAGGCGGGCGAAGATCTCGCCTTCCGGCGCGCCACGGTTCAATCCAGCCTGAACGACGAACCGGTTTCCATCATCTTGAGGCGTGAGGCCGGCCGTGGCCTGCAGGAAATCACGCGGGCCGATACGACGGTGGAGCAAAACCTCGAGACCCCGGAAACCTCTGTACTACTAACGAACAATGTCCTTCACCACTTCGCGCAGTTCGCCTGGCTACACGACGGTTCGGTCGGTGAATTACGGGAGTTCGTCGCTTTTCCACGGGTGCCGGTGACCGTGGTTTTCGAGCGGGCGGAGACGCTGACGAAGGACGGCGAATCCCTGTCGGTGCGTCGCTATTATCTCAATCTCGCCAACCGAATCGGGGTCTACCTCTGGTTGGCGGATGACGGGTTGCCTTTAAAGGTGTTCGTCCCGTTGCAGGCATTCTGGGCGCTCGATGCCGACCATGTGCGGTGGAACGAGTTGCTGAGCATCGCGCCTGAAGCAAGTGAGGACAGTGCCGAGCGAGGGGCCAACTACGACGAGTCAGACGTGCGCTTCGCATCCGATACGATCGAGCTGGCTGGTACTCTTACGACGCCGCGGGGAAGCGGTCCCTGGCCGGCGGTCGTCCTGATCAGCGGATCCGGACCGCAGGACCGCAATGAGGACACGCCGGGCCCCGGCGGTCTGAAGTTGGGTATCTTCCGGAGCATCGCGGACTCGGTTACCGGGCGGGGAATGGCGGTTCTGCGGTATGATGACCGGGGGATCGGTGCCAGCGGTGGCGATTTCCAAGCCGCCGGGCTCAGCGATCTGCTGGCCGATGTGCGTGCGGCGGTTCGTTACCTCAGAGGCCGTTCCGACATTGATGGGAGCCGGATCGGGCTGGTCGGTCACAGCGAGGGCGCGATCATTGCGCCCATGGTGGCCGCGGACGATTCACAACTTGCGGCTGTGGTCTTGATGGCGGGGACGGCCGCACCTCTCGACTCGGTGCTGATCGAGCAGGTGGTGGGCTCGGTGGCGGCGGCGGGCGGAGACTCGCTGGAGATGGCTGAGGCGCGCGACGGCGTCATCCGGCTTTCAAGAGCCATCCGCGAGGGCCGTAGCATGGAGGAGACGGATCTGCCGCCGGCGATGAGGTTGCTGGGTGGCCAGCAGAAATGGTTGCGCGAACACCTGGAGCACGATCCGCTCGCCACAATCAAGCGGGTGCGGGCGCCTGTGTTCATCGTCAACGGCGGTCAGGATATCCAGGTGGGTCCGGAGCATGCCTGGCGGTTGGGTGAAGCCCTGAGTGCGGCCGGTCACCCCGACTACGAGGTGCGGATCTATCCGGAGCTCAACCACCTGTTCGCGGTGTCGCGGCGTGAGGGGGCGGCGGAGTACGCCGACCCGAACGCCAGGGTCGATTCCGGCTTTCTAGCCGAACTGGGCGACTGGCTGGCCTCGCGCCTCCGTGTCGGCAGTTGAGGTAGAGGGCGGGTCGATTCAGTCGCCCATACAGATCCCCATGGCCCGGCCCGTGGCGACGACGTCGCCGTCTATCGGCACACGTTTCTGTTGGCTGACTGCGTCGGCCAGCGGGATCATGCGTACGTCCGGCGGATCGATGGCGACCATGCAACCGAAGACTCCATTGGCGATGCAGCGGACCGCCGCTGCTCCGAAACGAAGCGCCAGCAGTCGGTCGTAGGAAATCGGCGAGCCGCCTCGCTGCAGGTGGCGGAGGGCGATGGCGCGGGCGTCCTTGCCAGTCCGCTCACCGATCTGTTTCGCCAGCACCTCGCATACGCCGCCCAGTTGTTGATGGGCCGGGTCCTTGAAGACGGGTTCGCCGCCAGCTGGAAAAGCTCCCTCGGCGGCGACGACGATGGAGAAGTGTCGGCCCATTCGTTCACGCTCCATCACCTTTTCGCAGACCTTATCGAGATCGTAGGGTATCTCCGGAATCAAGATGATGTCGGCTGTGCCGGCGACCCCTGCGTACAGGGCGATCCAGCCAGTATTTCGACCCATCACCTCGACGACCATGACGCGTTCGTGGCTCTGAGCGGTAGAGTGCAGGCGGTCGATCGCATCGGTCGCTACATAGACAGCCGTAAGAAATCCGAACGTGATCGGGGTCCCCTCGATGTCGTTGTCGATCGTCTTGGGAACGCCGACGACGGGAAGGCCTTTAAGGGAAAGCTCGTGCGCGATTCGCAGGCTGCCGTCGCCGCCTATGGCAATCAGCGCGTCGAAGCCGTGCTCGCGGAAGGCGGCGACGACCTCATCCGACCGGTCGACGGGCTTGACTGAGCCATCGGGTTGAGCCACGGGCCAGGCGAACGGGTTGCCGCGATTTGTGGTGCCGAGGATCGTGCCGCCGAGGTGCGTGATGCCGCGGACCGACTCTCGTGTCAGCGGTATGACGTCATCCTCACCTAGAAGTCCATGGTAAGCCCTGCGGATGCCATAGGCTTCCCAGCCCAAGTTCAGCGCGGATAGGACTGCGGCGCGAATAACGGCGTTGAGGCCCGGGGCGTCACCTCCGCCTGTGTTGATCGCGATTCGTTTCTTCTTTGAGTTCATTGAGATTCCCTTTCCATGTCGCCCGGGCGTTGAGACGATTCAAGGACATCGGCCTGACACTCGCTCTGAAGAATCGGACGTTGTTGCTGATTGTTCAATAGGCAGGCAACCCTCTGAATGGGACTCGCTGATTTGCTGTTCGATGACGGAAGGGTGGACAGAAGTGGGGGACAAGGAACATCGTTCTAGATAATGCCAGCGATCGATTCAAGCCGTTGGACGATGATTTACGATGGCGACTGCCACTTCTGTCGCCGGCAAGTGCGTTTCATCGAACGCTGGGATCGTGCACATCGGATCGAGCCGGTCGCGTTTCAGGCGGCTGATCTGGAACGGTTCGGGATTACACGCCGGGCGGCGGAGGAAGCGATGCATATCGTGTCGCCCGCGGGAGAGGTGTCCCGGGGTGCGGCGGCAGCCGTGCAAGTCATGCGACTGTTACCCGCTCTGCGGCCGCTCGCCTGGATGTTCAGATTGCCCGGTGCGATGCCAGCGGCAGAACGCGTGTACCGCTGGGTGGCACGTCGTCGGCACCGATTCGGTTGCAGCAGCGCAGCCTGCCGGCGTGGCTTAAGTTAAAGCGCATGGCATTCGATCAGACTGAAAGGTGAAATGTTCCGACGGCTTCTCTTGCTGTTCATTATCGTCCCGATCATCGAGCTCGCTCTGCTGATTCAGCTTGGGCGCTGGATAGGCCTCTGGCCAACACTAGCGCTGATCGCGGTAACCGGTGTGCTCGGCGCCGCGTTGGCAGGCAGGGAGGGCCTCCGCGCCTGGCATGCCTTTCAGTTGGACGTGTATCAAGGGCGAGTACCGGGCCGGGCGATTCTGGACGGGTTGTCTATTTTCGCCGGCGGAGCATTGCTGCTGACCCCCGGCCTGGTTACCGATGCGTTGGGGTTCGCGCTGCTGCTGCGACCCAGTCGGCGCTGGCTGCAGGATCGCGTGGTCAACCGTTTCGCAGGGTCTTTGGTACGAGGCAGCCGCATCTACGTGGAAAGCTCCTTTGGATCTGGATCGAGTGGTAGCCCAAACCGCGGCTCGAGCGAACGGCCAGCGGGACGGGAAATCGATCAACATCAGCAGGATTGAAAGGACTCCGGTTCGAAGCCATGCGCGCATTGTTCTCGAAGTACTTTCCAGAATGGGGTGGGCTCGCCCTGCGATTGGCGCTCGGCGCCGTGTTTGTGGCACATGGTTGGGGAAAGCTGCAGGGCCCGCTGGGCACACCCGACGGTTTCAACATAGACCGCTGGGGCTGGCCGTTCCCCGTCTTCTGGGCTTGGGTGGTCGCGCTGGTGGAGTTCTTGGGAGGTTTGCTGGTTCTGGTCGGACTGTTCACGCGGCTGGCCGCTGCGCTGATCGCCTGCGTCATGTTCTTCGCAATCATCAGGGTAAGGCTGCAGGAAGGCTTCCTTGGCGGGTTCGAGCTCGAGTTTACGCTGCTAATGATCGCTCTGTCGTTGGTGATTACGGGAGGCGGCCGCATGTCCGTCGACCGTGATGTACTGGGTTGGGGTGCGCCACCCATCCGCAGCCGCGTTGGTGAGACACCTTATGACTGATGTCAGTCGACCACTCCCTCACAGCTTCACCAAGCGGCGCTGCAACCCGTAACACCCTCCGTTCGTATTGTCTCTTATAAGTACCCGATCTCACGTGAGCTCCAGCCTTACGTTCGGAGACGGCCTGCCACGTGTTTGGCCGAGCGCAGGAGTCGCTATGGATTCTTCAGTAATAAGAGATCTGCTGAACCGGCGCGTGCCACAGATCCTTGGTCTATACCTCGGCACATCTTGGATCATCATCGAGTTCATCGACCTGCTCGTTGATCGATTCTTACTATCGACAAACCTGATCGCACTCAGCATGGTCGTACTGGGATCGCTGATCCCGACTGTCTTCTTACTAGCCTACTTCCACGGGATGCCGGGCCGAAATGAGTGGGCGACGGCTGAGAAGATTGGGATTCCAATGAACCTGGTGGTCGCGGCGGTGTTGGTCGTGGTCTTATTTGCGGACAGGCCGCTGGGCGCGGAGACCACGACGGTACTGATGCGCAACGAGGAGGGTGTGACGATCGAACGCGTCATTCCAAAGGGCGAGTTCCGTAAGAAAGTCGTGCTGTTCAACTTCGATAACGAATCCGGGGATCAAGACCTGGATTGGCTGCAAAACGGTCTGAGTCTCGGTCTAGTCTTCGACCTCTATCAGGATCTCTACATCGACTTCGCCTCAGACAAAGGCCTACAGGAAGAGCTGAACAGGGCTGGGTATCCAGAAGGGGTCGGCTTGCCGCTGAGCCTACAAGCCTCGCTGGCGGAGACTTTGCACGGCGATTACTTCGTGCGCGGTTCAGTCAGGAAAGTTGGAGACGAGCTCGAAGTGCGTGTCGCTCTGTACGAGACACGTCGCCAGAAGCTATTAGCCAATCAGACTTACCGGGGAAGCGATGCCCTCGACTTGATCGATCAGATGTCACTGCAGTTGCGTTACGACTTGGGTATACCCGCCCGTTACATCCAGGAGACCCGAGACCTTCGCATCGCTGACATCATCAGTCATTCACGAGAGTCTTTCCGCTCGCTGGCCTACGCGCTTCGTGCCATCTACATGGAGAACGACTGGGAAGAGGCGAGAAGCCTGTTGGAGAGCGCGGTCGAGCAGGATCCGACTTCGGCGTTTGCTCAAGTCTTCCTGTCCTCCGCCTACCTACTCTTGAACCGCAAAGAAGAAGCGGACAGCGCGGCCAACCGCGGGATGCGGTTCATCTACCGGTTGCCGGAGCGGATGCAATTCTCTCTCAAGCACTACTACTACGACGCCATAGAGATAGATGCAGACAAGCGTTTCGCCGTGGCCAAGATGAACGTTGAGTTCTTTCCCGACGATATCGAAGCCCATGCGCTGCTGGCCCGGGAGTATGAGCATCGCAGCGAGTTCGACGCGGTGGTAGAGGAATACCAGCGCATCCTCGAGCTGGATCCATCCCAACATGACTACCTGAGGTGGATCGGTTATGTGTATCAGAATCGGAGCGAGTTTGACAAAGCGCTGAAGTACTTCCGCCGCTACGCGCGGGCCGTGCCGAGTGATCACACGGGCTTCGAATCGTTGGGGAACCTCTATGAAGAGATGGGGGATTTCGAGCTTGCGAAGTCTTATTACGAGCGGGCGCTGGTGATCGACTCGGACAATGTCGATCTCATGCACAACTTGGCGACCGTCGCATTCAACTTGGGCGACTTCGACGGATCGCGCGAGCAGCACGAGCGGGCGCTCGCC
>JBFJOD010000005.1:0-52727 GCA_041617795.1 Gemmatimonadota bacterium | reverse complement strand
GCCGCCTCTACGTCAATGCCACACCTTGGGGCGTACTATCGATCGATGGCGAAGTGATCGGAAACACACCGCGAGCCGACGTGGAAATAGCAGCCGGTACTCATCTGATTCGAGTTACGCAAGACGGGTTCGAGCCGTACGAGCGACAAGTGGAGATTGCGCCCGGTCAAGAACTCCGCATTACGAATATCGTGCTGAGGCGACTTCAGCCGTGACGCTTACGCGCCGACTACTCCTTACCCTCTTCGTCGTCCTGCTCGTTACCCCGACCGCCGCAAGCGGTCAGTCCGCCACCTATTTGCTCGAGCAAGGCATTCGCGCCTATTCAGAGCTCGAATTCTCGGCGGCAACGAGCCTGTTGGAGCGATCGCTGGGCTTCGATCAGGACGGCGGTCTGACCCGAACCGATCGCGCTCGCGCGTTGACCTACCTCGGCGCGATCCAGGTCTTCCGCGGTAACCCCGATTCAGCCGCCGTCGTCTTTCGCAGACTGGTGTCCGTCGATCCGCGTTACACGCCGGACGAGCTGATCTTTCCGCCCGAGGTGACGACCCTCTACGAGAGCGCGCGCCGCAACACCAAAGTCGTCACCATCGAAGCCCCGTCCGAGTTCCATTTCCGTCTCGGCCAAAGCACGCTCACGGTCTGGCTCTTCGCCAGCTCCTTCCATCTGGTATCCGCCGAAATAAAACGCGGCGATGACTCTCCAATGGCCCTGCTCTATTCGGGCCCGATCAACGAGAGCCTCCAGATGACCTGGGACGGCCGCGACCAACAAGGCGACGTCGTGCCGTCCGGGTTGTATTTCCTCACCGTGGCCTCGCGCGACACGCTCGGTCGTACTCTGCGAACCGTGCAACTCCCGATGGAGGTCGAGGTTCAGCAAGCCGATTCACTACCCGCCCCCGCCCCGTTGGCCGATTCACTGTTCCTCCCAGAGCGCGGGGAAAGCCGGCGCGGTATCGAGGCGCTGGCCGGTGGCCTGGTGGCCGGAACGGCGGCCGTGTTGGCACCCAGCCTGGTTTCCGGGGAGGGTGTAGAGCTCTCGGGTAGCCGCTTCGTAGTGGCCGGCGCTATCAGTGTCGCCACGCTCACAGGGCTGCTGACCCGCCGCCCTGGCCGCTTGATCAGAGCTAACGTCGAGTATAACGAGGCACTTCGACGCCAAGCCCGCGAAGAGCAGGAGGCGGTCGATCGACACAACGCCCAACTGCTCTCCGATGTGACGATCATCGTAAGAACGCGCGAATCCATTAAGCTCGACCGGCGCGACGACTGATGAAATCTCTGTTCAGACATTGCGCTTGTTTTGCCGCCGCCTTGACGGTTCTTCTCGCAAGCTCAAATGCCATCGCCCAGATGCCAATGGGCTCCTCGCTCGCCGCCTTGGGGCTAGCCAGGTCTACTCTCGACATAGAGACCCTGACCGGTACTCAGCGACTGACGGGGACGTCACTCACCGGGGACGGGAGGCTTTCCTTATGGAAACTCGTTTTGGACGTGCGTTATCTGGAGGGGGAGCTCAGCGACGATGCAAGTGACATCACTCGCCGCTTGATCGAGGCCGAGGCGCTGATCGGCGTCCGCCCAATTCCCTGGGTGGCGCTGATGTTCGGCCCCCGCGTGCGGAAGATCGCCACCGGGCCAGACTCCGAGAGTTCGGTCTTCTGGACTGTCCGCGCGCAGGCCGAAGCTGCCTTACTTGAGCCCTTCCTGTTCAGTTACGTGGGGATTTGGCAGATGCTGTTTGGGAATGCGGACAATGGATCCTTCGAAAACGGTCAAGGAGCTGAAGCTGGATTGGTCCTCAAGATGGAGAGTGTGCCCATCTGGGCGCGGTTCGGCTACCGAATCGATCGCGCGACCTTCCAGAATATCGCACGGGATGAAACGGCGCAGCACCTGGTCGTGGTCGTCGGCCTGGATGTGTCTCCATAGCCGGCTGAAGCACCTCTAACGCTTCCGGTCTACCCACCAAACACACTCCCGGAAATAGAAACGAACTAATCCTCTGGATCAGTACGGCCGCGATCGCGGTAGCCGGGTCCGAGCAGTGGCCTGGCGTCCGAACCGAGCCCGAAGCGCGCCAGTTGCGATAGCTTACGCAGCCGCGCCTCAATGTTCTTCGGGAGTATCGCTCCGCAGCGTGGACACAAGCGGGTACCATGGTGGCCGCCGTTGCGGCCGCTTCGCGCGGTCGAGTGTGATTCCGCCCCCAAGAACGGTGAGGCTTCTTGCCCGCAGAGCGAGCATGCCTCCTGCGAACCGTTCTCCCCGTTGAGCGGCGCCCTGCTTGCCACCTGTTGACCTCCCATCTTCCGCGTCCGCCGGTTCCCCAACCGTCGTTGATTTGTTGCAAGAGGGCTGGACGCTACTATGTCAGACTCTGCTAACGCGCCTAATTACATGTTGTTACCGTGCCGTCAGCGCGGTTATCCCTTCGCAGTTCAATATTGAGGCCGCAGCGCCTGAAAACCGGCGGCGCCGCGGCGTAACGCTCACCACAGCAATGGGTTACGTGATAGACATGGCCAAGAGGGCGACCTGCTGATTGAACCGGCGTCGTTGTGTGCTCGCGACATCAAAGGCCTTGAATGCGCGGCGCTTTGCTTGCGATGCCGTCCAGGGATTTGGCCAGGCTGCATCTTCGAGCCGGGGCGGACGGACAACAGTGTCGGTTTGATTGGATCGGAAAAGGCTTGAATGGCCCTGGCAGGACTCGAACCTGCGACCTTCGGTTTAGGAAACCGCTGCTCTATCCTACTGAGCTACAGGGCCGACGCGGTTAGGCTACCCAGGCCCGTTGACCCCTGTCAATGGTCGAGCGAGCTTCACGACATGATCAAGTTGAGTCGGTCCAGTTTCGAACGTCTCGTGCAGTTAGCGCTGGATGACCTGCCCGACGAGTTCGCTGCGCAGCTCGAGAACTTGGCGGTGGTGATCGAGGACGAGCCGGACCCGCATGACCTGTCGGAGCTAGGCTTTGATCCGGATGGTGACGGTGACGAACTGCTGGGTCTCTATCAAGGGACACCGCTGATCGATCGAGGCAGTTCGTATTCTGACTTGCCCGACCGAATCGAGATCTACATGGGACCTATCCTGCGCATCTGCCGCTCTCCCCAAGAAGTCACACGCGAGGTGCGCAATACCGTGATACATGAGATCGGGCACCATTTCGGTCTGAGCGACGATGAGATGCCGTACTAGGCAGAACAACATGATTGCCGGGGCCACCCCCTCCGATTATCCTGATCGGCAAGTTCCCGATCATACACTCGCGCGAGGCTAGACTGATGCACATCTCATTGATCATGGCGTTGTTGGCTAGCGGCTGGGCTGGTCTTTACGCCGGTGGCGAAATCGCGACCGTTGAGATCACAGAGTGGACGGTCCCCTGGGCCAATACGCGACCCCGCGACCCCTACGTGGACCCAGACAATCGCGTCTGGTTCGTCGGTCAGACCGGAGACTACGCGGCCTACCTCGATCCGCCGTCCGGCCAGTTCAAGCGCTACGATTTGGATCCGGGCACCGGCCCCCACAACCTGATCGTCGACGCTGAAGGCTATGTATGGTACGCCGGCAATCGAGCTGCCCATATCGGCCGGCTCGATCCGAGCAGCGGCGCGATCGATAAATATCCCATGCCGATCACGGCTGCCCGTGATCCACACACACTGATCTTCAACAGCTCGGGAGATATCTGGTTCACGGTTCAGGGCGGCAATTTCATCGGGCAACTCAAAACTTCGAACGGCGAGGTCCAGCTCGTTGCGGTACCGACGCCGGGCAGTCGCCCCTACGGTATCGTCGTCGACTCGACGGATCGACCCTGGGTGGCGCTGTTCGGCACCAACAAGATCGCGACGGTCGATCCCTCCACCATGGACTTGCAGGAGTTCGAGCTTCCCGACTCGGCGGCGCGGCCCCGCCGAATCGCAGTCACCGGGGACGGATTCGTTTGGTATGTGGACTACGCTCTGGGAACGCTGGCGCGCCTCGACCCCGGCACCGGCAAAGTCGAACAGTGGCCGGCTCCCACTGCCAGCGGGTCGCGGCCGTACGCGATGGCTGTCGACCACAGCGGGCGGCTTTGGTTCGTGGAGACCGGAGTCCAGCCGAACCGGTTGGTCGGTTTCGACCCAAAGACTCTCGAGTTCTTCAGCATCACTGAGATCGCCAGCGGCGCCGGTTCGGTTCGGCATATGGTCTTTCACCCTTCGGAGCGGGCCATCTGGTTTGGGACTGACGCGAACACGATTGGCCGTGCGCGAATTCCCTGAGGTAGGCCGCTGGCTCGGGGTCACCGGAGCCTGGCTGCTGGCCAGCACTCTGGCGCTGCCCGGGCCGGCTCGACAGCTGTACTCGGAGGGCCCACCGCCAGCCCACACCGGTGGCTTCGGTGAACCGACCTGTCATGCCTGTCACTTCGATAAGCCGATCAACGATCCTGCCGGCTCGCTGCAGCTTCTCGGCCTCCCGAGTCGCTACGATCCCGGTCGGACTTACACCATCACGGTCGGTGTTCGCCATCCTCAATTGCGCCGCGCTGGCTTTCAGCTCAGCGCTCGCTTTGCAAAGGGAGACAGCGCCGGCAGGCCGGCTGGCCTTCTGGAACCGTTAGACCAGCGAACCGTCGTCATAGCGGCGGGCGAACCAGCGGTTCTTTTTGTTCAACATACGGGACCGGGCTCGCTGGCACTCAAGCCAGGATCGTTGCTCTGGAGCTTCGCATGGCGGGCACCCAGCCGGCAACGGGACGTTGTGTTCCATTTGACCGCCAATGCCGCCAACGATGACGCTTCCGAACTGGGCGACCACGTCTACGTTCAGAATATCATTATTCCTGCCTACTCGAGGTCCGACCGATGAAGCTGAGCAGCCTGATCTTGCTCGGCGTCGCCAGCTGCGCTGCTGCAACCCCAATCGTCTGGTCACCACAAGTCAGCGGGACCAACAGCGAGTTTCGCGGACTGAGTGTGGTTGGTGAATCGGTCATTTGGGCAGCCGGGCGCAACGGTACTTACGCCCGCTCAACAAACGGTGGCGCCAGTTGGCACGCAGACAGCGTCCCGGGAGCCGGCGATCTATTTTTCGTCGACGTGCATGCCGTCGATTCAGCTACTGCTTACCTGCTGGGAACTCACTTCGATGGAGGCCTGGCCAAAATCTTCAAGACGATGGACGGCGGATCCCAGTGGATTGAGCAATTCAGCGACAGCACCGCTGGTGTGTTCTTCGATGGCATGGCGTTCTGGGACGCCGATCGCGGTGTAGCTTTTAGCGACCCGGTCGACGAGAGTTTCCTGATTGTCCGAACGGAGAACGGCGGATCGACCTGGGAGCGCGTGCCAACCGAGCGCATCCCACCGCCACTCCCTGGTGAGGCGGGTTTCGCTGCCAGCGGGACCGCTATCACGGTGTTCGGGACAGAGCATGCCTGGTTCGGTACGGGGGGTGGAAGCGTCGCGCGCGTCTTTGCCTCTCGCGATGGCGGGCGCTCGTGGACGGTGGCCGAAACGCCAATCGCTGGCAGCAGCACGGCGGGAATCTTCGGGATCGCCTTCCGCGATACAGCGAACGGGATCGCTGTGGGAGGAGACTACCGGCGCCCTGGCGAGCTCACCGATAACGTGGCGCGTACTCGGGATGGCGGCCGGACCTGGAGCTTGGTGTCCTCCGCACAGCCCGCCGGTGTCCGCTACGGAGCGGCGTACCTTCAGGTTGCTGCCAGTGCTAAGGTCGTAGCCGTCGGGCCCGCGGGCTGGGGTTACTCGCCGGACGACGGCGAAACCTGGATCTTGGGCGACTCGCTCGGCTTCAACACGATTGCCGCCGGCCCCAGTGGCACGGCCTGGGTCGCCGGAATAGAAGGCCGCATCTCCCGACTCGAGTTTCCGGTCCGCTAAGGACTCACCCGGCTCCTGGTAGCAGACCTCCGGTCAGATTCCGGTGTAGCCCCTTTCTGCAGCCTCGGCGGTCGCCGCCGCAACTCGCGCCGCTCCGCGGCCGCGCTTCTCCCCCGTCCGAAGATTCCACAGCCAGCCAGCAACACAGAGAGCGGGGGAACCCAGAAGCAAATCAGCCCACGTGACTCCGACATCGCTGCCCGAGTGTGACCGGCTGGTTCTCCCAACCGTCGCCCTGAGAACAAGATTCGCGACCCGGCAGGGTTGGCTACGTTTGCGCATCCGCCTACGTTAGGTTCCGATCTGACATACCGACCTCGTGGCCGTCTCAACAACTTCGGGGGAATCGCTTTGCTACGATCCTTGTTGGCGCTGGCTCTGATCGTCACGAGTTCAGCAAGCGCGTTTGCGCAAACAGACTCCGTTGCAGCTCTTGACCACGCCCGTCAGCTGCTTCGATCAGCACCCGTCATCGACGGGCACAACGACCTGGCGTGGCGGATTCGGGCGGATGGCCGCGCTCCCCGCGATGTGGAAGCCTACGATCTGCGGCAGCGCACCCCGGGCCAGACCGATCTGGAACGCTTGGCCGCAGGGCACGTCGGCGGCCAGTTTTGGTCTGTCTACATCCCGGGTGAATATGCGGACAGCGGCTACGCACGCGTGCAACTCGAACAGATCGACATCGGCCGTCGCTTCATTGCTCGTTACCCGGACCGTCTGCAGCTGACAGTGACAGCGGAAGAGGTCCGAGAAGCGATGCAAAACGGCAAGATCGCTTCGCTGTTGGGCATCGAGGGTGGGCACGCCATCGAGAATTCGCTCGGCGCACTCCGGGCTTACTACGATCTCGGCGTTCGCTACATGACGTTGACCCACAACGTGACGCTGGACTGGGCTGACGCCGCGATGGACAGTTCGCGGCACGGCGGATTGACCGAGTTTGGCAAAGAGGTTGTTCGGGAGATGAACCGGCTGGGCATGCTCGTAGATCTCTCGCATGCATCCGACGCCACGATGAGTGACGCACTGGATGTGAGTGAGGCGCCGGTCATCTTTTCGCATTCCACCGCTCGAGCGTTTAGCGACCACCTGCGAAACGTGCCGGATTCCATCCTGGCGCGGTTACCGGCGAACGGCGGCGTCGTGATGATGACCTTCGTGCCGCCCTTCCTTTCACAGGAGTTCAAGGACGCCAATGCGGCTTTTCGGGACAGCCTGCGCGCAATGCGGGCAACGGCACCCGATTCGGCATCCTACCGGGCGCGGCGCGCGGCCTTCCTGCGCAAGCACACTCTGCCCCCAGTCGCTATCGGCCTCGTGGCCGACCACATCGAGCACATCCGTGATCTGGCAGGTATCGACCACGTCGGCCTCGGCGGTGACTACGACGGGAACGACCGGTTTCCCGTGGGTCTCGAGGACGTCTCCCGGTATCCTTATCTGTTTGCGGAACTAGTCCGTCGCGGCTGGAGCGACGCTGAGCTGGCGAAGTTGGCCAACGGTAACATCTTACGCGTGATGCAGCAGACGGAGGAGGTGGCGCAGCGCTTGCAGAGCCAGCGACCGGCCTCGACCCGCACGATTCGCGACTTCCGCCGCTGAGGCCCGTTTCTCGTCGCCGAAACGACCGCACAAAACCAGGGGCACCGCTCGACCTCTCGAGCGGCGCCCTTTTCGCGTCAGACAAAGAGCGGGAGACGGGACTCGAACCCGCGACCCTCAGCTTGGAAGGCTGATGCTCTGGCCAACTGAGCTACTCCCGCACGAATCAGCCGACTGGGTGGCGAAACCGCGCCAGCTTCGCACTCTCGCAGCCGGCTGATATGGCATGGGGCGGGAGGGACTCGAACCCCCGACCTCTGCGATGTGAGCGCAGCGCTCTAACCAGCTGAGCTACCGCCCCCCAAGCGACAACAGCCTCCGGCAGCGGCTCATCGCCGCGGCCACAGAGCGGGCGACGGGTCTCGAACCCGCGACCTCGAGCTTGGGAAGCTCGCGCTCTACCAACTGAGCTACGCCCGCCAGCATCATCGAACCGCCGCACACCTCCGAAAAGGTGCCGGGCGCCTCTCGCGAAAACAAGGCCCGGGAGCCGCCGAAAAGGTCCCGGGTGGAATCGAACCACCGTAAGAGGCTTTGCAGGCCTCCGCCTAGCCACTCGGCCACGGGACCGCCCGCTCGACCTTTCATTGCGCGAGGCGGAATAAACCCACGCCGTCGCCGCCGGTCAAGCGATTAGCCCGTTGCCGGGTCTCCCAATGGGATTTCGTGCCGTCCGAAGTTCTGATTTCCCGGATCGGAGACCAGGACCTCCAGACTGAGGTCGCCGGACGCTGCCGTGGCCGGTACCGACAGTTGTCCCCTGAACACGCTCGCCTCGCCGGCGAAGTCGAGCGGCGCCTGCGTCAGAACCGCTTCACCCCGCTTGAGACGCACGCTGAACTCGATGATGTCGGCATTCCACATCCCACCTGGTGTAATCGGGCAACCACACATCATCCGCACCCGGGCCCTGACGGCGATCGCGCCTCCCGCTGGGGTCAGCGGTTCCGGGCTCAAGATCTCAACGATGTAACCGTGAAGTTCGAGAAGAATCCCATCGCCCTCGATGTGTCTTCCCGGCAGAAGCAGCATTTGCTTGCTGGCCGACTGCATCGCTTGAGGATAACCGAGCGGGCCGCTCGCCGTAATGTTTACGACCGTGGGCTTGGTCAACGGCAACTCCGCGACATAACCCGCTGCACCCTCGGTGTCGTACACGCTCATGCCGCGGATATGTGGCGTCGACATGATCAGTTTGGTGTCACCCGTCGCACCGGCATGTTTACCCTCCGCCAGCAGTTCACCGGTCGCCGCGTTCGTGACCCGCACCAGGGCGCCTCCGACACCCGTGCCGATGATCTTTGCATCCCGCGACACCACACGAATCGTGACTCGGGTAGCTTCGGCTTCGGCCCAGGCACTTGCCTCAGTCGCCTGACGGCTAACGACTAGCGGCACACTCAGCGCCGCTAGCGTGAGCGCCAATACACCACCGACCCATCTCTTCATCCGACTCCCTCTTCTTATAAAGTCCTCAATTCGCAAGATCCTTCGCCTCGGGTTACCAACGCAGCAAAGCGCTGCCCCAAGTGAACCCGGAGCCGAACGCCGTTAGGCAGACCAGGCTACCGCGGTCGATCCGGCCATCCTCCACCGCCTCATGCAGCGCAATCGGAATGCTGGCTGCCGTCGTGTTGCCGTATTTATGAATGTTGCTGATCACTTTGTCATCGCCCAAACCGAGCGCCTTCTGCACCGCCTGCGTGATCCGCAGGTTGGCCTGGTGCGGGATGACGACGTCGATGTCCTCCAAGGCCAAACCGTTCGCTTCTAACGCCTCCCTTACCGCTGCCGGCATCTTCACCACCGCATGCTTGAATACCTCCCGTCCTTCCATCACGGGCCGCGTCAGACCCTTGTCGATGTATTCCGGCACCAACCACGGATTGTATCGAGAGCCCGGTGCGTCCATCCAGAGCTTCTCCGCGTGGCGTCCATCCGCATGGATGTGCACCGAAAGAACGCCCCGGTCGCCCTCCTCGCTCGGGCCCAATATCACTGCGCCCGCTCCGTCACCGAACAACACCGCCGTGTCACGACCCGCCGTCGACTTCTCCAAACCCGAAGAGTGCACCTCCGCCCCCACCAACAACACACGCTTGTACATTCCCGTCCGGATCCATGCATCGGCCACCGACAAACCGTACAAGAACCCGCTGCACTGATTCCTCACATCCAAACACGGGATGTCCCGTATCCCAAGCTTACGCTGCAAGAATACGCCGCTGCCCGGAAAGAAATGGTCCGGGCTCAGCGTCGCCAGGATAATGCAATCCAGATCAGACGCCTTCATCCCCGCCGCCTCCAGCGCCCGCTCCGTCGCCAACTTGGCCAGATCCGAGCTGCCAAAGTCACCCTCGACCCAACGGCGCTCAACGATCCCCGAGCGCTGCTGGATCCACTCGTCGCTGGTATCCATCCACTGCGCCAGATCATTGTTGGTTATCACACGTTCCGGGACGTAAAAACCCGTCGATAACACTACCGTACGTAGCATAGCTCACACTTTCTGTCCGGGTTGTTGCGGGATGACTCGCGTAGCGTCCATCGATGTGGTAATCTACCGCGTTTCCGACGTCTTGACGACACGGAGGAGGGACCGTTGGCGAAGCGGAATCAGCCAGCCGCGACCAAGAAGAAGCGAACCAAGTCACGGACCGGAACGGGCAGCAGGGCCGAGGCGTCCATTCGGCAGGTTCAGGACGCCGTCGACCGCGCCGGTGACTGGCTCGGCGATCGGCGGGATTACCACGGTTATCTCAGCCGCCGGGAGAGCGGTCGGGGAGCGCCCGAGCTGGCCCGCCACCTCCGCGGCGACCTCTTGGCGCGGCAGAGCGCCGACGGCGGCTGGGGCGATCTGGCTATGACTGTGGAGTCTCTCTGGCGCTTGCTGGACCTGGGGCTATCGGCCGATCTGCCGGCGGTATCCCGAGCTCTGGACTGGCTATTTGGCCAGCGTGACCAGGACGGCGCCTTCAGTCACGGCTGCAGCCCGGCGCGCCATGAGCAGCGGATCTGCGAGCATTACATCAGCGGCTTCTTCAGCGCCGGTCCTTCGCCCGAGTCGCAGGAGCTGATCCTCAATAACGGCCAGTCCGTGACCTCCGACGTGGGGGCGCGTTTGCTGTCTTCGGAGCGGGCGCTTCGCTTGGCGCTCCGGGCCCGACCTAAGGATTCCCGGGTTTCAGCCTCGGTCACCGGTCTACGTGCCTTGCCCCTGTACCTGGAATATGGCGGATCATTCACGCCGGCCGTGCTGGTCGGCGCGATTCAGGCGCTCGCCTGGTTGAGGGGCACGGTGCTGGGTGAACTGGAAGCCGGACTTGAGGTCTTGCTGTCGGCACAGGCGAAAGACGGGACCTGGCCGAATGTCGAATTCTTCTTCGTGGTCGAGACCTTGTTGGAGGTCCGGCACCCGGCGGCCAACACCATGCTCAGAAAGTGCCTGCCACGTTTGCTCGATTCGCAGCACAAAGACGGATCGTGGGGTCGTCGCTATATGGCGGCGCAGACGTGGATCGGCCTGCAGGCGTTGGAGCGGGCGGTGGACCTGATGAAACGCACGTGAGGGTCGCACTAACCGCGTCAATACCCTTGACGCCTAAGAAACCGCCTCTTAGTCTCACCCCGACTTCAAGGCATATCGTTGCCGTCTCCCAGGAGGACGATGCCCAGTAACCGACGCAGAGCGTTGTCTGTGGGCTTAACCGGACTCGCCGGTTTGGCCCTAATTGCGCTTGTGTTTCAGTTGCAGAGGCCGCACCCAGCGCTCTCGGCGGCGCTCGTCCAGGGCGACCAGTTTTCCCTCGATCCCGACACGCTTGTGGGCTGGGGCCGGGGCCCGGTTCAGCCGATCTTCTTCAGCCATCGCCGACATGCAGGCGTCTACGAGATGGACTGCCTTTACTGTCACTCGAACGCTGACAAGTCGGCATGGGCGGCGATGCCGCCCGTCGAGCTGTGCCTGGGCTGCCATCGGGTCGTGCGCGCGGCCAGCTCGGAGATCCAGAAGCTCAGGGGCTACCAGGAACGCGGCGAGGCGATACCGTGGGAGCGCGTCTACTGGGCTTACGATTTCGTCCAATTCAATCACGGTCGCCACGTCCGCGCCGAGGTGGAGTGTGAGGAGTGCCACGGCAAGGTAGAGGAGCACGACGTGATCTATAAATGGGCACCGCTGACGATGGGCTGGTGCCTGGAGTGCCATAAGAAACCGCAAGAGGATGAGGCGAAGCTCGCTGCCGCCGCGAGAAACGCGGCGTTATTCGGCGAGCGCGGGCGCGAGTCTCATGGCTTGTATCCGCGATCGATCGACTCGGATTACGGCGTCTTGAGCGGTCCTATCGATTGTGCCGCGTGCCACTACTAGTAGCGACAGCGGAGCCTGGATAGATGTCCGAGATTAAACGTCGCGACTTCCTGAAGATCCTCGGGCTGAGCGGCGCCGGAACCGGTCTGGTCGGTTGTGCGCAGGAGCCGGCTAAAAAGCTGATCCCCTACCTGGTTCAGCCGGAGGAGATTATCCCCGGAATTCCCAACTGGTACGCCAGCGTTTGCCGGGAATGTCCGGCCGGGTGCGGCGTGCACGTCAAGGTGCGGGAGGGCCGACCGATTAAGGTCGAGGGCAACCCCGACCACCCGGTGAATGCCGGCCGACTCTGCGCGCGCGGGCAGGCATCGCTTCAGGGCCTCTATAATCCCGACCGCATCGCGTCCCCCATGCGCCGCGTTGCCGAGACCGGCGAGTTCGCACCCATCTCCTGGGAAGAAGCGGAAGCCTTTCTGGCCGAGCGCATTCAGGCGCTGCGCCAGGCGGGACGTGCGGACCGGCTCCACTTTCTGACTGACGCTGCCGCAGGATCGAGCGAGCGGCTCTTTGCCGCCTGGATGGAAGCGCTTGGCTCACCCAACCGTCTGATTTTCGAAAGCTTCGACCTCGAGCCGCTGCGTGAGGCCAACCGCTTGACGTTCGGCACGGCCGAAATACCGAGCTACGAGCTGGATCGCGCCGATCTGATTGTCTCGTTCGGGGCCGGGTTCCTGGAAACGTGGAGCTCGCCGGTTCAGTATGCCCGCCAGTTCTCGCGATCGCACAGTTTCGGCGACGGTCGCAAAGGCCGGTTCATCCACGTCAGTCCAAGGCGCTCACTCACAGGCTCCAACGCCGACCAGTGGGTTCCGATCCGCCCGGCCAGCGCCATGCTCGTCGCCCTAGCTATGACGAGAGAACTGGTCGCAGATGGGCACGCTGGGGCCCGCGGAGCCGCCATTCGACCGCTGGTTGAGCCATTCACACCCGAGCGGGTGGCCGAAGCGGCTGGAATCGAGGCGGAAACCGTCAGCCAGCTCGCCCGTGAGTTCGCCGAGTCACCGGCCAGCTTGGCGCTGCCGCCGGGCGTCGAACTGGCGGACCGTAATGCCACCGCCACTCACGTCGCGGTCAACTTGCTCAACTACGCCGCCGGCAATGTCGGCCGCACCGTTCGCTTCGGTCCGAACCTCCGTCGCGGTCGGCCGGCGGGCGTCGAGCGGCTCCAGGCGCTGGTGACGGCGATGAACGGTGGCGCCGCCGAGATCGTGCTGGTCCACGGAGTCGATCCTATCCACACGCTGCCATCCGCCTTCGGCCTTTCGGAGGCGCTCGAAAACGTCGGCCTACTCGTCAGTTTCGCCAGCTATATGGACGAGACCGCGGCACGTGCCGATCTGATTCTCCCGGACCATACACCACTCGAGAGCTGGGGCGATCACTCACCGGCCGTCGGCGTTCACGGTCTTCAACAACCAACGATCAACCCAGTCTTCGACTCCAAACACACCGGCGATGTGTTGCTCTCCCTCGCCGCTCGCATGGGCGGCGACATGGCGGAACGCCTCGCCTGGCCCAACTTCAACTCGTACTTGCAGGAGTCCTGGCAGACGATCCACCAGGAGTTCGCTCCTTCTCAGAGCTTCGAACAGTTCTGGCGCGCGGCCGTCTCGCGTGGCGGCGTCTGGCGCGAGGTCGCAGCCCAACCCGTCACCCTCAGCCGTGCCGTTGGCGGGGTCGAGTTCGATGTGCCGACCCTGGACGGAGATGCCACGACGCCGTACACCTTGATTACCTACCCGTCACCGAACCTCTACGATGGCAGGAGCGCCAACCGCCCCTGGCTTCAGGAGCTACCCGACCCGGTCACCAAGATCGTCTGGAACTCGTGGATCGAGATTCACCCCGATGCCGCATCACAACTCGGGGTCCAGACGGGTGACGTCTTGACCGTTACATCACCGAGTGGCCGGCTAGATGTTGCGGCATTCGTCCATGAGGGTGTGCGTGCGGATACGGTCGCCATCCCGCTGGGGCAGGGTCACGAGCATTTCGGCCGCTGGGCTAGCGGTCGCGGCGTCAATCCACTGAGCTTGCTTCCCGTTGCGAAGGACGCGACCACTGGCAGCCCCGCCAGGTTGGCAACGCGCGTCGCGCTCTCGGCCACCGGTGGCCGGTCGCGGCTCGTTGTCGTGCAGGGATCGGACGATGACCAGGGCCGCGAGATCGCAGAGGTCGTATCGCTGGCCGCCGCTCTGGAAGCCGAAGAGCATGCCCATGTGGCGATAGAGCGTGAGCCGGACGCGTTGGTCGAGTCGGCCCAGGACGCCGACCCGAAGAGCCCCTACCGCTGGGGAATGGCGATCGACCTGTCGAGTTGTATCGGCTGCTCGGCCTGCGTTACAGCCTGTTATGCCGAGAACAACATCCCGGTGGTTGGTGAGGAGAACTGTGCTCAGGGACGCGAGATGGCCTGGCTGCGCATCGAGTCTTACTACGAGCACGTGGTTGAAGAGAACGGCCACGGAGGTGGTCACGGCGAGGGCGCCGTTCACGACGAATCTAAGGGCTCTCACGTCGTTCATCTGCCGATGATGTGCCAGCATTGCGGCAATGCGCCCTGCGAACCGGTTTGCCCGGTCTACGCGACCTATCACAACCCGGAAGGCCTGAACGTGCAGGTCTACAATCGCTGTGTCGGAACACGCTATTGTTCCAACAACTGCCCTTACAAGGTTCGTCGCTTCGAGTGGTTCGATTTCGAGTTCCCCTACCCGCTGAACTTGCAGTTGAACCCCGATGTGACCGTCAGACAGAAAGGTGTGATGGAGAAGTGCACTTTCTGTGTGCAGCGGATCATGTCGGCACGCAGCGACGCCAACGCCCGCGGTCGTGACGTAGCCGACGGCGAGGTTGTTCCGGCCTGCGCCCAGACCTGTCCGGCCGAGGCGATTGTCTTTGGCAACCTGCGAGATTCCAACAGCCGGGTCTCGAAGCTCGCCCGTAGCGGACGAGCCTATCACGTGCTGGGAGAGCTGAACACGCGACCCGCGGTCACCTACCTGAAAGAGGTGGCCCGGGGGCACGAGGAGGGATAGATGGCGACGGTCTCACCGCCGGCGCGAACCTCGTTCGGCAGGGTCAGCCGCGACATCATCGGGGCGCTCTGGGAACCCGACTGGCGCTACCGCGTCATGATGCTGGTGCTCATAGCGGTCCTCGGCTGGGCCGGCTACGCGTGGGTCTATCAGATCAAAGTAGGTATGGGTACCGCTGGCATCACTCACCCGGTGATGTGGGGCGTGTACATCACCAACTTCGTCTTCTGGGTCGGCATCGCCCACTCCGGCACACTCATCTCCGCGATTCTCTACCTTCTGCGGTCAGGCTGGCGAACCACGATCAATCGTGCCGCTGAGGCGATGACCATCTTCGCGGTGATGACAGCCGGGTTGTTCCCGCTCATTCACCTCGGCCGCGTCTGGTACTTCTATTTTCTCGCTCCTTACCCCAATCAGCGACTGCTCTGGCCCAACTTCCGCTCGCCGCTGATCTGGGACTTCTTCGCGATCTCGACCTATTTCACCATCAGCCTATTGTTCTGGTATTCCGGCTTGATCCCAGACCTGGCGACGATTCGCGACAGGATGAAGGGCCTGACCGGCCGGATGGCCCGTTTCAAAGAAAGAGCCTACGGCCTCTTGTCACTCGGCTGGCAAGGCTCGGATAGTCAGTGGAGGAACTACCGGCGGGCGTACCTGTACATGGCAGCGATCGCAACTCCGCTCGTCCTGTCGGTGCATAGCGTCGTGTCTTGGGACTTCGCGATGGCGATCACTCCCGGTTGGCATTCGACGATCTTCGCGCCTTACTTCGTGGCCGGGGCGATCTTCTCCGGGATCGCCATGGTCATCACCCTGTCGGTGCCGTTCCGCTGGGCGCTGGGCCTCGAGGACTACATCACCGAGTACCACTACGACAACATGGGGAAGCTGCTCCTGCTGACTTCTCTGATCGTCGGCTATGCCTACGTCGCCGAGTACTTCATGGCATGGTATTCAGGTGATCCGGTCGAGTGGGAGAGCTTTGCCTGGCGCGCCACCGGAGATTACGCGGGCCCGTTCGCCATCATGATGACCTGCAACGTGCTCATCCCACTGCTCTGCTTCTCCCGCAAGATCCGCCGCAACATAACGGCGATCTTCATCATCTCGCTGTTCGTCAACATCGGCATGTGGTATGAGCGATTCGTGATCATCGTCTCCGCACTGGCGCACGAATTCGAGCCCGCCGCCTGGGGCCTTTACAAACCAACCTGGGTGGAGTTGTCGATCACAGCCGGAAGCTTCGCTTGGTTCCTGTTCTGGTTCATGTTATTCGCCAAGACGCTGCCTGCGATCTCGATCACCGAGGTCAAAGAATCGATGGCCGAAGGCGTCTGGAGTCCCGGCGATAAGAAGGAAGATTCCTGACATGGCCGCGCGCGGAGTCGTTACAGCAACGTTCGATGACATTCACACGGTCGTCGGGGCCGTTCGCTCGATACGCCAGGAGGGCTGCGAGGATCTAACCGTCTTCGGGCCAATCATGGAACACGAGCTCGAGGAGGCGATTGGAAAGCCACCCAGCCCCGTGCGGCGCTACGCGCTGGTCGGCGGCTTGATCGGTTGCATCTCGGGCTTCGCTCTGACGACGTGGTCGTCGTTCTACTATCCGCTAGTCGTCGGTGGTAAGCCGCTTGCTTCCACGCCAGCCTACGTCGTCATCGCGTTCGAGATGACCATCCTCTTCGCCGGCATCTCAGCGCTGATTGGCATGCTCATCCACAACCGCATGCCGACGGTCAAGCTCCACCCCGAGCATAAACCGGACTACACCGACGACCGCTTCGCGGTGCGGGTTGCCTGCGAGCCGAAACGCGCCGCCCGGGTGCAGGAAGTCCTCCGCAGCTATGGCCCTCGCGAGGTGCGCATTGATTAGACCACGTACTGGCCCGTTACTCCTGGCGCTGGCCTGCGCCGGTCTC
This sequence comes from Gemmatimonadota bacterium, assembly GCA_041617795.1. Classification (GTDB taxonomy): domain Bacteria; phylum Gemmatimonadota; class Gemmatimonadetes; order Palauibacterales; family KS3-K002; genus JBFJOD01. The sequence goes on along the minus strand of JBFJOD010000005.1, from coordinate 35,875 downwards.
GGCGGACTGGCGGGCTGCCGGGGAACTGAGATCGAGGATGCGGTCGGAAAGGTCGCCTGGTTCAGCAACATGCGCGACCAGGTCGCCATCGAACCCTATGAGGAAGCGGCCCGCATGCCGCCGGAGGGTACCGTGCCCGTCGGAGCTGGCGCTGGCCTGGGCGCGCTGCCCGACGACTACGACGAACTGGCCAACCCGATCCCGGCCACTGACGAGTCGCGAGAGATCGGTAAAGAGCAGTACGAGATCTACTGCCAGGTCTGTCACGGTCCGGAAGGCAGGGGTGGCGGCAGCATCGAGGGACCTTACCCCCGCGGTCTGATCAACCGCTTGGTGACGAAGCGGGCCCGCGACTACACTGACGGTTACCTGTTCGGGATGGTTTCTGCCGGCCGCGGTCTAATGCCCAACTATCGGCGGATGACGCAAGAGGAACGTTGGCACGTAGTGAATTACCTGCGTGAGCTGCAGCGCTTGTATCCGGAGGACGAGTAGGGGATGGTCGGCAAATCGGAAGATACCAGGGTCGACGTATGGCAGTAGAAACGACGCAACCGAGACAGTTTGACGATCGTGACATCCTGAGACGCGTTCCGGGTCGGATCGCCGATCGGCTTCGCGTCGGCCTGTTCGCCTGTATCGCCTTGGGGATCATCGGCTTCGTCGCCGGCCTGGTTGTCGCGCCACAAAGAGCCTGGCAGGCCTACCTGGTCAATTTCCTGTACTTCTCCGGCCTTGCAGCAGCTGGCGTGATCTTCGGCGTGGCGATGCAATTGGCCAAAGGACATTGGGGCAAGCCGCTGCACCGGATCGCGCAGGGGTTCGGCGCCTTCCTGCCCATCTCGTATCTGCTCTTCCTGGTGCTGTATGTCGGCCACGCGCAAATCTTCCCCTGGATCGAGAACCCGGTGAATTCCGAGGGTCACGCGCTACCCGTACTCTGGTTCAACGTTACAGGCCTGTTCACGCGCGGCGCGCTATTCCTGCTCGTCCTCTACGGCCTCTGTTTTATCTTCATGTACTACTCCTTGCGTCCGGACATGCCCGCCGTCAGCAAACAGCTCGGCGGTTGGCGGCGGCGTCTGGTTGACTGGATCGGAAGAGATTTTGGCAGCGAGGAGACGGAGGCGGCGCGCTCGCGGCGAATTTTGAGCCGGCTGTCCCCGATCCTCGCACTGGCCTACGCGGTCATGCTGAGCGGCATGGCGGTAGATCTGATCATGTCGTTGACGCCGGGTTGGCTTTCGGTGCTTTATCCGGCCTATTTCTTCATCGGTGCCTGGCTGATGGCCCTAGCCGGCTTGGCGCTCATGGCGAGTCTTTTCCGCAAGTACCTTGACCTCGACTTCTTTGCCCCCAACCAGTGGCACGATCTCGGGAAGTTGATCTTCGCTTTCTCGATCTTCTGGGCCTATTTGTGGTTCTCCCAGTATCTGCCGATCTGGTACGGCAACATGCCGCGGGAGACGCTGTTCATCGAGACTCGTCAGGCGGCCCCGTGGAGCGCGCTGTCGATCGCATTCTTCGCTTGCATCTTCCTCGCGCCGTTCCTGCTGCTACTCTGGCAGAAGGTCAAGATGGTTCCATCCTACCTGGCGTCTGTGGCCGGAATCATCTTGCTGGGTTTCTGGCTCGAGCGGTTTACGGCGGTTGTACCGGCCATCTGGACGGAAGGCGGGGTGCCTCTCGGCTGGATCGAACTGCTCGTCACAATCGGCTACTTGGGGATGTTCGGGATCTGCTACGCGCTCTACGCCTCGACGTTTCCGTTGGTGCCGCTGCGCGACAGTCTGATCGTAGGGTCACCGCGAACCGGTCCTTACTAGCCAGCAAGGTCTTTCCGCTCGCCCCAGAGCACCCTCAAATTTCGAATGGCTGTAAAGATCAGGCGGGCTGCGTCTGCAGTTCAGCGGACTCGGACCAAAGCCTTCGGTAAGCCAGCAGCACAACCAGCGAGTACAGGTTGACCGCGGCCAGCGGTAGGCCGAGTAGCAAAGGCCAGCGTGGCACATAGTAGGCGGCCCCGGCTAGGGCCAGCGCATGTAGGGCGAGCCCGAACAGCCAGGCGCCTCGGCTCCTGCGGGTCAGTTTCGCGATGTAGACGATCAGCATCGCGGCGATGATCTCGAGCGGTACGCCAATTTCGAAAATCAGCCCAGGGAGGATATAAAACAGGCCAGCAAAGCCGATGGGGACCGCCAGCACGGCCCAGAGCGCGTAGTGGACCTCAACCAGTGGATACGAGCGATTCATCGGGCTGGAAGACCCCCCTTGGTACGTGTATTGCACCACCGTCTCGGCTCTTGCAATCGCCGCAGCATAGTGGCGGAAAGGCCACCCGGCAAGCCTGACCCGAGCTCTCCCCCTTGCGCCAGGCGGCTGACGGGGCGATAAACGATACCGCGCAGTTTTGAGCCAGGACATTGAAATCGCGGAGCGATCATGGCGCTAGCCACAAACCTCGGATATCCACGGATTGGCCCCGACCGAGAGCTGAAGCGGGCCACTGAAGCTTACTGGAAAGGGCAATTGCCGGTCGACCGGCTACAGGAAACCGCTGGCCAGCTAAGACAACAAGCCTGGTCGATCCAGCGGGCGGCCGGAATCGAGCTCGTTCCCTGCAACGACTTCTCGTTCTACGACCACGTTCTCGATACCGTGGCCCTCGTCGGCGCCGTTCCGCCGCGTTATGGCTGGAGCGGCGATAACGTCGGCCTAGACACCTATTTCGCGATGGCGCGCGGCGCGCAACGGAAGGGCCTCGACGTCGGCGCGATGGAGATGACCAAGTGGCTGGACACGAACTATCACTACATCGTGCCAGAGTACACGAACGGCCAATCGTTCAAGATCGCCAGTACCAAGATCTTCGATGAGCTCGCTGAAGCCCGCGCCGCCGGTGTGGATGCCAAACCGGTCCTGCTGGGGCCAGTCAGCTTGATCCTGTTTGGGAAGAGCAAGGATGAGGGTCTCGATCCACTGGCCGAGTACCTCGACCCCGTGGTCGAAGTCTACGCGCAGGTCATCGAGCGCCTCGCTAAAGCCGGCGCCCAATGGATCCAGCTCGATGAGCCCTTCCTGGTAGGCGACTGTAGCCGTAAAGAACTGGCGGCCTTGCAGAGGGCTTACGCGATACTCGCCGCGAAGAAGGGCGGCGCGCGCCTGACCCTGCAGTCTTACTTCGGGCATGTCGGCGAGGCGTACCCGGTCCTCCAGAAGCTACCCGTGGATGGTCTGGGCTTCGACTTTGTGCGCGGCCCGGAAAACCTGAAGCTCATCGAGCGCCATGGTTTCCCAGCGGACAAGTGGCTGGTAGCCGGCGTGATCGATGGCCGCAATGTATGGATCAGTGACCTCGAAGCGGCGCTGTCGAAGCTCGAGCGCCTGGCCGAGCTGTGCGGCGGCACCGATCGGCTGATGGTCGCGCCTTCCTGCTCGCTGTTGCATGTCCCGATCGACGTTCAGCGCGAGACAGCACTCGATCCAGAACTCCGCTCCTGGCTTTCATTTGCCAACCAGAAGCTCGTCGAGATTGCGACTCTGACGCGCGGCTTGAACAGTGGCCGCAAGGCGATCGCCAGCGAACTCGAGCGCAACGCCAAAGCCTTGGAGTCGCGGCGCACGTCCAAACGCACCCGCAATCCGACTGTGCGAGCGCGGCTGGACCGGCTCGACGATTCAGCCGGCCGCCGCAAGAGCCCATTTCCCGCACGTCGCTCGCTGCAGCGCCGCGAGCTGCAGCTTCCCGGCCTGCTTCCGACAACGTCGATCGGTTCGTACCCGCAAACGGCGGAAGTCAGGCAGATGCGAAGCCGTTATCGACGCGGTGAAATCACTCAGGCGGACTACGACAAGTTCATCGAGGCCGAGACGCGCAAAGTCATCGAATTGCAGGATGAGATCGGCCTCGACGTTCTGGTGCACGGCGAGTTTGAACGTACCGACATGGTCGAGTATTTCGCCCAGCAGATCGAGGGTTACGCGTTTACCCAGCTCGGTTGGGTACAGTCCTACGGTTCCCGTTACGTCCGACCGCCGGTACTGTTTGGCGACATCAATCGGCCAAACCCGATGACCGTACGCTGGTTCAAATACGCGCAGTCCTTAACCAGCAAGCCGGTTAAGGGTATGCTGACAGGTCCCGTGACTATGCTGCAATGGTCGTTCGTCAGAGACGATCAACCGCGCGCCGACACCTGCCGCCAGCTGGCGCTTGCAGTTCGCGACGAGGTTCACGACCTCGAAGCCGCCGGCGCGAAGGTGATCCAGGTGGACGAGCCGGCGCTCCGCGAGGGCTTGCCGCTGCGCCGGGACGACTGGGCCGAGTACTTGGACTGGGCGGTCGCTGCCTTCAGGCTGGCAAGCGGCGGAATCGCTGACGCCACCCAGATCCACACGCACATGTGCTACAGCGAGTTCAACGACATCATCGAGGCGATCGCGGCGATGGACGCTGACGTTCTCTTGATCGAGAACGCTCGCTCTGAGGCCGAGTTGCTCGAGGTGTTCAAGAAATTCAACTACGAGAACGAGATCGGACCCGGGGTTTACGACATCCATTCGCCTCGCGTTCCACCAGCCGCTGAGATGGCTGACCAGCTTCTGGCATCACTCGGGGTGCTCGATCGCGCCCAGGTTTGGGTGACGCCTGATTGCGGGCTAAAGACACGTACCTATGACGAGTGTTTGCCTGCCCTGCGTAACATGGTCGAGGCAGCACGACGCGTTCGTTCGGAGTTGAAGTAGAAGGCACTTCGGCCCCGAGATGGAATGCTCGGCGACCCCCGCCGGTCACCGACAACAGGAGGATGGATGATGCGTGCACTTCGCTCGGCGATTGGCCTTCTGGCTTTGGCCATCACCCCAGGCTTCGCGTTCGCTCAGGGCGGAATAACCCCTCTGCTGACGGGACCCGTAGCGCTTCCCATGGGCGATATCGAGCTTCGCGGCCACATCACGATCGAAGATAACATCGACTTGTTCGGGGTGTACCGTCAGGGTATCGGGCCTGGGTTCGATTTCGGCTTGCGGCTGGGCTTCACCGACTTCGCGGGTGGCGGATTACATATCGGGGGAGACCTGCGCTACGAGATCCCCAGCGGTGACCTGGAGCTGGATTTGGCGCTCGCCGGCGGCCTCCAGGTGTCATTCGTCGATTTCGCCAACTTGATCTCGGTGCCGTTCGGTATCTCGCTGGGCGCGGAGGTGGGCAGCCCCGAGACCCCGGTCCTGCTGTTCGGGTTCCCGTTTCTGGATGTCGTCCGCGTCGACCCAGATATCAGCGACGCGCAGACGGATCTGGAATTCGGCGTTGAGTTGGGCGGTGAGATCGGGCTAACCGAGCGGTTGTTGGCCAGCGCCGCTCTGGTCATCGCGTCTCACGGTAACGACAACGTCTCGCTGGCACTCGGTCTGATCTACCGCTAAGCGGCGGGGACGAGATGAAGAGCGGGGCCACCGGTCTTCCGGCGGCCCCGCTGCTTATTTGGGTTAGGTTGGATCTGACCTAGAACGCATCCCGCATCGCGGTGCGAACGACGTTGCCGACATTCGGCGTTCCGGGCGGCAACTTCGCCGGATCGCGGAAGTCGGTATCGAACGCCCAGTCGCGCGTCGGCGGATTGTAGTAGGTCAAGTTCCAGGTGCTTGTCGTCTTCTGGTTCGTGAACAGGCTGACAAGCGAACCGCGATATTTCATCTTGACGCCGCTCCAGTTTTCCAAGAAGCGAGGGAAATTCTCAATCCCACCCCCGTAGAAGTCCTCGAAGCCGCCCAAACATCCCGCTGTCTCATGGTCGCAGGGCGTCGCCGAGTGACCGACCAAAAACGCGGCGTTGATTGTCGTCTCACTTGCGGCCTTCCGCGTCCAGACCCATGCAGCGTAGGCCTTGCACGGTTGACCCTCGAATACGTCACCTGCACAAGCCGTGACAATGGCGTCGCTCGGACGATTACTGCTGTCCAGCCAGGCATTCGACAGGACGGTGATGCCATCACCCACAAGGGCCGCAGGCGCTTTCTGGCCCATCGCCGCGTTGTAACTGCCTTTTACGTAGATAGGCCAATCCGTGGCCACGCTCAGACGATTCGGCAGCAGCGCACCGTTCCGGACTCGCAGCGCCGGGTCGACCCTCGCGTCAAGAATCAAATCGTTCGCGTCTGCGGGATACGTCGCGATGCTGGCTGGAACGATGAAGTTGACGAAGATAATCTCCATCGCCCGCGTCGGGTCCGCGTTAACCCAGTTGCGGACCTTCTGCATCCGAATGTCCAGTACGTCCTTCAGCCGTTTCTCACGTGCATCGTAGAATGCCGACCAGGTCCACTGGAACATGTCGCAGAGTTCCAGCGACGTCGGAAGCGGCTGGCCGTTGCGCTCGATGGTGATCGTCGGCCACCACTTCTGAAAAGCTTTCTCGTCGTCCGCCTCTTCCACCCCGACGACGCCGCAGAAGGCTTTTCGATCCACGAGAGTCGTCAGATCGACCGTCAAGTACGCGTCGGCATTCCAAGCGAACTTTACATCCTTCTCCGCCGGACCATCATCGATGTCACGCGGCCGCACGAGTTCGTAGGGCGGCGTGCCGTCCGGTAGCGGCAGCTTAAGCGAATCGACCCCGAAAGCGTCCGTCTTCAGGCGGCAAGAGAAGTTAGCGCAGCTCGCGGCCTTGAACGCCTCCGGGTCCGGTGTATCGCGGCTGTCGAAGTTTAGAGCCACTTCGGCCCCGAAGTCATCGTTGATATAGACACCGTTCAGAATGGAGTGATAGTCCTTACGATCGCGAAACACCTTGTTCGGCGTGGTGATCATCTCGCGATACCAAGCGTTGGGCGAACTGAGGTAGATGTTTCCGTTAGAATGCACGCGCCCGATGAATGTCAGAGGCGGTCCGTTCGTGCCCTCCAGGTCGTTCTCATAGAAAATGCCGAACTGGAAGATCGGGATCGCCTGGGCCTTCGCACCCAGGATCACACCGGAGACCGTGCCGTTGCGGTCCGCGGCCACGGAGTAGATGTCCACTAACTGGGTCAGCGAGTAGAGTCCCGCGAACGGGCCATCCGTGATGGTCTCAACGATCGCGGCACCTCTTTTCTCGACCGCGAAACTGTCATAGCTGAAGTCCTCCAGCTCGGGCGGCGTGATCACAGTCAGTTCGCTGTCCTCCAAATAACCGTCATGAAGGAATGACTTGATCTGCGACAGTGCGGCTTCCGCGCCGGCCTCGGCCGCATAGAAGGCGCGCGCTTCGTGGTAATCGAGGCCCGCCGTGCGTACGGTCGTCATCGCGGCTCGCACGGCTCCCGCCACGACTATTCCCATCACGGCAAGCACGATCAGCGTGGCCACCAAGGCCAAGCCGCGCCTGTCCGAGGCGCCTTCGCGCGACGCTACGGCCAGCTCGACCTTTAAAAGCGATCTCATGTTCCGCCTCCCTGCTGCATAGTCCCGGAAGGGCGCCGAGGTCCAAGTCCGAGAGCGCCTCCCTCATATTCTATTGACGACTGACTCACAGCCGGCGTTTCTCGTATCTCAAGTTGCGCGGTGAGACGGTCCACTCGTAGTTGCGCCGCAGTAGCTGACCTTCGTTGACCCTCGGATCGGTCCGATCGGCTTTGAAGGTCGCCAGCACCTTGACCGCGACCACGTCATCGTAATCGTTAGTGTCGTCCTCATCACCGGGATCCGCTCGATCCAACTCGTCACCGTCGTTGAATATCAGTTTCACATCGAAGCTCTCGACTCCATAGGCCAAAATATGGCCGGCCGGTGAGCCATTCAGGTTGAGACTGGGAGCGCGGTACAGCTGCGCCTGGTCGTCCAGATAGTAGACGACCGTTGCCAGCTCTTGCACGAATGTACCGAAACGATCGAGGAGCAGATCGCCGTCCAGTCCCGCGGTCCGCCGGAGAATCAGCGGTGCCTGTGTGAACGTGACCGCTACCGATGTGTCGCTGGTCTCGACGATGTCCTCGATCAAGATTAACCGCCGGGTGTCCAGAACCTGCAGCCTGGCCAGATCCCCGACCTGCAATTCCAGCGGCACCGCCGGGTCCTTCGCCACATCGACACAGTAAGGGCCGCACGTGCCACCCGAAGGCAACGGATTGTCCACCCCCGGCGGTGGCAGCAGCGGGTGCGCTGGTGCAACGGCTGGATCATAAGGCACATACAACACGACCAGCGTGTCGCCCTGCGTTCCCGACCAGGTCGCTACGGTACCGAACGTCGTCGTGCTCTTGATCGCAATCCCTGCTTGCTGCAGGTCGTGACGAAGTGAGTTCCCGACGTAGCGCCCGTTCCGCGACACGCTTTGTCGAAGGTCACCTCCGGCCAGGTTACGCATCTCGCGGATCAAGTAACCGATCGCCGCACCCAGAACGATGACGCCCAGCGACAGCGCGATGATTAGCTCGACCAGAGAAAAGCCGCGCCTTGGCAATCGCCCCAGCCGGCCTGCTAGAGATAGGCTACCGCGCACGATTACAGACCCCCCTGGTAGATAAGCGTCACCAAACGAACGGTCCGCGTACGACCGAGGCCCGCCGGGTAATCGACCTCGACGGTCACTCTGACCGCTCCGGCCACCGTCGCCTCCGGCTCCACAGTCAAAGTCCGTGTGAAGGCACCGCTCGCGTCGGCCACGCCAGCCTCGTTAACGGTTGCAGGAGCCTCCGAGACCAGCTCCGCCGGCTTCCGCATCTTGGCCGTCTCCATATGAGCGATGGCGATGGCCGCCGCCGTCGACCGCTCCGACGCATCAGTCTGCAGTGAGGCCATGAAGGCGCTGGAGCTGGAGATCGCCACGATGCCGATCGCGATGAGTACGATCGCCACCAATACCGATACGAGGCCGACGCCCGCGTCGGCCCGGCTGAGCTGCGCTCCACCCGTCAGTGAATCCACGAGCCGCCGCGAAACCGCCAGGTGCGAAAGGCACTGGCGCCGGTAATCGTCACCGCTGCCACAGCCCTGGGGTCCTCCTGATGAGAGATGAAAACCACGCCAGCCGATCCCGGCGGCTTGACCATCCCGCGTGAATCGAACTCCACGTAATCGTTCGTCAACGCCACGGGATCCGCGACCGCGTAGCCGGCAGGCCCCGTCGTGGCGGAACCCACACCGAATTCAACCCCCGTAGGCAGTGGTACGCCTGGCACGCCCTCCGCCGAACCGCGAGTGAACAGTCCGCTCTCCCGCACCTCGTCAGATGTCTCCGCGATCGTCTCCAGTCGCTCGGGTGTGATATCCATGAACGCGCTGTAGAACTGACTGCCTGTGTAGAAGCGAACCCGAATCGAACGCTTCGAAGCGATCGCCCGCATTCGCAGCTGCTCGAGATCCCGGGTCAGCGTCCGGGCCGCCAGATCCACCTGCTGCTGGGGACTCGACTTGAGCGCGCGCGGCAAAGCGATCGACGCTGCCACTGCCAGCAGCAGCATGATGACGATCATTTCGATTATCGTAAAACCGCGCGTATTCCGCGCCATTCGTCCCTCTCGGTTTAGCATCACAAAGCCGGCCATGCGCCCGCCCAATCGCGGCCGCCCGGGCGCCTTTTCTGTCGATGGATAGCCCAGCGAGATTGCTCCCTGCCTGCTCATGCACTCCGGCGACCTGGCCGTCAGCGCTGGCGGGAGAGGAAGCGCCTGGGCGGGACACAGCATGCGGAACCGACTTTCAAGATGCAGCCCCCGAGCGGCACGGTCAATGACGGCCCGGACCCCGCCCTCTTGGCTCAATGCAACGGGTGTTGCATTACGCCATAACCTCGTCGAGTGTGTGCAATCCAACATTCGCTGAAACCTCAGGCTCACAACACGTTAGCCAGCCAACACCCGCGGCCCTGGCTTTGCACATAGAATGCGGTCGGGACGCCGCCTCTGCCCTCCAAGGCTGCGGATCGCTGGATCCGGCCTGGTAACCCCCTTCCCCTGCTTTAGCCAGCTAGAAAGGAAAAATCATGCCGTTCGTAGAACATCGGCAGCGGCTCTATCGGTTGCGGGTAGGCGAGAACCGTTTAGGCACGGGTTCGGAGGCGAACATCAGGATACCCGGGCTGCCGGAAGGTTGTGTTCTGGCGATCAGCGTGGAGAGGTTAGGCAGCGTGGCGTGCGCCAACGGCGGCCCGGCTGAGGTGGCGATCAACGGACGATCGTTGGGTCGCGGCCACGTGCCACTGTTCCATGGCGACCACCTCTCCCTGAACGGCACCACCCTCTTGTTTATCGACGATGGGGGTGAGCCCACCAACCCGATGCGCGACCTGGCCCCCGTTAACGTGGCAGAGAACCGACTGGAGCCCCAAGCAAGGACGATTGGAATGGAAAACGAACTGCTCATGCGGATGACACCACCGCAACAGCCGCGGCCGAAAACCGTCGCCGTGCTGCGCAGGCTCGACACGAATGAGATTTGCGTCGTTCACGGCAATGACTTCAAGATCGGCCGCGAGAAACGCTGCGACCTCATCATACCCGACCGCTGCGTGTCACGTCTGCACGCCGAGATCAACTACGTCGGTGACCGTCACTTGCTCCACGATCTGGGTCGTGCCGGCACACACGTGAACGGTAAAAAGGTGCGAGAGCCCTACACACTCCAAATCGGTGATGTCATCAAAATCGCCGCCTACGAGTTCGCGTTTTCGCGGCGACCGGCGGAAGCGGAAGAGTTCGCCCGGCCAAAGGAGGTCACGCCCGTCCGCAGCGCTGTGCCCGACGCTCCAACCGTTCAACACACCGGACCCGGGGGAAGCCGCGTCTTGCCATGGCTGCTGTTCATGGCTAGCGCCGGCACAGTCGTGCTCATTCTGCTGACCTGAGGCGCGAGCTACTGGCGCGCCCCGCCCTGGATCTCCTGGAGCGCGCCTTTGGTGCTGTCGGCTGCCGCCTTGGCTCCGCCCTTGAGCTCCTCACCGGCCCGGCGGCCGCGCTCGAGCATCATCTCTCCGCTCGCCTTGATTCGGTCGAGCTCGGCTTTCGTCTGTTCATAGGTCGCTTGCAACCGGTCCATCTCCCGGTCCCGCACGTAGTAACCCACCCCTACGCCGACAGCGAATATCACCAGCCGCACGAGTAGCCAGCCCACCAGACCTCCACGCTTTTCTGCCATCTCTCTGCCTCCCGCTCAACGCCTGCTCGATCAGTCCAATCGTCTCCCGCCAAGGAAAAAGGCAAGCTAGTCGACAGTTGCGCGGCGCGCTATCACTTGCCAAGGCCGGCGGCAACGCGGTAGGATCGCTGTCCCATGCGCACTGATTTCGCAGTCAGGTTAGAGGGCATCCGCAAAGACTACGGCACGAAGATCGCCGTGGACGCCTTGGATCTGCAGGTTCCGCGGGCAACGATTTCTGGGTTGCTCGGTCCGAACGGTGCAGGCAAGACAACCACTATCCGCATCATCCTCGACATCATCGGGGCCGACCGCGGCAGTGTCGAGGTGCTGGGCGGGCCGCTGACCAGCGACACCCGCAATAGAATAGGCTACCTGCCGGAAGAGCGCGGGTTGTACCCGAAGATGAAGGTGCTCGAACTGCTCGTCTTTCTGGCTGAACTAAAGAGAACCTCACGGCGCCAGGCCAACCAGCGCGCCATGGCTTGGCTCGAACGGCTGGATCTCGGCGCCTGGGCCCAGCGTCGGGTGGACGAACTGTCGCGCGGGATGCAGCAGAAGGTGCAGTTCATCGGAACGGTATTGCACGAGCCGGAGCTTCTCATCCTCGATGAGCCATTCACCGGACTCGATCCGCTGAATGTCGACATCCTCAAAGATATCGTGCTGGAACAGCGCGCCAGAGGCTCAACCGTGCTGTTCTCGACGCACAACATGGACCAGGCTGAACGGCTTTGCGAGCGCGTCGTAATGATCAAGGATGCTCGAAAGGTACTCGACGGTCCGCTGACCGAGATCAAGAGGCAGGCCTGGCTGGAGGGCAAGCGGCATATCATTCTCGCCGTCGAGGGTGAAGACGGTTTTCTGAACGACCGGACGCTGATCGAACGCGTCGAGCGGCGCGGCACGCACGTGGCTGTGGCGCTGCACGAAGGAATCGAGCCGCAGCGCCTGCTGGAAGCCGCCGTTAGAGCGGGCGTCACAATCAAGCGGTTCGAGGTTAGCGAACCGTCACTCCACGAGATTTTCGTCGCACGGGCCCGTGACTAAGCTCAAAGCTGTCATCGTTCGCGAGTACCTCGCACGGGTACGAAGTCGCTGGTTTATCGCCACGACTATCCTCGCCCCGATTCTGCTGGTTGGTATTCTGGCGATTCCAGTGATTCTGACGCTCCGCCAGCCCGAGCAAACCATCGAGATCAGCGTTGTCGACGAGACGGGATTGGTGATCCCGGAACTACTGAAAACCGAGCCATTCCAAAGCGGGCGCATCACCTTCAGCCCATCGGGCGGCGGCGATAGCCGCGCTGTCGCCGACCGTTTGCGGGACCGCGTGATGAATCAAGAGATCAGCGGTTTCCTCCACATTCCGGAGAACGCCTTCGACGGCGCCCAGATCGAATTCTGGGGCCGTGATGTCACTCAGACGATCGTGCGATCGACACTCTCCGGAGCGGTTAGCACCGCCGTCCATCGTGTGCAGGCCCAAGCCATGGGCCTCGACCCGGCTGCCGCCGACCGACTAACCCGTAGCGTCTCCCTCGCGACCTATCGAATCACGACCGAAGGATCCGCCCGCGATAGCGGGCAAGCCGTACTGACGGCTAACGTTCTGGGCATCATGATTTACATGGTCGTTTTGCTATACGGCGCGATGATGCTGCGTGCCGCAGTCGCCGAGAAATCGAGCAAAACCGTCGAGATCATCCTGTCGAGCCTCCGCCCGTGGGAGCTGATGCTCGGCAAGACCTTGGGGGTGGGCGCTGTCGGCCTGACTCAGATCGGAGTCTGGTTGGCCTTTCTGGCGGTGGTCTTTTTGCTGGCTGGCGGAGCTCAGGCGTTTTCGGAACTCGAGTTCCTGAGAAACCTTCCGGTCGGCTCGGACACTCTATTCATGTTTCTTGGACTGTTCCTCACCGGATACTTTCTTTATGGCGGCATGTATGCATCGGTGGGCGCCATTGCCAGCAACGAGCAGGAGGCCTCCCAGTTGCAGTTCCCCGTGACTTTGCTGGTGATTGTGCCAATCCTCATCATGCCCATCGTTCTCGAGACCCCGACAAGTACGGGGTCAGCGGTGCTCTCCTGGATCCCCTTCTTCACCCCCGTGTTGTTCCTCGCCCGCTATGTGCTCGACGCGGTAGCGGTCTGGGAGATTCCCTTCGTCTTCACCGTGCAGATCCTCTCGATCGTCCTGGTCGCCTGGATCGGTGGGCGCATCTACCGCGTCGGGCTCTTGATGACCGGGAAACGGCCGAACTTACCAGAACTGATACGCTGGATCCGACACGGCTGAGCGAAGGCAGCCGAAAACCGCGCCGTGACTGAAACAGAAATCGACCAGAAGACCGGGGCAAAGCGGCAGCCCACCCGACTCGAAGCCCTGTTGCCGTTTGTCGTCATGGCTGTGCTGCTTGGCGTCGGTTACGGTGTACTACGTCTGCGGATCGAGGTTTTGCTGATTGCAGCGGCAACCGTGGCCGGGCTCGTGGCAAGCCGCCTGGGTTACAGCTGGGCCGAGCTACAGACCGGTATCATCGACGGCATCGCCAAAGCCCTCCCGGCAGTACTGATACTGGTCAGCGTTGGAGCTTTGATCGGCAGCTGGATCGCAGCCGGGACCATCCCGCTGCTGTTGCAACTGGGCTTGCGCACCATCTCCCCGCGCTTCTTCCTGGTCACTGCCTGCCTGCTCTGCTCTCTCGTCTCTTTGTTCACCGGAACTTCATGGGGCACGGTCGGCACGATCGGCATCGCGTTGATGGGGATCGCGGTCAGCTTGGGTGTGCCTGCGGGCGCGGCTGCGGGCGCCATCGTCGCCGGTGCCTACTTCGGTGACAAGCTCTCGCCGTTCTCCGACACCACCAATCTGGCGCCCGTGGCCGCGGGATCGAATCTGTTCGATCACATCCGCCACACTCTGTGGACGACCCTACCCGCCTGGATTCTCGGACTGACGGTTTATCTGTTGGTGGGACTGCGCGCGCCTGGGACCACCTCACCCGCCCGCGTAGCCGAGATCTCCCAGACACTGGCGACGGCCTACGTACTCAGCCCCTGGCTGCTGCTTCCGGCCCTGGTCGTTCTCTACTTTGCCTTGCGCCAGCGTCCCACGGTCCCGGGTATTCTGGCCGCTTCCGGCCTGGCCGGCCTGCTGGCCGTCGTCATCCAGGGCGAGCCGCTGGCCGACGTTGTCGCCGCGATGGTGACAGGCTATGTCGCCGATACCGGCGACGCCGCCGTCGACTCGTTACTCTCGCGCGGTGGAATGGGGCCGATGATGGAGGTGACGCTCATCGTTTTCGCGGCTTTTTCCTTCGCGGGTATCGCCAGTCGGGCCCGGTTGCTCGATGTCGCGCTGGGCTACCTGCTACAGGCCACACGCAGCACGGGACAGCTTGTTGCCGCGACCGTCGGATCGACCGTCTTTACCGCGCTCATCACCGGCTCGAGTTACCTGACGATCCTGATGCCCGGAGAGCTGTTTGCACCCGCCTATCGAGAGCGGAAGCTGGCTGCTAAGAACTTGTCGCGTACGCTCGAGGACAGTGGCACCGTCGTCGTGCCGCTCGTCCCCTGGTCGGCTGCCGGCGTCTTCATGGCCGCGACCCTCGGCGTACCGACGCTCAGTTACCTGCCGTGGGCCGTGCTCAACTACACCGGTTTCCTCTTCGCCATCCTCTACGGTTTCACCGGCCTCGCCATCGCAGCTAAACGCCGTGAGGACGAGACACTGCCCGGCAGTTGACTCCTGCGCCCGGCATCAGCCGTGCTCTATCTCTACGACTGGTGGGGGGCGCGTCTCGCGACGCGACAGGATGAACAACACCGCCGTGACTATCACAGCGGTTGCGACAAGCGTTCGCTGGTTCAGCGGTTCAGCCGCCAATGCCCAGCCCAGAAGGACAGCTACGATGGGATTCACGTAGGCATGCGTAATGACCCGTGCCGGAGACACGACCTTCAGCAGCCAGAGGTAGGCGCTCAGGGCGACGATCGAGCCCAAGACAATCAGGTAAGCGAGGGAGAGCAGCGAGCGGAGCGAAACGTTCGACGCGGCCAGCCGTCCCCATTCGCTTGCCACCGTTCCCACCAGCAGCAGGATCAGCCCGCCAGCCAACATCTCCATCCCGATCGCCAGGACCGGTGAATCGGGCAGGTGAGCACTCCGCGTGTGTAGCGAGCCGAAGGCCCAAGTGACCGTGCCGACGAGGATCACGCCCGCGCCCAGAGCATCGATTCGACCGGCGCCGGCCAGCTCTTCCGGACCGACCAACACGGCCACGCCACAGAAACCGAGGAGGAGGCCAAGCATGATCCTGGCGCCCGGCCGATCGCCGCCGAAGTAAAGCCAGTCGACCAATACCATCCACAGGGGCCCCACCGTGACGAGCAGCGCCGCTGCTCCGGACGGCACGTATTGCTCCGCCCACGAGACTCCACCGACTCCGAACACGAACATGAGTGTTCCGATGACGGCCGCCGAAACCCAGTGCGCTCGCACGGGTCGCCCCGCTCCACGCAGTCGTGCCCAGCCGTACATCAGCGCTCCGGCCACGGTGAAACGCGCACCCGCCATCAGAAAGGGCGGCAGTGTCTCGACCGCGAAGCGAATCGCCAGGTAGGTCGAGCCCCAGATCAGGTAGATCGCGGCAAAGGCCGCAAGCAAGCGCAATCTGCCACCACCCTGGTATTCGAACCCAGCGGGCCGGCGTCGGGAAGAGCGTTGTTCACTCACGATTTCACTTGGTGTCAGTCGCCTTCGCCGCGCGACTTCGCCCATCTGTCCGTCCACCCTGGTGGCGGAGCCGCGCCTGCGCGGCGCATATTGGCATAGCCATGATCTCGCACACCCTCAAACCATTGGCCTCCCAAACCATCCCGGAAGAGGTCGCGCGGACGCCCGCAGCATTTGGGCGCCTCTGGTCTACCATTACCACAGGCGGCGTTCTCGAAAAACTCATCATTCTAGCTCTTATCGCCTTCGCGCTCTACGGGCTCTCGCGGCTCGTCCGCCGGGGCATCGACAGCTACATCGAAGACGTCAACCAGCGCCACCAGCTGCGCAAGATCGTTACATACGCCTTCTGGATCGCGCTGACCATCTCCGCGGTGACGCTGTTTGCAGAGCGCCTGGCGCTTGCCGACATCGGCACCGTTCTCGGGCTCATCGCTGCGGCCGTCACGATTGCCCTGGCCGATGTCGTCCGCAGCCTGGCCGGATGGATCTACATCACCTCGCGCCGCGGTGTCGAGATCGGCAGCCGCGTCGAGGTCGAGGGGATTAAGGGCGACGTTATCGACATCGGGCTTCTCAAATCGACGCTCCTCGAAGTCGGCGAGCCCCTTGTCCACGCTCTCCAATCCACTGGCCGCATCGTAACCGTCCCGAACAGCCTTTTCCTCATGGGGAAGGTCATCGCTTCCGCATCCGTCAATCCTCTGGTCTGGCAGGAGATGCAGATTCAGGTGACGTTCGAGAGCGATTGGAAACTGGCCAGGCAGATCATTCAGGAAATCGCCGATGAACAGTACCAGAAGATCGTCCCCGACCTGAGGGCTGGCTTCGAGAAACTGGAGCGCCAATTCGCCTTCCGGCTCGGTTCGACGGCACCGATTGTCTACACGGAGATCGCAGATTCCGGTGTCATGCTCACGCTGCGCTATCTAACACCCGTTCGCCGCAGGCGGTCTTCCGTCGACCACATCTCCGGAAGGATCCTCGATCGCTTCGCGGAGGAGCCCAGCGTTGAACTCGCCTACCCGACCTACCGGATCTTCAGGTTGGGTGAAGAACACGAGGTCAGCCTGCGCCCACCACCTCCCGGGGCCGTACCGCCCACGGCCTGAAAAAAGGCCGGCCGCCGATCTACGATCAGCGGCCGGCTGGGGGTCCGGCTCAACCGACGCGACGCCTCAGGGCGCCGCCGGGTCAACTACCCCCGGACTAAGCCAGTAGCAAGCCTACACCACCTCGAGGCAGTCGCTTGCCCGTGCCGGTTGGCCAGATAACTCTTCGGACACTGGACCACCTCCTTTCAATTGGGGTTTACGCAAAGGGCACGAATCACGCCGACGCGTGTAGCAACCCGCGTCGTTACAGCAAGCTAGGGTCGCCTGCCCGCGACAGCAAGGTTTTTTGACGGGTTCTTGAGTCGGAACCCGCCCGGCGCGCACTACTGGCTGCCGACACGGATCGCGCCTTGCGGCCTATCTTTCGGCCAGATATTGTGACGCGCCGACTGAACGGAACGGGAAGCGGGCTTCAGCGCATCGGAGGACCCATGGCGGAGAAAAAGGTACCAGACGATCTGCTCTATACTGAGGAGCACGAATACATCTCACGTGGCAGCGACAATGAGATAACCGTCGGAATCACCGACTACGCTCAGGGCGAGTTGAGCGACATCGTATTCGTCGAGCTGCCAGAGGTCGGTAGCTCCTACGACAAGATGGAACCCTTCGGCACCATCGAGGCAGTTAAAGCCGTCTCGGAGCTCTACACCCCCTTGAAAGGGGAAGTGATAGCCGTGAACGAGGCCCTCCAGAACGACCCGGCTCTCGTCAATCGCGACCCGTACGGCGACGGTTGGATGATCAAGATGCGCATCGACGATCCCGGCGAGCTGGACGAATTGCTCGACGCCGAAGCATACAAATCTCTGATCGGTTAGTGGCAGAACGGCCACCGAGTCGTTCACAACCGGTCAGATACTGAGAAAGAAAGCGAAGTGTTATCCATATGAGTTTCGTCCCGCATTCCGAAGCGGACCGCCGGGAGATGCTCCGTACCGTCGGCGTCTCCTCCGAGGACGAACTCTTCGCCGACATCCCCGAGAAGTTCCGTCTCAAAGACCCCCTCGACCTACCACCTGCGTTGTCCGAGTGGGAGGCAGTCAGAACGCTGCAACAGCTGGCAGCGGACAGCCGCCACCTGACCTGCTTCGCTGGCGCGGGCTACTACGACCACTACGTGCCCGCCGCCGTCGACCACTTGATCCGTCGCAGCGAGTTCTACACGGCCTACACTCCGTACCAGGCCGAAGTTAGCCAGGGGACGCTGCAGTCGATCTACGAGTTCCAGAGCATGATCTGCGAGCTCATGGGTCTCGATGTCGCCAACGCATCGATGTACGACGGTGCCTCGGCGATGGCCGAAGCCGCACTGATGGCCCGCTCGATTCAGCGAAAGCGTGAGAAGATCATCCTTTCGGTCACCGTTCATCCTCACTACCGGCAAGTGCTCGATACCTACAACCTTGGGCTGAGAATACCGGTCGAGGTTGCACCGCGAACCGACCATGGTATCACGGACCTGGACGCCGTCAAGGAAATGCTGGATGATCAAACGGCCGCCGTCATCATTCAGACCCCGAATTTCTATGGCCTGATCGAAGACCTGGCGGCTGCCGCCACGCTTGTCCACGACGCTGGCGCCCTGCTGATCGCCGTCGTCGACCCGATCTCACTGGCGATCCTCAACAGCCCGGGCGAATGCGGCGCCGATATTGCCGTCGCAGAAGGTCAACCGTTCGGCAATGCCCTCAGCCTGGGCGGCCCCGTGCTGGGTCTGTTCGCGGCACGGCAAGATCACATCCGCCACATGCCTGGAAGAATCGTCGGGATGACCGAGGATGTCGACGGGCGGCGCGGATTCGTGCTGACGCTGCAGACCCGTGAGCAACACATCCGGCGTGAGAAGGCGACGAGCAACATCTGCACCAATCAGGGACTGAACGCGCTGGCGGCGACGATCTACCTGTCCACTGTCGGCCGTCAGGGCCTGCGCGAGGTCGCAGAAGCCAGCACTCAGATCGCGCACTATGCCTATGAGCAGATCGTGGCGATCCCGGGGATCGAGCCCCTCTTCCCTGACGCGGTTTTCTTCCGCGAGTTTGCCGTGAGGACGGGAATACCGGCGCGCGATGTGGTTGAGCTAGGGGCCGAGCGCGGACTGCTCCCCGGAGTTGCTCTTTCGCGCTTCCCACACATCGACGTGGAGGACGGGCTGTTGATCGCCTTTACCGAGAAGCGGTCGCGGGAGGAGGTCGAGCAACTACTCGCGGTCTTGAGGGAGGCCAGCCATGCCTAAACTGACTTTTCATGGCCATTCCTGTGTTGAGATCACGGCTAAGGACGGCACCGTCCTGCTAATCGATCCGTTCTTGAGCGACAACCCCATCGCTGACATCGGGCCGGACGACCTTAAGAGGGTCGACTACGTGCTCTTCACCCACGGCCATGGTGACCACATCGGCGACGGGTTCGAGATCGCCAAGCGCACGGGTGCGACAGTCGTGTCAACTTTTGAGATCGTCTCGTTCGCCCAGCAAGTCAAGAAGATCAAGAAGGCGCACCCGTTGCACATCGGTGGCGGCTACAATTTTCCGGTTGGCCGGATCAAGATGACGCCGGCGCTGCATGGTGGAGCCGTCGAAGGAGACGACTCCGGCCAATTCACGACCGTGCCGGGCGGGTTTCTAATCGACCTGGACAAAACGACGATCTATCATGCCGGCGACACGGCATTGATCGTCGACATGCAGCTGCTGAAAGGCCAGGTGGATATCGCCTGTCTGCCGATCGGCGACAACTTCACTATGGGCCCAGATGATGCCGTCCGGGCCGTCGAGATGATTCAGCCAAAGACGGTCATCCCGATGCACTACAACACGTTCGATCTGATCGAGCAGGACCCCAAGTCTTTCGCCGACAAGGTCGGCGCCCGGGCGAAGGTCGTGATTCTGGAGCCCGGACAAAGCCACGAATTCTGAGCTGGACGCGACGAACCTGACAGGCCAACGCCCAACTTGTCGAAGATGATGAGCGATAGAGACACCCAGGTAGCAACGACCCCATTGATTTTCGAACGCTCGCGCGAGGGGCGCCGCGGCACCGACATGCCAAGCGCTGATGTGCCTGCCCGACCGATCGAGGAGCTGTTGCCGGCCTATGTGAGGCGCAAGAAACCGCCAGCGCTGCCCGAGGTGCCCGAACATGAGGTGGTGCGGCACTTCACCGCCATCTCGCTCAAGAACCACCACGTAGACAAAGCTTTCTATCCGCTGGGGTCGTGCACGATGAAGTACAACCCCAAGGTCAACGAGCTGACAGCGCGATTGCCGGGTCTTGGCGACTTGCATCCCTTCCAGCCAACCACCGCGGTTCAGGGAGCCTACCGGCTGATGTGGGAGTTGGGCGAATCGCTGAAGGAGATCGCTGGGATGGATGCGGTGACGCTCCAACCGGCTGCCGGTGCGCAGGGCGAACTGGTGGGTGCGCTGCTAATCCGGGCTTATCACAGCGCGAAAGGCGATCCGCGAAAAAAGATCATCATACCGGACAGCGCGCACGGCACGAATCCGGCGACGGTGGCCATGGCCGGATACGAGACCGTCACGTTGAAATCAAACGAAGCTGGACGCATGGATCCGGCCGCACTCGAAGCGGTACTGGGAGACGACGTGGCCGGCGTCATGCTCACCAACCCGAACACACTCGGCAAGTTCGAATCTGACATTGAGAAGATCGCCCGGCTGGTTCACGACGCCGGCGGATTGTTGTACATGGACGGTGCGAACCTGAACGCTTTAATGGGGATAACGCGACCGGGCGATCTGGGGTATGACATCGTCCACATCAACTTGCACAAGACTTTCTCCAGCCCACACGGCGGTGGAGGACCGGGGGCAGGACCCGTCGCGGTAAAGAAGCACCTCGCGCCCTATCTACCGTTGCCGGTACTGCAACAGGAGGCGGACGGAAGCTACTCGCTCGATTGGGAACGGCCCACCAGCATCGGCAAGGTGCACGGTATGTGGGGTAATTTCGGCGTGATGGTACGCGCCTACACCTACATACGAATGCTGGGACACGAGGGCGTCCCCGCGACGGCTCGCGCCGCAGTCCTGAATAGCAGTTACGTATCCGCACGCTTGGGCAAGACGTATGGCCTGCCCTACGGGCGGGGGCTCCACGAGTCGGTGTTTTCCGGCGCTTTCCTCAAGAAGTACGGAGTTCGCACTCTCGATGTCGCCAAGCGGCTCCTCGACTACGGAATGCACGCTCCGACGGTCTATTTCCCTCTGGTCGTGGCCGAGGCGATCATGACAGAGCCTACCGAGACCGAAACCAAAGAGGAACTCGATCGCTTCTGCGACGCCATGCTCAAGATCGCCGAGGAAGCGGCCGCCGATCCTGAGATGGTCAAGAACGCTCCGTACACGACACCGGTGCGGCGCCTAGATGAGGCGAAAGCCAACCGCCAACCGAACGTGCGTTACCGCGCTGCGGGCGACTGACCCGCGGGCACCCGTCGCAATAGCCCGCCCGGCTCGCTCTTCTTAGCTTACCCTACCGCGGGGAGCTGAGGTGAGCGACGACATCAAACAAGAACTCGTCATCAGGCAAGCGCCGCGGCCCGGATCGCCGCAGGGTCGCGCCGCGTCTGCCAACATCTGGCGGCTGCTCGAGACCCCCGCCGCGACCGGTGCACGCAACATGGCAACCGACGTAGCGCTGGCGGAATCGGTCCGTGATGGCGGCCCGCCAGTCCTGCGGTTCTACCGCTGGTGGCCTCCCTGCGTCTCTCTGGGACGCAACCAACCGGCGCGGGGCCACTACGACCTGGCCGAAGCGGAGCGGCGCGGTATCGACTTCGTCCGCCGACCCACTGGCGGCAGGGCGGTTTATCACCATCACGAAGTCACGTACTCCGTATTGGTTGGCGATCGCCACCTCGGCGGTCCACGCCGTACCTACGAATTGATCCACAAAGCGTTTCTCACCGGACTCCGTCTGCTCGGCGCGCCCACAGACATCGTCGGCGATCCCGGCCACGCGGTTCGGCCCTCCACAGTCCCCTGCTTTCAAGGGTTGGACGGCGGGGCGATCGTCTCCGGCACACGCAAGCTTCTGGGCAGCGCGCAGTTCCGCGAAGGCGGGGTGCTGTTGCAGCACGGCTCCTTGCTGCTTACCGGCGATCAGTCGCCTGCCTTCGAGCTGCTGAAGGTCCGCGCGAAGAACGACGCGGACGAACGGCCCGCGGCGCTGGACGAGTTGCTTCCGCACCTACCGACATGGGCGGAATTGATCGACGGTCTTGCAAACGGTTTTGAGCGCCTGCTCAGCATCCAATTGCAGGGGTCGGTACTGGACTCCCACGAGCAGGCGCGCGTCATTCATCACAGCCGACGCTTCTCTGACCCGGAGTGGACATGGCGACTTTGAGGTCCGCGGTGAGGTCCGCACGGTACATCGCTTGTACCTTTCTAGCTTTCGCACTCGCCTGCGGTGGCGAAGCTCCCGGGCCGGGAACGCCTGGGGCGTCGACGGCCACCGGTGGAACTGTGGTCGTTGGTCTCAATGCCGAAATGCAGTCCTTCAACCCGCTGGTGAACACTGACCAGAACACCAATGAAGTCATCTACTACATGCTGTTCACCCCGCTGGTGCAATACGATGCCTCGTTCGAGCCCAAGCCCTACCTGGCAGTCAGTTGGGTACTCGAAGCGGAAGCCGTCACCTTCAACCTGAACCGCGATGCCCGCTGGCACGATGGGCAGCCGGTCACGGCGCATGACGTCCAGTTCACTTTCGAACGCGCCAAAGACCCACAGACTGCGTCGGTCCTCTCCTCAGCCTACCTCGAGCTCGTCGCCTCGTGTGAAGTCATCGACTCGTTTACCGTACGCTTCGAGTTCAGCCGACCGCATGCCCGCCCGCTCGATGGGTTCTGGTGGCCGCCGGTCCCCAAGCACTTGCTGGAAGATGTGCCGCCCGGCGAACTACTGCGTGCCTCGTTCAACCGTGCACCGGTCGGCAGTGGCCCCTTCAAGTTCGTTCGCTGGGCACCCGGCGAGAGCCTGACCCTCGTGAGCAATCCGGACTTCCCCGCGTCGCTCGGTGGCCCGCCCCGCCTCGATCGGGTGGTCGTTCGCTTCATCCGTGAACCGGCAACCCTGCTGTCAGAGACACTGACGGGCCGGATCGACGTGAACGGATCGCTGTTCCCCCATCAAGCGGCACAGGTCGAGCAGAGCCCTGGCATCCGCCTACTGAGTTTCCCCTTCCGCGAGTTCTATTACATAGGGTGGAACGTTCGCTTGCCGATCCTGGCGGACTCGCGGGTACGACGCGCCCTGACGATGGGCATCGATCGCCAGCAACTGATCGACGTCCTCTTGTTTGGTTACGGCGAGCTGTCCACGGGTGCGATCGCCCCATGGCACCCCATGTTCTCGGCCATTGAACCATTGCCTTACGATGAAGTGCGCGCCCGTCGCACACTGACAGAGGCAGGTTATGTCGACCGTGATGGCGATGGCATTCGCGAGGATCGGAACGGCAACAGCCTTCGCTTGACGCTCATGACCAACCACGAGAACCCGGTCCGCGTCGACATCGCTCAGGTCGTGCAATCTCAACTGGCCGACATCGGCGTCGCCGTCGACGTCAAGACGATGGAGTGGCAGACTCTCTTGTCGCGTCACCGGAGCCGGGATTTCCAGAGCGTCGTGCAGAGCTGGGTGCTGGACAACTTCCGCGTCGATCCCGCCGCTTTGTTTCACTCGTCGGAGGCCGATCGGCCAGGCAGTTACAACCGCAGCGGCCTCAAGGACGCGAGGGTCGACCGGTTGATCGAGCAAGCGACGGGCGCCACCGATCCAGAGCAGGCACGGAAACTGTGGGCGGAGTTCGCGATCGCCTTGCAGGAGGCGCAGCCGTTCACCTTCTTGATGTGGCTGGAGGAACTGGTGGCCGTCGCGGGCCGGGTCCAGGGTGTCGAAATGGATGCGCGCGGGACACTGGTGTCCGTCGCCGAATGGTGGATATCAGAACCGCGATAATCGTCGGAAAAGGTCACGTCCATGAAGTGCAAGGAAGTGGTAGCCGTGCTGAGTGCAGCTTGCTGGTTTGCTGGCTGCGCTGGGAGCGAGCGACGGGCAGACGACGCGGCCGCACTAGACTCACCGAACTACGGCGGCACTGTAGTGGTTGCATACCTGGCGGAGGCCAGCTCGATGAACCACTTCACCAGTGTCGACGAAAACTCGCTCGAGCTTCAGGACTTCGTTCTGTTCATGACTCTGATCCAATACGATGCCGAGCTGAACCCCGTCCCATATCTGGCCGAGCGCTGGGACACCAGCGCCGCCGGCGCTGGCCTGGCCCTAACTTTCTACCTGCGAGACGACGTCAAATGGCATGACGGGATGCCGACAACGGCCCGCGACGTGAAGTTCACATTTGACCGCATCAAGAACCCGGCAGCGGCTTACCCACGCGCCTCCCTCTTCACGAACTACGATAGCGCGTCGGTGAGCGACACCTACGTCATCACCTTCTACATGAAGCGGCATGCCGGATTCATGGATCCGTGGCGCACGGTCGCGCCAATGCCCCAGCACATCCTTGGAGAAGTGGCGGTGGCGGACCTGCCACAACACCCCTTCGGTACGACGAGCCCGGTGGGCAACGGACCTTTCCGTTTCATTGAGCATCGCTCTCGCGACCGCTGGGTGTTCGAAGCCAATCCTGATTTCCCGCAGCCACTTGGCGGCCGCCCCTTCGTCGACCGGCTTGTGTACCGGGTGATCGAAGAACCCATGACGCGACTCGGCGAGCTGCTGGCCGGAGAGGTGGACGTCTATGTCTCAGTCGATCCCTCACAGATCGCCGAGATCGATGCCCACCCCGCCGCTCGTGTCATCTCCTTCCCATCGAGAAGCTACACGTTCATTAACTGGAACGGCCAACGCCCTCTGTTCCGCGACGCTAGTGTGCGCCGAGCGTTCACCCTCGGGATCGATCGCCAGCGCCTGGTCGAGGCCGTTCGTTATGGCCTCGGCAGTGTGGCCAAAGGCCCGGTGCCGCCGTTTCACTGGGCCTACCACGCAAACCTCAAGGCTTTGCCCTACGACCCTGACAGCGCCCGGGCCCTGCTCGACGCAGCGGGCTGGGTCGTCCCCGATGACGACGGGATTCGCGAGCGTGAAGGGATCAAAGCGTCCTTCGAACTCCGGACGAACCCGAACCCCGCCCGCCAAGACATCATGACCCTGGTACAGGCGGACCTCGCCAAGATCGGCGTCCAGGTGCGCACGGTCGTTCAGGAGGCTCAAAGCCTTCGAATGGACATCACCAGCAAAGAGCGCCGCTTCGATGCATTCGTGCTGGGCTGGTCCTCCGACTTCGTTCTCGACGATCGCGCGTTGTTTGCCTGCTCGCAGCGGGACGGGCCCTTCCAGTGGGCCTCATACTGCAATCGGCGGGTGGATGCGCTCCTCGATAGAATCACAAGCCTCGGAGACCGATCGGCGGCACTTCAGTTGTGGTACGAGTACCAGGAGATCATACAGCAGGACCAGCCCTACACATTCCTCTATTTCCTCGAGCAGGCCAACGGCGTGAACCGTCGTGTGCAGAATGTCCGCATGGACATCCGCGGCAACCTAATCAACGCCAAGGATTGGTGGATCCTGCCGGCGGCCGGGCGCGCCGCGAAGGAGAAGACGTGAGCGGCCGGGTCAGGGGATACGCTGCCATCGCCACGACGGCGTTCGTCCTGCTCGCCTGCCAACGGGCCGAGACGGCGAAGACCGTTGTCATCGCGGAGAACGGCACCGTCGATCTTCTGCTGCCGCTGACTTTTCGCTCGGAACTCGAGACAGAGCTGGACAAGCTGCTTTTTCCGGGTCTCAACTCGGCCCGCTGGGTCGATGGCACCATCGAGCACGTCCTCGACGATCTGGCGCTAGCCGAGCGCTGGGAGTACGGCCCGGATTCGACCACGATCACCTACGACATGCGCGATGATGCGACCTGGTCCGACGGCGAGCCGATTACGGCGAAGGATGTCGTCTTCACTTACAACCTCATGCTTCGACCCGAGACCGGATTCCCCTACGGCGACTACGTCGCACTGCTCGATTCGGTCGAGGCGATAGAAGAGCACCGGGTCACGTTCTACTTCAAACGCCATCACCCACTGATGCTTCTCCAATCAGGCTGGAGCATCGTTCCGGAGCACGTCTACCGTGATCATGGCGCCGACGGCAAGACGCTCGCAGCACACCCGACGGTCCACGCCCCTGCGACCGACCTGGTGGTCAGCGGTCCCTTTCGTGTCAGTGAATGGCTGCCCGCTGAGCGCCTGGTCCTTGAGCCGCGGGAGCGAGCCTACACTGGCCGGTCCAGCCTGGACCGGGTCGTATTCAGGTTTGTGCCGGAAGCGACAACGCGGGTCGTCGAGTTGCAGAACGGTAGCGTTGACGTCATCAACCCGGTTCCCACCTCGACGCTAACCTCGCTAGCTGACGATCCGCGCTTTCAGTTGGCGGCTCGCGGCGCGCGGTTCTACGACTTCATCGCCTGGAACGGGACCCGCTTCGCTCCGTTCGCCGACCCGCAAGTCCGAGAGGCGCTGTCCCTCGCGATTGATCGCCAGGCGATCCTCGAGGGACTGAACGTCGCTGACTACGCAACGCCCGCGGCCGGTCCGTTTCCGCCAATCTTCCGGCGTCTGTACGATACAACTGTTCAACCCGACCCCTACGCGCCGGACCGCGCCAGCGCGATCCTGCAGAGGCTGGGCTGGGCCGATAATGATAGCGATGGCATACTGGAACGCGGATCGCAGACTTTTCGATTCACGCTGCTCACCAACTCCGGGTCACGAGGTCTGATGCGGTCGGCGGCGGCGGAGATAATTCAAGCACAATTGACGCGGGTCGGTATAGCAGTTGACATACGCCTGCTGGAAAACAGCACGCTGATTGACTACGTGTTCAGCGACACCACCCGACAGTTCCAAGCGGCGATCGTGGGGTGGCGAGTAGCGCTCAACCCCGAGTACGTCAGAGATCAGTTCTGGCCGCGCGACGCACCCTATAACATCACAGCATACGAGAGCACCGCCACAGACAGCCTGATACCCTTGGCGCTCGCTGCTCGCACTGCCGTCGACGCTGCATCCCACTGGCGCGCGGCCGCGCGGAAAATCGCCCGGGACCGGCCCTACGCTTTCCTCTGGTTTTATGACGAGGTCGTCGGCCTGAGCAACCGCGTAAAGAACTCTAGGATAGACACTTACAGCGTTTACCAAAACCTGCACCACTGGAGGGTCGAGCCATAGGCCAGAACCGTTGTCACGATGCGTACCCCTGAGCGGCGTGGCGGCTCTGCTCCCAGTCGCTGTCACCGCAGCTGACGAATCGAGATGACTGCCTACATCGTCCGCCGCCTGCTTCAAGCTGTCCCGTTGCTGCTCGGGATACTGACGCTGGTCTTCATCTTCATGCATGCAGCACCGGGCGATCCAACAGCGATGTACATGCAGCCGGGCGTGGCACCGGAGGTCCTCGAGCAGATGCGGCGCAATTGGGGGCTCGATCAGCCGTTACACATCCAGTACTTGAAGTGGATGGCGAGCTTCGTGAAAGGCGACTTCGGTTACAGTCTGGCGCAAAGCCGGCCGGTCGCGTCGATCCTCGCCGAGCGAATTCCCAACACGCTGATCCTGAGCGGCACGGCACTCCTGCTCATCTTCAGCATCGGAATCGCAATCGGGATCGTTCAGGCCGTTCGCCAGTATTCAGCGCTGGACAATATCCTGACCGTCAGCGCGCTGTTCATTTATTCGATGCCAAGCTTCTGGCTGGGCCTGATGTTGATTCTGATCTTCGCTTACAAGGTCTACAGCGTGGAGTGGTGGCCCGACGCGTTGCGCTTCCCAGCCTCCGGTATGACCAGCGTCGACCACGATTTATTGAGTGGCTGGGGTAAGTTCATCGATTGGCTCCGCCATCTCGTGCTTCCCTCGATCGCGCTGGGTGTCTCGTCAGCAGCAAGCGTCGCACGCTACATGCGCAGCTCGATGCTCGAGGTTATCCGGCAAGACTACATTCGGACGGCCCGGGCCAAAGGTGTGCCCGAGCGATCGGTCATACTCAAGCACGCCCTGAAAAACGCACTTCTGCCGATCATCACGCTTCTCGGCCTCTACCTGCCGTTTCTGTTCAGTGGTGCCGTGCTTGTGGAGTACGTCTTCTCTTGGCCCGGTATGGGTCGGACGATCGTCGACGCCGTATCCCAGCGCGACTACCCGGTCGTGATGGCGACATCGTTCATTTTCGCCGCGTTCGTCGTCATTGCGAACCTGATCGCCGATATCCTCTACGCGGTGGTCGACCCCCGGATTCGTTATGAGTAAGTCGCGCAAGAACACCGAGTTCGGTGCTGCCGGTCGCCTGGCCGCCATGCTCGTTCCCGGGCTCGGTCACCTGTGGCGCCGGCAAACCCGCACCGGGGTTTCCCTCATAGCGATGACCGCCGGCCAGCTGAGCGTGCTCTTCCTCGCTCTCGACCGGGTCGTTGCGACGTTGACCGCCGGACGGCTCGACTATTGGGTCGCCTTGCTGTCGCTGGTCGTGGGGCTAGGCCTGACCTGGGGCGTGAGCCTCAGGTCGCTCCGCGTCGCATCGCACGGCCCGGCGCACTTGTCGCAGTGGGCCATTGCCTGGCGCGAGTTCAAGCGAAACCGCGTCGCGCTGCTGGGCCTGTATCTGATGGTCTTGCTGGTTGTGGCCACACTGCTGGGTCCGTACCTGACCCCCTTCGAGCCCAGCGTGATCGGTAGCGATATCGCTGCGACGCGCCATCTGGCACCTTCGCTCGACCACGTGATGGGGACCGACAAGTTTGGACGTGACGTGCTGACACGGGTGCTCTATGGTGCCCGGATCAGCTTAGCGATCGGTTTCCTGGCTGTGTCCATCTCGATCACCCTCGGCACGGCCATCGGGGCAGCCAGCGGCTTCTTTGGAGGCGCTGTCGACAACGTTCTGATGCGCCTGGTCGATGTGCTGATCTCTTTTCCACGCTTGGTGCTCTTGATCGTCGTCATCGCGCTGTTCCAACCATCGCTCCCTCTGGTTATCCTCGTGCTCGGATTGACCCTCTGGCCGTCCAGCGCTCGCATCGTGCGGGGCGAGGTATTGTCACTGCGCGAGCGTGAGTTCATCCAGGCCGCCCGGGCTCTGGGGCTGAGCAGTCCCCGGATCATCCTGCGTCACATCATCCCGAATGTGCTGGGACCCGTGATCGTCGCCGCGACATTGGGGCTCGGCAACATCATCTTGATCGAGGCCGGCTTGTCGTTTCTCGGCTTCAGCGTTCCACTTCCCACACCGACGTGGGGGAACATGATCAACGACGGACGCGAATACCTAGTCGAGGCCTGGTGGGTGGCAACCTTCCCCGGGCTGGCCATCGTGCTGACCGTCGTCGCGTTCAACCTGATCGGCGATGGCCTTCGCGATGCCCTCGATCCTCGGCTGAGGCTTTGACTGTGCCTGCACCGCTGCTGCGCGTTGATGACCTGCGCACCTATTTCCACACGGCGGATGGCCTGGTGCGAGCCGTCGACGGGGTGAGCTTCGCGCTAAGTCCGGGCGAAACGCTAGGGATCGTCGGCGAATCGGGCTGTGGCAAGAGCCTAACCTGCCTCTCGCTCCTCCGCTTGATCGATCCGCCGGGCCGGATCGAAGCTGGCTCGAGGATCCGGCTGCGCGATCGCGACCTGGCCGAAGCTTCTGAGGCCGAGATGCGCCAGATCCGCGGCAATGAGATCTCGATGATCTTCCAAGAGCCGATGACGAGCCTGAACCCGGTCTGGACAATCGGGGACCAGATCGCCGAGTCAGTGCGGATCCATCGGCGCGTCCGGCCGGCGGAGGCGCGGGCGCGAGCGATCGAGATGCTCCGGCTGGTCGGCATCCCGAACCCCGAACAGCGAATTAGCTCCTACCCCCACGAATTCTCTGGCGGCATGCGCCAGCGGGCCATGATCGCGATGGCGCTGGCCTGCGATCCCAGCGTTCTAGTCGCCGACGAGCCGACCACGGCACTGGACGTGACGATTCAAGCCGAGATTCTCGATCTGTTAGCGCAACTCCAGTCACGGCTTGGGATGGCGATGGTGTTCGTCAGTCACGACTTGGGTGTCATCGCGCAGATCGCCGACCGCGTTCTTGTGATGTACGCAGGCCAAGTCGTGGAGAGCGGACCCGCCGACGCGATTTTCAATCGCCCCCGGCATCCCTACACCGAAGGCTTGCTCCGCTCTGTCCCCCGCATTACCACCCGGCTGTCACGACTCGCCGTGATCCCGGGCGGCGTGCCCAGCCCGAGACGCTGGCCCCCCGGCTGCCGCTTCCACCCGCGTTGCCCTTACGCATGGGACCGCTGTCAAGACGATTCGCCGCCGTTTGCCGAGGCCGAACACCCCAGCCGTTGTTGGCTCGAAATCGAACCCCAGCGGCACGTCGGCGGTTGGACCACGACCGCCGCGCCCGAGAGAGAAGTGTGATGGGCACGCGCCCGGGCGCCGGCAAATTGGGCCAGCCATTGCTGACCGTCGAGAATCTGGTCAAGCACTTCCCAATCCGCGCCGGCGTTTTCGCCAGGACGGTCGGCTTCGTCCGCGCTGTCGACGGAGTCTCGTTCGAAATCCGGCGTGGCGAAACCTTAGCGCTGGTCGGCGAATCAGGGTCGGGAAAGAGCACCGCGGCGTTAGCAATCTTGCGATTGCAGGAACCGACGGCAGGGCGCGTTGTTTTCGATGGGCGCGACGCTCTGAAGCTGGACCGCTCTGAACTAAAACGCCTGCGCCGCCGCGTACAGATCATCTTTCAGGATCCTTTCGGATCTCTGAATCCCCGCATGACCGTCGGCGGAATGCTGCGTGAGATCTTGAGCGTCCACGACCTGGCGCACGGTGCTGCCGCACAGAAAAGGGTCGCGGAATTGCTCGAGGCCGTTGGTTTGCACGCCGAGGACGCGATCAAGTATCCACACGAGTTCTCCGGCGGCCAGCGCCAGCGCATCGGAATCGCCCGGGCTCTGGCGGTGGAACCGGAGTTCATCGTGGCGGACGAACCGGTCTCCGCGCTCGATGTCTCCGTACAGGCTCAAGTCCTCAACCTGCTCGCGGACCTGCAGGAAAGGTTGGACCTGACCTACCTGTTCATCACGCACGACCTTTCGGTCGTGAGACATATCGCCGACCGGGTCGCCGTAATGTATCTGGGGCGCGTGGTCGAACTCGGCGATTGCGATTCGCTGTTCAGCAAACCACTCCACCCCTACACTCAGGCCCTTCTCTCTGCTGTTACGGTCCCAGAACGCGGTGCCGATCGGAAGCGCATCATCTTGACTGGAGACGTCGCAAGCCCTGTCAGTCCGCCCTCCGGCTGTCCTTTTCACCCCCGCTGCCCCCATCCCGACAAAGACGAGATCTGCCGAACGGAGCCGCCGAGCCTCGCGCTTCACGGGGCGGGCGCCCGGGCGGCCTGTCACAAGATCGGGCCGGCCGCGGGCGGCTCAGGCCCGAAGTCTTGACAAGCCAGTAACCTGCTCTCTAGCTTAGCCACCGCATTTCCCCGACCTTAGGCCCATTCATACCTTCGGTGGCACAAGCCAGCCACCGTGAGCATTAGGAGGTTCAAGTTGGGCGGTATCACGCTGTCCGCGTTGATCGCGATTCAGGCCCTCGGTCAAGGCCAGAAGCTGGATCTGATGCAGACTTTCAGGGACGGCGGCTTTATGATGTGGCCGCTGGCGTTCTTCGCCTTGGCCGGCGCCGTCGTGATCGTCTGGAAATTCATCGACCTCCAGATCAAGGGTGGTCGCAATCGCAATCTGCTGACTGAGACCGACCAGCTGCTGGCCGAGCACCGGATCCAGGAAGCCGTGCGGCGCTGCCAGGAGTCCAAGGCTCCGGCGGCCGCGATCCTCTTGGCCGGACTGCGCCGCCACGAGGAAGGAACCGAGCGGGTCATGAAGGCGATCGAGAACGCCGGCCTGATCGAGCTTGCCGGGCTGGAGCGCGGCCTGGTATGGCTGGCGACGCTGGCTAACGTCGCTCCGCTGACCGGGTTCCTCGGGACCGTTATCGGAATGATCCAAGCCTTCCAGGCCATCGAGCTGGCCGGTGAGGTCGAGGCGACCACAGTGGCTGGTGGTATTAAGGTCGCTCTGATCACAACGGCCAGTGGGCTCACGATCGCGATTCCCATCAACATCGCGCACAACTACTTCGTGACCCAGATCGATCGTCAGGTCATCGAGATGGAAGAGAGCGCACAGAAGATGATCGACGCGCTCCACGAGATCGAGGCGAAGACACGCACCGTGTGACCGCCGTCGAACACGCAGGACTTCGTGCAAGAGGCCACCTCCGAGGTGGCCTCTTTGTCTTAACAGCCCTCATTTGCGTTTCCGGGCTGGCCGCCGCCTGCCGCTCCGCAGCGTCGACCGACCCAACCGGTTTCGAGCCAACCGCCGCTTCAGCGCGGCTGCCCGACCCCCTCGGGACCTACCGCCAACTCGGTTTCCTGGTCGCAGAGCGATTGCTCGCCGTCGGCAGGTTCGTTTACCTGCCAGGACCGGCCGACAGCACCTACGCAATCCTCGCCATCTCGCTACCGAACAGCGCGCTGCGCTTCCGCCGCGATCCGCCAGGTTTTGTGGCACGCTACCGGGTCGACGTCGTGGTCGGCGACAGCGCCGCCCCCGTCGCTCGACTCAGCGAGCCCCAAGAAGTACGCGTTCGTACTTTCCGGGAAACTTCGCGCCAGGGCGAGAGTGTCGTGTTTCAGGGCTTCATGAAACTTGCGCCCGGCGTCTACCGGGCAACGGTCAAAATGACCGATCAGGCTTCCTCGATCGGCGCCTCGGCCGTAGCCGAGCTTCACGTTCCAGCCTTCCGGCCACCCGCGGTCACAGCCCCTATTGTGGTCCACCAAGCCCAGCCCCGAGCTGACCGCGCCACTCCACCCTCCCTGATCATCAGTCCCAGAGCGACGGTCGAATTCTCCGATCTGCCGGAACCGCGCGTGTATGTGGAGGCGCTCACTGATTCAGCTGACGCGATCGTCCTACAAGTCGCACAGGGCGGAGCGGTCCTCGTGACCGATACTCTGCCGGTCAGCCCCGCTGCTGGGCCGCTGAGCGGCGCCCTGATT
Organism: Gemmatimonadota bacterium; assembly: GCA_041617795.1. Lineage (GTDB taxonomy): Bacteria > Gemmatimonadota > Gemmatimonadetes > Palauibacterales > KS3-K002 > JBFJOD01. Next base: position 2,737 of record JBFJOD010000005.1, on the reverse strand, counting down.
CAGCTCGCCGGCGGGTCGATCGCGCCCGGCGCGGCGGGTCTGCAAAGTCGCCTGTTGGCGGGTGGCGGCGGGGCCTCGGACACCCTGGTTGTTGCACTTTTCGGCGACTGGCTGGTGTCGGACACGGACGAGGCCATCAGCTACCTGCGGTATGCAGGCATCGCCGCCGACCTGGATAGCCTGAGCCTGGCTGCGCCCGGGGAACGGGCACGTAGGTTGCATGCGTTTTGGAAGATGAGGGACCCGAACCCGGAGACCCCGGAGAACGAGTTTTTCGACCGTTATTTCCGGCGACTTCGGGAAGCGAACGACCGGTTCAGCAACGCGGGCACGGCCGGTTGGCTCACGGACCGTGCCGCGGTGTACATTAGTTTGGGTCCGCCGGATCTGGTCATCCGCGACCTTGATGCCCGGCCACGGCCAGAGCGGAGTCAGGTTTGGGTCTACAAGGAAACTCTCAGTTTCGAGCTGCGACTCGTCTTTGTCGACCCGACCGGTACAGGCAGCTTCAGCCTGACCAGCGAATCGCGGCGCGCGTTTCTCGAGGCTGCACACAGCCTGTACCCTGAGTAGCCCGCCGATCAACCGATCGCTTTAACCCGCCGTTGACAGAAACAAGGTCTATGCGTCTCTCTGGAGTTTACCTAGCCGCTTTGCTGCTTGTCGCGGCCCCCAGCACGGTCGGGCCGGCACGCACGCTGGACCGCGACGATCCATTGGATCGGGTCGTCGAGGCACTTCAGCAAGGCCGGCATTGGCATGCGACGCGGTTGCTCCGTGATCTGGACACGGCGGGGCGCGCAACGCCGGAGGCCGCCATGTTGGCCGCGCGGGCCGCCAGCGGGCGCCGGGCCTGGCGCGAGGTGGTGGAGTCGCTGGCCTCGGCGTCCTGGCTCGATACGATGGCCTACGGCGAAGGGCGGGCCTTGCGGGCACGGGCGTGGCTCGAGCTGGGTGAGTTCGATCGCGCTGCGGCGGACTACCGTGCTTATCTCCACTACTCCGTCGAGCGCGTTCCGCGGGCCATAGCGGAGTTGGGCCTTGCCCGAGCGCTGACCGGCGGCGGACTCTCCACACCGGCGGCCGAGGCTTATGACCGTGCCGCCCAGGCGCTTCCGGAACTCGAACCGTGGCTCACGATACGCGCGGCCGAGTCGCTTGCCGAGTCCGGTGACACCGCTGGCGTCCGCCGGCTGCTTCCCCGGACAACGGGCGTTCCTCTCGACCGGCGCCTCCTCGCCGATGCGACGGCGCGCCAGCGTGCAGGCGACCGGAAGGGCGCGATCCGCGTGTTGCTTGCCGCGGCCGATTCACCCGAAAATAGGCAGGGGTCGTCGGATCTGCGCGCCCGCGTCGCGGCGCTGCTGCTGGAGGACGGCGACTCGGCAGCGGCCCGCCGACAGCTGCGTGCCGCCCTGGCCGCCGATCCCGGGTCGCCGCTGCAAGCCGCCAAGCGCCTGTCCGCGCTCGCCGGGCTCACTGCCGCCGACCACCTGACGATGGCCCGCGCCTTCGAGCGATCGCGTGTGCCCGGTCGTGCCGCGCAAGAATACCGAAACTACCTGAAGCTGAAAACTCTGCCACGAGGCGAGCGCCAGCAGCTCGAGCTCAAGATCGGTGAGCTGCTCATGAGCGCCGGCAGCAACTTCGCAGCCATCGATCAACTCGAACGTTTGCTAGCGTCGCACCCAAACCCGACGGTCAGTGCCAAGGCAGAGTTCACGCTGGCGCGCGCCGTTTACCGGCGGGGCTGGCGCCGCGAAGGGCGCGAGCGTCTGCGCGCTGTGGCTGACCGGCATCCGGGCAGTGGATCAGCAATCAACGCGCTAGCTCTGCTGGCCGACTTGTACGAGGGGTCGGGAAACGCTGACCAGGCCCGCGCGATTTATGCCGAGCTCATCAAGCGGTACGCCGGTTCGCGCGCCGCCCGCAACGCACATTTCCGCCTCGGACTCACTGCATTCCTAGAGGCAGACAACGGCACCGCTGAAGCGCACTTCGACCGGCTACGTCGGATCGAGCCCAACGCCCAACTCCGGATCAGAGCCACTTACTGGGCGGCCCGGGCACGACTCGCTCGAGCCACACCCGAGGCGGCTGTAGCGGCCGCGCCGCTGCTGGGTCAGGTTCTGGAGGGCGATCCATTTGGTTACTACGGATTTCTAGCGGCGGAACGGCTGAACGTCGACCCGTGGTCGGACCTGCCGGCAGGGCCGCAGCCTGCCGAGCCGGATCCCGAGTTGGCCCGCAACCTAGCGGCCATCGACTTGCTCAGGGAAGCGGGACTTCTGGAGGAGTCCAGGGCCCTCGTCGACCGGATGATCGACTCGGCACCGCAGAGCCCGGAGGAACTGCTGAGCCTTTCGGCGGTTCTGGCCGAGCGGGGCTACGGTTATGACGCGGTCCGGCTAGGCTGGCGTGCGTTCTCACGACTCCGCGGCGAGTGGAGCGCTAGCGTCCTACGGGCGATCTATCCTTTCGCCTTCTCCGAGATTCTGATCGCAGAGTCGCGGGCTCGTGAAATTGATCCTCTCCTGGTCGCGGCGATCGCGCGCCAGGAATCGGCATTCGCGCCCGAAGTGACATCGCGAGCCGGCGCCCGCGGCCTGATGCAAGTCATGCCCGAAACGGGTCGCTGGTGGGCCAGCCGACTCGGCATCGATGACTTCAGCGCCGAGCTCCTCTACCATCCCGAACTCAACGCCCATCTCGGCGTAGCCTTCTTCGCCGACCTGCT